>CAILUD010000084.1 GCA_903837285.1 uncultured Bacteroidota bacterium | reverse complement strand
CACCATTACAACTTACATTAACTTGAGCTGTTGTTGCAGTTATAGCAGTAGGTTGAATAATTGTAAATGATTTAGTAATTGAACATGAATTTGCATCAGTTATTGTACAAACATAAGTTCCTGCAGTTAAACTGCTCTTTGTTGCAGCTGTTCCACCACCTGTCCATAAGTATGAATATGTTGTTGTTCCACCTGCTGCAGTTACTGTTGCGGAACCAGTAGAATTACCATTACATAAAACATTTACCTGACTTGTAGTGGCAGTTAATGCATTTGCAGGTTGGGTAATTGTAAATGATTTAGTAATTGAACATGAATTTGCATCAGTAATTGTACAAACATAAGTTCCAGCAGTTAAACTGCTCTTTGTTGCAGTTGTTCCACCACCAGTCCATAAGTAAGAATAAGTTGTTGTTCCACCTGCTGCAGTCACTGTTGCAGAACCGGTAGAATTACCATTACATAAAACATTTACCTGAGAAGTTGCAGCTGTTAATGCTGTTGGTTCTGATATAGTAAATGATTTAGTAATTGAACAAGTACTGGCATCAGTTATTGTGCAAACATATGTTCCAGCAGCTAAACTACTCTTAGTTGCAGTTGTTCCACCACCAGTCCATAAATATGTGTAAGCGCCCATTCCGCCAGATGCAACAACTGTAGCTGAACCAGTAGTTCCAGCATTGCAACTAACATTAGTTTGAGAAGTAGTGGCTGTTATAACAGCTGGCAAAATAATTGATTCTGCAGGATATATAGCACCTACATCACCAACTGTAGATTTAAAAGCGCGAACTCTATAATAATATGTTGTACCAGTTGTTAATCCAGTAAGGTTTTCTGATAAAGAAGTTCCCATATCTTTATATGGATTATACCCTGCAATTTTATTTGCAAAAGCTGCATCAGTTGCTACTTCAAGATAATATTTTTCCACAGTACCTACAGCGGGAGCAGTCCAACTTGCAGTAAATGTAGTTGCACAGGGATTAATTGCATCTTGTGCATCAGGTGCTACCATTGCATAACTCTCCACCCAATTTGATATTGAACCAGACAATGCAAAATTGTTTAAAGTTCCAGTATTGGAATTAGTAGTTTTATCTGTTAAACTTGTTACCAAAGAATTGCTACCACTTGATACACCTTGATCAAACTGATAATAAGCTTTTAAACTTGGATTAATTGTTGGGTCAATAACATTTCTCATGTCAGCATTTATTTGCGCAATAGTTCTTGCTGAATTCCAAATACTTACTTCATCAATATTTCCCGTCATCCTTCGTCCTGTAAATATTTGTGATTCACCTAGATATAAATTATTTGCAGTATTTGCTGAAATATTGATATTAACTGATGTAGTATTTATAAGTACACCATTAATATAAATTTTCATATTGGTTCCATCATATACACCAGCAACATGTTGCCAGCGATTAATTACAAGTGAATTAGCTGGACTTAATATTTCTGACCAACTTGTTCCATTTCCAATATTAAAACTAAGAATTCCTGAACCGCCAAAGCGAAGCGAATATCCTTGCTGTGAAGTATTGTGTTTATCTATTATAGTATTTTCCCAATAATTTGCAGCAAAAGTGGTGGGCTTTATCCATGCTTCCAAAGTTAAAGCTGTTCCGCCAATTTGTGTTGACGCATTGTTGCCACAATTCACAAAATCGTTAACCCCATCAAAATAAAGTGAGTTTTTACTACTTGCATAATTTTTAATAAAATCAACAATAATTTGTTTAACATTAGCATCTGCTAATACAGTTGAAGAACTATAATTACCCGCATGATTAAAATTTAACACATGCCCATTTCCAAAATCTCTGATAGCAAGACCACCATTTGTGCCTTCAGTCATTAAAAGTGTTGATGGGCTTGTAGCAAAAGTATGCAATGGACCAACATTTAAACCAGCAGTAGGAAGAGAAAATGTAGCTGGCACATTTGATAAAACAACGTGCCCAGATTGTGCCGGAACTTCGGTATAAGTGCTGGTACTTGTTGACCCACCAGTCCTATCAAACAGAACCAAATCGCGCATGGTTAACATTTCTCCGTTACCAATTTGATAAGCACTCCATTCAAAACCAATAAAAACTCCTGCCTTATTTTGTACAAAGTCCATAAGCGCAGTTTGTCCAGCTACTGGCATTTGAGTAGAATAGGTTGTTCCGTTTAAATGAATTACAGCATTGTAATTTGTTAATGCAGGATTGGAATTATCCCATGATGATTCATTTACAGAACTAAGCGCAACTGTAAATCCCGCTGCTTCAAGCGAAGATTTCAATGAAAGAGTATTGGTATTAGTTGGAGAATCATCATAAATAATCAATACACTTTGACTATTAGCTGAAATCCCAACAAATAACAGAAATAAAAATGTAATTAAACTTTTAAATGGCAAAGTTTTTTTAAACTTTAACCAATGAGTTAATTTTTTTTCCATAATTAATAACTTTAGGTTGATAAATAAATTAAGCACCAAATTTCGTTTATGAAATGGGATACCCAAAGAGCAAATTCACGTGTTTTTAAATAATCTACGCAGGTATTTTTACCTATTATTTTGTGCGCTGAAAAATTTAATAGCAGCTTAAAATCAGTTAGGCAGTGATTAATCTAAAAAAGTTAACCAAATAACATAAATTCTTAAAAACTCAATTTAATATATTTTACAAATAAAAAATCCGCTATTTTTAAGGTAGCGGATTAATATATTATTATTTTAAGTTAAATCAATGAAAACCAGTATGCTTTTTTAAATCTGAACGTGGATTAACGCACATTACTGGAATTTTAGAACTATTAGCAATTATTTGTTGCTCGTCTGCAGCAAAAACATAATCGGTTAATCTAGGTTGTTTGGTAGTCATAATCATTACCATATCAGCATCAATTTCAGTAGCAAAATGTATTGTTTGTTCTGAGAATTTTCCTTTTTTCTGTGAAGCTATAATTTCATAGGAAACGTTTCTTTCATCAAAATAATTTCTTGCAAAAGATAAATTAGCCTTAGTTTTTCTTAATAAAACTTCATCAACAACGTGAGGAATAAAAAGAAACATTTTGGTTTTAAAATAAGATGAAATATAAACCGCCCAACGTAACTTTTCTTTATTTTCCTGACTAAAATCAATAGGAAGAACCATTTTTGCAAAAGCATCATGTTCGGGTTTGCCCTGAACTACAATAAAAGGTATTGATGAATTTGCAATTACTTTTAAAGCCCAACTCCCTGTAAGTTTCTGCATTCCTTTAATACCATGAGTTCCCATAACAACAAAAGTAGCTTCAAGTTCCTCGGCACATTCTTTTATTGTAGAAAAAATGTTACCTTCCTTAACTATTCCCCTAACTTCAATATTATATTTTAAAGAAGCATCCTTAGTAATCTCTTCCATTTTAGGAAGAACAACCTCAGCATCTCTTTGATTATTTGCTATATGCACTAAAGTAATAGTTGCATTAATAGCTTTCACTAAACGAACTGCATGTAAAAGAGCATTTTCGGCAACTTCTGTAAAGTCCCATGGCACCAAAATTGTTTTTTTTCCATTTTCCATAATAATTGTCGTATTTTTTTTATGTTTACAACGAATTTAATACTTCTAGTTTACTCTGATATGAAATTACTTAAAGATAGCAAAGTTATATATTTTTATTTAATTCTTACAAAAATATGTTTACTAATTACATTTCAGGCAATTAGCACAGCATCATTTAGCCAAGAAAATGAAATGGGCGTCCCATTTGCTCAAAATTTTCCACCAAAAAGCTATGGATACGAAAGTCAAAATTATTCTATAACCGAAGATAGTGAAGGCATTTTATATGTTGGGAATTTAAGTGGTATTTTAGAATATGACGGAAATTCATGGCGGCTTATTCCTCAAAATGGCATTCCTTGCTTAGCAGCCGACATTAATAGTAAAATTTATATTGGGAGCTATAATAACTTTGGATACTTATCACGAAACAAGCAAAATATTAATGAATTTATTAGCTTATTAAATAAATTACCACCGAAAAACAGAAACATAGGTCAAATTTCTAAAATTGTTACCCAAAACAAAAATGTATTTTTTGTTGCAGGATCAAGACTTTATTTATGGGACGAGGTAAACCTTAAAATGATTGATAGTTCTTCTGTAGAAATAAATATTTTTAAAATAAATAATCAAATTTTTGTTTCGAGACAGCCAGGTGGAATATTCAAATTTGTGGAATCAAAAATGTTAAAAATTGCAGGAAGCGAGGCATTTTCTAATCAATCAATTATTGGCATATTACCTTTTAATAAAGATCTTTTAATAAAAACAACAGAAAAAGGGTTTAAAGTTTTAAGTACAACTGGTATAGTTAAGCCATTTATTACTGATGTTGACTCTTTTATGAACCTTAATAGCTATACATGTGCTATTCCTGTTTATGATGGTTTTTACGCAATAGGCACAGAAAGAGGTGGTTTTGTAGTTATAGATAAAAACGGTAAATATATAACTGGTTTAAATGAGAAAAATGGATTGTATAATGACTTTGTTCATGACATGTATTTAGATCGTCATAATAATTTATGGTTGAGTTTAAACAATGGAATATGCAGAACAGAAGTACCTTCAGCGTTTACATATTTTAACAGAAACACAGGCGTTCATGGAAGCATCTCTGCAATTTGCCGTTATAAAGGAAGAATATTTATAGCTACTTCTCAAGGTACCTTTTATCTAAAAACACATCTTGATGATAACTTTAATAAAATAAATTTTGCTTCAGAAAAATTTATTCCCATTAAAAATTTAACTTCTGATTGTAATCGTTTTTTTATAATGGAAGAGGGCTTGCTTGTTTCTGCAGCCGATGGTATTTATTTAATTAAAACAGATGAAGCAATAAAAATATCTGAAGGACAACTTGAAGCAATTGTACGATCAAAAAAACATCCTAATATTATTTATCTTGGAAAATCTAATGGGCTTTCGGCATTGAGTTTTAAAAACGGAAAATGGGTAGATCTAGGAAGACTTACAAAACTAAATGAACAAGTAAGAACTATTTCAGAAGAAAATGACGGAACCTTATGGTTAGGTACAGATTATTACGGAACTTTTAAAGTAGACTTAACAAAGGGCTGGAGTAATACTGCAAGTTTTGTTTCTTATAAAGAAAGACATGGATTGCCTAAAAATTATAATTGGTTAGATGTGTATTCTTCTTCGATGGGCACTTTGTTTTCCACTCAAAAAGGGCTATATAGATTTAACAAAGAGAAAAATGAATTTTATATTGACACATTAATTGGCTTTAATTTTAAAAACGGTAATCGCTGGGTATTTCCAATTAGTGAAGATTCAAATAAAAACTTATGGTTAAGCACAGGTACTGAAGGTGTATATGCAAAAGAAACGGCATTGGCATATTATAATGGACAAGGCAGAAAATACACACTTGTAACTGTTCCATTTAAGAAAATAAAAGATTTTACAATTGAATCTATATTTACCGACCTAAATAATGTAGTTTGGTTTGGCAGTTTTGATGGCTTAATTCGGTTTGACACCAAATATTATAACAACGACACATCTGCATTACAAACAATGTTAAGAAAAATAATCATTGGTTACGACTCTATTGTATACTGTGGCGTATACACGCGTTTAACTGACGGTAAAATTGATACCATTATACCAAAATTTAATTATCGTTATAATCACATTGTTTTTAATTTCTCTGCTCCATTTTACGAAAGCCCGGAAGATGTATATTTTCAATATTTTTTAGAAAATTTTGACAAAGATTGGTCTCCATGGGAAAAAAATCATATTAAAGAATATACTAATCTTTCAGAAGGGGAATATATTTTTCATGTAAGAGCAAAAAACATATATAACAATATATCCAAAGAAGCAAGTTATCATTATATTATAAAACCTCCGCTTTGGCGAACATGGTATGCAATGATTATTTATATTATATTGTTAGCAAGTTTTATAATAATGCTTTTAAAATGGAGAGCCTATTTATATGCTCAAGAAAAATTTAAACTAGAACATTTACTTGCCGAAAGAACCGAAGAACTTGTTAAACAAAAAGAAAGAGCAGAAGAATTAATTGCTAATATTTTACCAAAAGATACTGCAGAAGAATTAGCATCTAAAGGACACGCTACCAGAAAAAAATATAAGATGGTAACGGTTCTATTCAGCGATGTGCAAGGATTTACAATGATTGCGGAGCACATGAATCCAGAAAAACTTTTAGATGAGTTAGATAAATTTTTTCTTCAATTTGATATTGTTGTTGAGAAACTTAATATAGAAAAAATTAAAACAATTGGTGACGCATACATGTGCGCAGGTGGAATTCCACAAAAAAACAGAACCAACCCAATTGATGTAGTTATGTCTGCAATTGAGATGCAGCAATTTATGAAAATATTAAGGGTTGAGTCTGAAAATGAATGGGACATCCGTATTGGTGTTCATACAGGTCCGGTAATAGCCGGAGTTGTTGGAAGTAAGAAATTTTCATATGACATTTGGGGAGATACAGTAAATATTGCAAGCAGAATGGAATCCTCTGGTAAAGCGGGTGAAATTAATATTTCTGAAATAACATATGACTTAGTTAAAGATTACTTCGATTGCGATTATCGCGGAAAGTTACCGGTAAAATATAAAGGCGAAATTGACATGTACTTTGTTAGGGGTATAAAACCAGAATTATCTGTGAATGGCGAAGGCATTACTCCTAACGAGAAATTTTTCAAAAAAATGCAGTTTATCAGATTTGATGACCTAGAGGAAATAATAATGACTAAGCTTGATTTAGGATTACCAAAAGATCTTTATTACCATAATCTTAAGCATACAATTGACGTAATTGTTCAGGTAGAAATATTTGGACTAGGTGAAGGCATTACACGCGACGAGATGTTGTTATTAAAGACAGCTGCATTATTTCACGATACAGGATTCTTAATAGGGTATGACGATCACGAGCTTTTAAGTATTAAAATGGCAAAAGACATTTTACCTCATCATCATTATTCAGAACAACAGATACAAACTATTAGTGAAATGATTTTTGCGACTAAATTCCCTCCTTCGCCTCGCACAAAACTTGAAAAAATACTTTGTGATGCTGACTTAGATTATTTAGGACGTGCTGATTTTATACCTGTTTCACAGAACTTATTTAGAGAATTATACGAACGTGGTAAAATTCGCTCTATTGACGAATGGAATAAGCTCCAGTACGAGTTTATAAGAAACCACCAATATTTTACCGAGACTGCAAAAACAATGCGTAACATTAATAAAAACTTGCAGCTTGATGATCTAAATACTAATATTTAATTAAATTTAAAGGATAATTTAATTGTAAAATTTTCTTTAGTATTTGAGAAACCATAAGGACCCCATCTGTAATATACAGATATGCCATATCCTGCAATTGATTGATTAATTAGGCCTCCTAACACAATGCCCGATTCATAATAACCTTTTTCTAAAGTATTAAACAAATATCCTTTATGTGATTCAGTATTGTTTAATGTTCCAAATCCAATATTCTGACAAATGGAAATACTTGGTCTGAATTTTCCAGCCTTAAACAATAGTTTTCCAAAATTATGACTAAAAAATAAAGAGGCAAACTTATCTGAATAAAACTCATTCATTCTCATTGTTGCAAATGTATTTGAAGCATCAATAGAAAATTTAGCATAATTACTGTAACCAGTATATAAAAGTGTTAAAGGCAAAGACCTGTCAACATACCCGCCACTTAACTGAACAGACGTTTTTCCTGCTAATTTTAAATCAAAATTTGCATTTAATTTTGCTTCATATTTCCAATATTCAAAATATCCCTGCGATGACTTAAACCCATGGCTAACATTAAAGAAAACAATTGGATATTTTGAACCCAATGAATATTTCCCAAAAAATGTTTTCATAAATTTTTCTTTGTACGAATACTTAAATTTTAATCCAATTTCTGTAGTAGAGAAATTATTATTTAAACTATCAGAAAGAGGTAAATACCGATAATCTTGAGAAGGCATTAAGTATAAAATTTTACCATACCCCTCAGTCTTTAGGTATCGTATACTTCTAAAAATAACCGAAGTTTTATACTCATCATATTTATCCATTCTGTTTATTAAAATTTGCCTGTAATATTCTGTTGAAGTAAAAGATTTATATTCCAGCATTGAATATGCTCCAGATTCCATAACATCGTGCGAATAAGAGGTAATTAATTGTGTTTCGCTTTCTGTTTTTGGAATAAATTTTATACGACCTCCATATTTAAAACAGTTATCTTTTGTTCCAAATGCTCCATATCCGCCAACGGAAAGCCAAGATAGGATTTTTTCATTTGTCATAATATCTATACCAGGTCGTAATCCTTCATATTTATTAAATGATAATATTTTCATAAAATCAAAATTAAAAAAACCTACAGAAAAGTAACCCTTTGTTAATTTTTCAAGAATTTTAAGTTTTGTATCCAACTTTTCTGCCTGTCCAATACTATCTATTACTTTATACGTTTGAAGTTCCTTTGCATTTAATACCTCGGGACGAAACTTTGTCCATATTGAGCTATCCTGTTTAGCTGCATCTTTATTTATCTCCAGCTGAATATTATTGAATTGTTTAGGAGTTAAATACGGGTTAATCTCAATCATATCTATATAACTTTTGCCAACACCTAAAAGAGGTAATGTATGCCTCTTGATTATTGCAACACTATCATTTAATAACAATGTGTCGGGCTCATCAACTACTGGCAAACCAGTTAATTTTAAATCGGTATTTAATTGCACAGGAAACCATTGCGAATTTTGAATAAACTCATATTTCTGCTGTATTTTTGCATCAAAACTTTTATCTCTCTCAAACGGCTCTGCTTTTACCGACTGCAAGGCATAGCGATTACTATTAATTTGTATCTCTCCTTTTAAACCATCAAATAATTTTCCCTTTAAAGGTCTAAAGGAAATTAAAAATATTGTGTCATTTGTTTCTGAATAAATAGTATCTTCTATTTGATAAAAATATTTACTAATTGCTGATTTTGAAACTGGACTTAAATACTTCTTACTTCCAACATCAACTAAATCGGAATAAAAAGAAAAAGATTGTAATTGAGTTGCTAACAATATAAAATATGGCTGTTTTAAACCTGAAGTACGCGAAGCAATTACCTTTTCCTGATTTTTATCTGGAAACATAAATTTTCGTTCGCTTACAGTTTCTGTAAGAAAGAGGTGCTGTTTTGAAAAAAAAGCATCAATACTTTTATCTTTTAAAGTATCAACATTTAAGGTATCTCTTATTTTTAACTTATACTTCTCATATTTTAATCTATTTTTATCAGTAACCTTTATTGTATCATATGCAGTAATTTTTGTTTTAGTGTCGACAGTAAAATACATTTTGTTATAAGAAACATAAGCGAAAGAACTTAATTTCTCTGGATTATTTCTGTCTCTGTTTTCAATTACTTCATTTATTATTCGATGTGCCGGATTTACACCAGCAACAACGGTTATTTCGGAAAGATCTAATAAGGTAGATTTTAATCCTATTTTTAGAATCTCTTTCTGCTCTAAAGTATTTATTGTAATCGATTTTGCAGTATAACCTATACAGCTAAAAACTAAAGTAGCTTTATCTGAAGTAGTTTGAAATGAAAAATACCCATCGATATTTGTTGAAGTTCCAAGATTTTTTGACCCATAAACAACATTCACGAATGCAAGTGGTTCATGTGTTTTCTCATCTATAACTTTACCTGATATTTTATGAGATTGGGATAGTGCAGAAAATGAAAACAAAATGAAAAACAAAGTTAGAGAAATAAATATTTTCTCCATTTTCATCATTCAAATGCTCCCATTTTTATCATACTTATTTCATCGGGTGTAAGAAAACGCCAACGTCCTCGTGGAAGAGCTTTTTTTGTTAATCCGGCAAAGTAAACCCTGTCTAATTTTATAACCTTATATCCAAAATGCTCAAAAATTCTTCTAACAAGATGGTTTCTGCCAGAGTGAATTTCAATTCCAATTTGTGTTTTGTCTACAGGATCTGCGTAGCTTATATCATCTGCCTTTATAAAACCATCATCAAGTTCAATTCCTGTAGATATTGCTTTCATATCCTCTATTTTTATATTCTTATCAAGAAAAACATGATATATTTTTTTCTTATTTGAGCGAGGATGAATAAGCTTACCGGCCATCTCACCATCATTTGTAAGCAATAAAATGCCAGTAGTGTTTCGGTCTAACCTTCCAACAGGCATAACACGTTCGCGACAAGCACCACGAATCAGGTCTAAAACAGTTTTACGTCCACGATCATCTTCGGCAGTAGTGATATAATCTTTTGGTTTATTAAGTAAAATATATACTTTTCTTTCCTGCTTAATACTTTCATTATTAAATTTCACAACATCGCCGGGTAAAACTTTAGTTCCAAGTTCTGTAATAACTTTCCCGTTAATAGTAACAACTCCAGATGTAATATAATCATCTGCCTGACGGCGGCTACAAATTCCTGCATTTGCCAAATAACGATTTAACCTCATCGAATCATCATTGTTTTTTGAAAATGGCTTTGATGATTTTTTATCTTTATTAAAATTAGATTTTTTAAAAACGGGTTTTTGTCTGGTAGTTTTATTGTCACTACTTCTTGTGTTTTTTCTTGGGGATTTTTTTTCGTCTCTATGTTCCATTCTGCAATTGTTTAATTTACAAAGGTACAAATTATACTTTTATTATAAGTATATAGGATTTATACGAATTTGAATTATTGGTTTGATTTTAGAAAAATTTTGAATTTAAAATTGGTTAACTTTATTTGAACCCCATTTACCATAAAATCAATTTATTTGCCTAAACTTCAAAGGTCTCTTGACTACCAGCAAGAAGATAACTTGATTTTAAACAAAGCCTTTAGTGAAATATTATTAAGTTAAGGCAAATTTCTTTATATATAATTGTTTTAATGCATCATCTACGAAGATGTATTTTGTTTTATTTTAGATTATTACAAAAATTGAACCTCTACAAGGTTCAAAAATAAAATATATTTGGAAATACTGTAAATTATGTTTTGAAGATCGTAGATCTTCCATTTTAGTAACAAATAAATTAATCGCCATTAAAGGTTGTAGACCTTTCACTACAGCTAGAATAGGTATATTATTAATCCGTTTTTTAGCACTTAACATAGTGCAAACATGGAACATTTAATCAAAATGTTCCTTGTTAATTATTTAATGAATTATCTTACAACAGTTACTGCTCCAGAAGCTTCATGATTATTTCCTCTGTCGTCTTTAAATTTAGCAAGCCAATTATAAGTCCCAATAGGAACAAGTGCATTATTTTTTGCTCTTCCATCCCACTTTTCACTTTGTTCTAATATCTCACTATATTTATTTGTATGCCAAATAACTTCTCCCCAACGATCATAAACTGCTAAATAAAATCCATTTTCTTTAATTCCATGTGCAATTGCAAAAAAGAAATCGTTAACCCTATCACCATCCGGCGAAAATGCACTTGGACCATAAAATGTATATTCCTCTTGAATTACAACTGGATAAATAACTGTATCGCGACAGCCCTTATTTGAAACTGCAATTAATTCAACCGGATAACTTCCTGCATCAGGAAAAGTATGAGTTGGATTTATAACAGCAGTTGAATCACCATCTCCAAAAGTCCATATATATCCAACTCCATTATTAGTCATATTTGTAAAATGAACTTCCGGTTTAATAATAGATGCAAATTCTGGTGTCCATACAAAATGTGCTTCTGGTTTTGGCCAAACAGTTATAAAGTCGGGATAAGTTTTAATTGTTTTACATCCGTATTTTGAAGTTACTGTTAATGTTACAGTAAAAGTTCCCGATTGAGTATAAGTATGAACAGGGTTTTTTGCCAGTGAAAGATTCTCATTATCTCCAAAATCCCAAAGGTATGTTCGTCCATCATCAGGATTTATTTCAATAAAGTGAACTGTAAATGGCTGGCATCCCGAAACTGTATCCGCAAGTGCATCTGCTGGCGGAAAAGGTAAGACACTAATATATACAGAACTCGTATCAAATGTACCACAAGCATCTTCAACATAAACAGAGTAATTGCCAGAATAAGTAGGATAAACATAAATTGGTGGCGTAACAATCATTCCATCTTGGTTTATAATCATATATGGTGGCCCTACTCCACCGGTAATAATAGGAGTTAACATTACTGCTTCACCCGGACAAACGCTATCTGCATTCTGAATAAGAAGTACATTAATTTTTGGCGATACATGAACAGTAATAATTGCAGTATTACTAGGACAGCCGTTTCCATCAATAGCAGTTGCAGTGTACGTTGTTGTGGAATCAGGGTTAACAACTATTGCTGGTGCTGACGGCATACCATCCCAGAAGAAATTATACGTTCCGGTTCCTCCTGTTGCACTCACTGTTATGGGAGTTGATTGTCCAAGACAAATAGTCATACTTGGTGTGCAACTTATAATAAATGGTGATGGCTCAATAACTGTTGTTCCCTTTATAATTGTGCAACCATTATCATCTGTTATAACAACAGAATAAATCCCAGCTCCAACTCCTGACAAATCTTCCTGAGTTGAATTATTGCTCCATAAAAAATCATATGGAAATGTTCCACCTGTTGGAGTTAAATTAACTGCTCCGTTCATCTGACCATTACAGAGTAATGGAGAAGGAAGTATTGTTGCAACTAATGGCGTAGGATTTATAAGATTACCAATTGTTTGAGTTGAAGTACAACCATTTAAAGAAACAGTTAATCCAACAGTTTGTGGGCCTTGTGCTACCCATGAAACTAAATGCGGACCTTGTCCGTTTCCTGGAATTGCATTTCCACCATTCCATGTCCAGTTATATGTACATAAAGCATTCCCGGTTCCAGTATAAGTAATTGTTGATTGAGAACCAGTACAGGCAATTGTTGAAGCGGTAAAATCTGAAGTTGGTACTTGTGTTAATTGAACTATAACATCATCCTGATTAATACAACCATTTCCATTATTTTCTGTCCATGTAAGAGTATAAGTTCCCGAAACACTTACTGTCATTGTTGCATTCGGATTATTCGAAGTATTAAAAGAAGCATTACCTGGTCCTGATGACAAAGTCCAGATTCCTGTTCCAATACTAGCAACTGCTTGCATTATGTTAGTTAACTGACAAACGGCAACATCAGGTCCGGCATTTGCATTAGGCATAGTTGTAAAAGTAACCTGAACAGTTGCTGAACTAATACAACTATTATTATTTTCTGTCCATGTGAATGAATATGTACCATCATTTGTTACCGTAACATTTGTTGCGGCGCTATTCGCATTTGCAAAAGATACACCAGTAGAGGGCGAAGCTGTCCAAGTACCTATCCCAACACTTGCAACACCTGTCAAATTAAATGAATTAGAACAGGTTTGTCCACCAATTCCGGCATTGGCAACTGGCGGTTGATTAAAAGTTACTACTACGGCATCACTTGCTGTACATGATGCACTATTTGCCTCAGTCCAGGTAAATGTATACACTCCACCTGTTGGAACTGTAACAACAGATGTAGGACTAGATGGATTATTAATAATTGCAGTTGCTGGGACACAAGTCCATACTCCAACAGGAATTGATGCAACACCTTGCAAATTTGTTGAGAGGGAACATACTGTTTTATCAATACCGGCATTAGGTGTTGGCATAACACAACATTGAGTACTACCTAAAGCATACACCACTACATTTTGTGACGATTGTGTACTTACACAACCATTTTCGGTTACAGTTAAAGTAATACTATATGTTGCAGCAGTATTCCATGTAATTGTATAAGGACCCTGACCTGATCCACTTTGAACGGTAGCTCCATTAAAATTCCAGTTATATGTTGCTCCGACACCTGCATTTCCATTATAAGTAACAGTACAAGGATCGCCAACACAAATCGGTGTAGTTGCATTAAAAGTAGAAGTTGGGGTTGGACTTAAATTAACTATAACCTGATCAGTTGCAGTTTGACCGCAAGCATCAGTAGCAGTAACTGTATATGTTGTTGTTGCAGCCGGCGAAACACTAACTGTAGCACCAACTCCACCTCCATTATCCCAGGCAAAAGCTATTGGCGCAGCACCACCTGTAGATGTTGCTGTTAAAGATGCAGGCATTGCGCTTGCACAAAGCGTTTGATCTAATCCTGCATTTACAGAAAGAGCTGAATTATTTGAAATATAAACAGTATCATAATTCATTCCTCCACAACCACTCGGCATTGCAAAAATTACAGTTTCTGTTCCTTCTGCTATACCATCTAAAGTTGGGTTTATAACAAAAGACGCAGATGTGCTTCCGGCAGGAATTGTAATAGATGCAGGAATTGCAGGAAAATCTACTCCATTTGTAGCAGTTCCACTTATTGTATAATTTACAACTAATGGAGCAACTGGTGCATTTCCAACTGTAGCAGTAACAGTTGCCGTCGAGCAACCTTCACCAGCAGTTGTTCCATTTGAATATGTAACTACTATATCTAGGGCATCAGTTGAAAATGAATTTGCCTTAATAAAAACTCCTGAATCCCATCCACCATCGGTAATATCGGCAATACATAATTTTATATGATAAGGAGTACATGGAGTAACTGTTGCCTGAGCAGTAAGCACTGTAGTAAAACCATCAAAAACAATAGTTTGGCCACCCAAAGCCTCATTATTGACATAATATGCAGAATTTGTAGTATTGTTAACATTATCAATTGTTACTGGAGTTACAGTTGAAGGAACAAGTGCAATGTTTTGATTCGCATAACCTGCACCTGTTAAGAAAAATGCAAATGCATCATTATAACCTAAACCTACAAATTCTAAATATTCTTCAGAACCAAAAACATATTGAAACTGAATTACATTATCTAAAGGAGTAAAATCAAACTCTAATTTTGCACCATCATAAGAAATACCTCCGGTTAAATTATCAATTTCGGTTAGTCCAGCTCCAGCTAAAATATCACTTAATTGATTTGATACCGGAGCCGGAATTCCAGACACATTTCCTGTAGCCATTACAATACCTTGATTTAAACCCAAGTTAGTTGTATTTCCGTTAGAAAATTCAGCGATCTGCCCTGAAGTACCTGACATAACTCCTTGAAAGGTAACATTTGAAACAGTCACACCACCTCCAACTAATGTATTTTGAACCATTTGTGCTGGCGTAGAAGCTGAATTTACTACTAATTGGCTAAATACTTGCGAAGTAAAAAATACACTTACAAGTATTATTGTTAATTTTATGATAATCTTATTTTTCATAATACAATTTTTGGGTCAATTATATTTAAGACAGTCTTTTTAGAAAAAAGTTGCCTATAAAATTAAAAAATGTTGATAAAAAACCACAGAAAAATGAAACCTTTTTTAAATGACGTTAAATTCAGTCATAGAAGGCAATACAATATTGCGCCTTTTAGTTTTATGACTAAAAAACAAAAAAATAATACGTAAAAAATTATTTATTTATAAAAACACATCATTTATTTCCATTATAGGACGAAATAAATGCTTTTACCGAGCCAACAAGAATATCGGCTTCAATATAAACCGGAATATGAGAGTTATCGTTTGTAACCCATATTTTCATATTTTCGCCAGAGGTAAAAATAGTGCCCGATAAAAGACTGGCTGAAAATTTTATACAATTATATTTTTTCCCTTCCCTATCCTCAAATACAGCCGGACCTAAATATTTCACATATAGCGGCTCATATTTGTTATCCATAAAAATTAGGAAAGGAATTTTTGTATTTAATGCATACTTTGAAAAATCCAGATTTCTGCAAACATAAATTGCCGACAATAAATCATAGGCATTTAACTTTAAATCAAAAGTATCTTTTGTGAGTTTAGTTTTACTATTTTCTATTTGCGAATAAAGTTTATTATTTTGATAATCGAATTCATATATTTCATTTGCAAAATAACTTCCTTCAATAGATTTTCGGGCATATTTTAGTGGCTTTACATTTTTACAATCAAAATATGATGAAAATGCTTCGCGAACTTTCATTACCCAGTCATAAGAAGAATATGACGAACCAGAACTTTTAAAAATATAAGTCGGGTTATTATTATAAGTTACGCTATCAACAGAAAATTCAACTTTGCCTGCATTAACCCAGATAAATCCAAGGTTGTACATTATGTTATATGAAATTCTTTCGCCAGATTTAAATGCTGAATTTTCCATAAAGCTTTGAGAATAAATTTGCTTTGATGGGAATATCAGAGCCAGTAAAATAAATAATCTGATCATTTATTTACATCACCAATTCGGTTTTCGATTGATTTTATTTTATTTTCTAGTCTATTGTTACAATCTTTACGAATATCAAACTTAACTGTAGAATAAATTCTTTCGGTGTGAGGTAATAAAATATCCTGCGCTTTTTGTACAACTGCCAAAGCTTCTGCAAGCGTTTCTGTTTCAATAATTGTTCCCATAGCAGTAAGTTTATAATTAGGAACATCTGCTCTAATCATTTCAATTACCTTACTTACATACTCGCTTTTACTAGTTCCAACATCAGTAGGAAACATAGCAAATTCCATTAGTACCGACATATTTTTTGATTACGGATAATTAATTACGAATGAATAAATAACCATTCGCAATTAGTCATCCGTAATTGCTTTTTATAAAAGTTTATCGATTTTTTCTGCTAAAGCTTTTTTAGGAACAGCCCCTACCTGTTTATCAACTACCTGTCCGTTTTTGAAAAATAAAATTGTTGGAATATTTCTAATTCCGTATTTTGAAGCTACAGCAACATTGCTATCAACATCAACTTTACCGAAAACAGCTTTTCCCGCATATTCATCAGAAAGTTCATGAACAAGAGGAGCAATCATTCTACATGGACCACACCATTCTGCCCAAAAGTCAACCAATACTGGTTTATCAGATTTAACAACTAATTCCTCAAAATTAGCATCAGTAAATTCAATAGTCATTTTATTCTTTATTTAATTTGTTAAAATTACACTAAAATTTATGTCTAAAATTAATAAACAAAATTAAGTTTTCCAATTTTATTAACTCAATTTGATTTAAATTCAAGTCCATTATCTGTAAAATAATCAATCAAATCATTATTCAATGTGATTGCAAAATTTCTGGTAAACATTTCTACAGAAAGTTTTTCTTCATTAGAATATATTGTAAAATTTAATTGTGACTTACCTTTATATTTTTTACAAAGTTTTTCTATTTCCGAAATAAATTCTTCATTAATATTATGAACTGGAATTTTTAAAATTACTTTTTTAATTTCTTTTCGTGAATCTGCCAAAAGTGATATTTTAGAAAACTTAAGTTCTAATTCTCCCTCATTTCCTTCGCGCATTCTCCTTTTAACATTTGCTTTAATTAAAAGGCACATACCTACCTGCATATACTTTCCATATTCAACAAAATCTTTTCCAAATAAGCTAAATCTAAAAGTATCGCTAAAGTCTTCTATTGAAGTAGATGAAAATGGATTTCCTGTTTTCGACATTTTATTTTGTATCCCCGTAACAAATCCCGCAATAGTAATTTCTCTACCTTCAAAAGGAGTTAAATCATGTATTTCTGAAAGAGAATTTGTAGTCAAATTTTCAATATCATAGCGAAATGGATCGAGAGGATGAGCAGAAAGATAAATTCCAATAAGTTCTTTTTCTTTTTCTAACTGATACAACCTTGACCATTCTTCGGAAACTGGAATATCGGGGCGTTTAATTTCTATTGGATTTATATTACCAAAAAGTGATTGTTGCGTATTGTTTTTATCTGACTGAAACTTTGAACCATATCTTATTAACTGTTCAATAAATGAAATTTCTCCATCGCCAAAATACTGATAACGTTTTAATTCGGTAAAAGAATCGAAACCACCCGACATTGCTAGTGCTTCAAGATTTCTTTTATTTACAGTAGTTGAACTAACTCTTTCAACAAAATTAAAAACATCGGTAAAATTACCATTGGCATTTCTTTCCTTAATAATTGTTTCGGCTGCCGACTCTCCTAAGCCTTTAATTGCACCTAATCCAAAACGAAGGTTTCCTTCTTTGTTTACAGTAAATTTAATATGACTTTCGTTAACATCGGGCCCAAGCACTTTTAAATTCATGCGTCGGCAGGCATCCATTAACTTAGTGATTTCTTTTATATCGTCTAAATTACGGCTTAAATTGGCAGCCAAAAACTCGGCAGGATAATGCGCTTTAAGATATGCTGTCTGATATGCAAGGTATGCATAGCATGTTGAGTGCGATTTGTTAAATGCGTATTGAGCGAATGCTTCCCAATCTGTCCAAATCTTTTCACAGGTTGCTTCAGCGTATCCATTTTTCTTACAACCCTCCATAAACGCACCTTTCATCTTATCAAGAACTGCACGTTGTTTTTTACCCATTGCCTTACGCAATCCATCTGCATCACCCTTTGTAAAACCAGCCAATTTCTGCGAAAGTAACATAACCTGTTCCTGATATACAGTCACCCCATAAGTGTCTTTTAATATTCCTTCCATATCAGGTAAATCGTAAATAATGGCTTCTCTTCCATGTTTGCGACTAATAAAATTAGGGATATACTCCATTGGACCCGGACGATACAATGCATTCATCGCAATTAAATCCTCGAAACGATTTGGTTTTAATTCACGCAAATACTTCTGCATGTTTTCCGACTCAAACTGAAACACTGCCGTTGTTAATCCTTTACTAAAAAGGTCAAATGTTTTTTTATCTTCTAAACTTATTTTATTTATATCAATTACTTTTCCTTTTGATAGCTCAACATTTTTAACTGCATCTTTTAAAATGGAAAGAGTTTTTAAACCCAAAAAATCCATTTTAAGCATTCCTACTTCTTCTAAATAATGACCATCAAATTGTGTTACCAATAATTCAGAATCCTTTGAAACACATACAGGAATATATTCTGTTAAAGGATTTCTACTTATTATAACACCACATGCATGTATTCCGGTTTGCCGAACTGAGCCTTCAAGAGTTTGGGCATATTTTAAAGTAGACATTATTTCCGGAGTTCCAGACTCCTTTTCTTTTCTTAATTCTGGCGATTCCTTGAATGCTTTAACCAAATCCATATCTGGCTTTTCTGGAACCATTTTAGCTAAACGATCCGCTTCAAACAATGGCAATTTTTGAACTCTGGCAACATCGCGAATTGATGATTTTGCTGCCATTTTGCCAAATGTTATAATATTAGCTACTTTATCTTTTCCATATTTTTCTACAACCCATTGCAACACTTTTTCACGACCATCTTCATCAAAATCAATATCAATATCGGGCATTGAAATACGTTCGGGATTTAAGAAACGCTCAAACAGTAAATCGTATTTAAACGGGTCGATATCTGTTACCTGTAAGCAATATGAGACTACAGAACCTGCTGCAGAACCACGCCCCGGGCCTACCCAGATTCCCATTTTACGTGCCTGAGAAATAAAATCCTGCACAATTAAAAAATACCCGGGGAAACCCATATTTTTTAATGTCTGCAATTCAAAAGTAATCCTTTGAGTAATTTCTTCGCTTAAGTTTTCGCCATATCTGTTTTTAGATCCAATTTCGACTAAATACTCTAAATAATCAGCTTCGAATTTAATTCTGAGCACATTGTTATAACCACCTAATCTTTTAAAAGTTTCATCGGTAAATTCTTTTATTAAATCTTCTTCTGTAAATTTATTTTTATAAATTTCGATAGTTCCAAATTCTTCAGGAATAGGAAACTCGGGCATTACAGGAGTTTTATTTAAATCGAACGGCTCAATTTTATTTGCAATTTCTATTGTATTTGCAAGAGCTTCGGGGTAATCATGAAATATGGCAGACATTTCTTCCGGTGATTTAAACCACTCTTGTTTTGTATAATGCATTCTCGAAACATCATCAAGCTGACTGCCTGTATTTATACAAATCAAACGGTCATGAGCTTCGGCATCTTCAGAATTTATAAAATGAACATCATTTGTTGCAATTACTTTAACACCTGTTTTTGCAGCTATATCAACTAACTGTTTATTTACTATTTGTTGTTGAACATATACTTCGCCATCTGCATTTGGATCAGTAGTTTTGTGGCGCTGTAATTCTAAATAAAAATCATCGCCAAATTCTGTTTGAAATTCTCTTGTTAAAGTCTCTGCTAACTCTAAATTTCCTGCTCTAATTGCTCTTGGAATTTCACCAGCAATACATGCTGTAGAAATTATAAGTCCTTCTTTATATTTAAAAAGTAAATCTTTATCTATTCTTGGTTTTGAATAAAAACCAGCCGTAAATGCAACAGAAGATAACTTTATTAAATTTTTATAACCCGTTTCGTTTTTTGCAATTACAATTAAATGGTTTCCGCTTCGATCTTCTTTTACATCCTTATCTTTTAATAAATGGCTTCTGCGAGCGACATACATTTCGCAACCAATAATTGGTTTTAATTTTTTTGCAGCATAGGTTTCACCTTTTTCAATAGCAGTTGCTTCTAATTTCTTTTCATTATCATTATGAGCTTTAACTGAATTTAAAAAATCTTTTACTCCAAACAAATTGCCATGATCTGTCATTGTAACAGCTGGCATATTATATTCTGCAGCCTTTTTAATTAAATTTTTAATATTTGAAGCACCATCAAGTATGGAATACTGTGTGTGAACATGTAAGTGAACAAACTGACTCATAAAAATGAATGAATTACAAAAAAATTAGATTACGGTAAATTTACTAAATCAAATTCTGACTACAATTTAATTGTTCAAAAATAGAATAAATAGATATTAACATGGCTGTATTCTACTAATAATCTATATTTAAAGCATAATATTTTCATGATTTCAAAAAAAATATTGCAAGGCCTTTTATATATTGCGTTATAATTTTTCTTTTATAACTTTGCTATTTATATTCATTCTAAAAAATGGAATTAAACTGGTTAGATATATTCAAGCAAACCTTCATGGTTTCGGGGTTTGTGCTATTTTTAATGCTCATAATTGAGTATATAAACGTACAAACTAAAGGAAAGTGGAGCAATCCAATAAAAAAATCTCGTTGGTTACAGATGTTTATTGCAATATTTTTTTGCATAACTCCTGGTTGTGCCGGAGTATTTACTGTAGTTTCATTATACACACATAATATTATTAATTTCTCTGCATTATTATCAGGAAGCATTGCTACCCTGGGTGATGAAGCGTTTATAATGCTTTCGGCTTCTCCGGTTTTAGCATTAAAAATTGCTGCTAGTGTAATTATAATTGCTATTATTGTTGGAGTATTGTTTAATTTATTTGTTAAAAGTAAACCTAAACAACTTATCGTAAAACATTTCGAAACACATGAAGATGAATGTTGTTCAACAAAACCTACATTATATTCGATAAAACTACAATTGCAAAAATTCACATTTGCAAGAGCTATGTTGTTAATGGTGCTAATTTTTATACTTTTCAGTCAGATTATTCCTTTTGGTGAAGGAGGTTCGGATGAAAACGAAGAAGGTTTATTTTCGGCAGAGTCAATAATTTTTATGACAATGGGGCTAATCTCAACATTTATTATACTCACAGTCCCTGAACATTTTTTAATGGATCATTTGTGGGAGCATGTATTAAAAAAACATTTTTTTAAACTTTTTTTATGGACATTAGGTTCTTTAATTGCTATAGCTATTTTAACAAATTATTTTTCGTTTAATGAATGGGCAAAACTTAATTTAATTTACGTATTGTTATTAGCTCTCTTAATTGGAATTATTCCTATTTCGGGTCCACATATTTTATTTATAACATTATTTATTGAAGGGATTATTCCTTTTAGCTTTCTTCTTGCAAATTCAGTTGTTCAGGAAGGCCATGGTGGCATACCTCTCTTGGCAGAGGACAAATGGAGTTTTGTGAAAATGAAATCAATAAAATTAGTTATTGGATTAATAATTGGATTATCGGGCATGTATTTTAATTTTTAAAAAAATGAAAAACAGATTAATTTTTTATTTGTTATTTGCAATTCCGATAATTGGCTTTAGCCAATCAAAACAAATTACAGAAATAGTAATACTTCATGTAAACGACATGCATGGGCGTATTGATCAATTCCCCGTACTTTCATCAATGATACAAGACATAAAAGCAAAACATAAAAATGTAATTCTAGTTTCAGCAGGAGATATGTTTAGCGGAAATCCAATAGTTGATAAATACTCCGAAAAAGGGTATCCTATGATTGACTTTATGAATGATTTAAAATTTGACATATCAACACTTGGAAATCACGAATTTGATTTTGGAACTTTAGTTCTTGCAAAAAGAATTAGTGAAGCTAAATTTCCTTTTATAGCAGCAAATATTTCTTCTAAAACAAATACATTTCCAAAATTAGCACCATTTAAAAATTATAAATTTGGAAAAATTAAAATGTCAATTCTTGGAATTACCCAAGTAGAACCTAGCGGGCATCCAGACACCCGACCAGAGAATTGCAAAGATGTAGAATTTACTCAAGGTATAACAAAAGCTAAAGAATTTTCTGCACTTTCAAAAAAAGCAAATGTGTTTATTGTTCTTTCGCATATGGGAGTTATAGAAGATTCTGTTCTGGCAACAAAAATGCCTGAAATAAATACAATAATTGGTGGACATTCTCACAAAGCACTTCAGCCACAAATGAAAGTAAATGGTGTAACAATTGTTCAGGCTGGATATTATTTAAAATATTTAGGCATGCTAACTATTAAGCTAGATGGGAAAAAAATAATTTCTATAAACGATACATTGCTTCCATTAAAAGGATATCCGCATTCAGACACATTGATTGCTCGAAAAGTAAAAAATTATAATAACAACGAAGAATTTAAAAAAATTGCAGGATATTTTGGCAACGATTTAAAAGGCGATAATGAGTTAGGCGGATTTATGTCAGATGCCGCATTAAAAGCTGTAAAAGCCGATTTTTCTTTTCAGAATAGCGGTGGAATTAGAGTTTCTGAAATACCAGCTGGACCAATTACTATTAAACAAGTTTATGAATTAGATCCTTTTGCAAACGAAATAATGATTTGCAAAATGACTGCTGCCCAAATTCGCGAACTAATTGAATATGGGTATAAAAAAGAAAAAAAAGCCGATATAATTTCTGCAGGTATTAATTCTGTTATTTATTTAAAGGCTGATAAAACAATAGAAAAAATTGATCTTTCATTTCCTGATGGCAGCTTAGTTGACGAGAAAAAAGTTTATCAAATTGCAATTAACAGTTATGTTGCAAGCTCATACAAATTCAGTAAAACCGGAGAAGCATTTGGAACCGGAATTACAACAACAGATGCAATAATTCGTTTATTATCTTTAATTAAATCGGTTAATTACTCTGGAATTGAAAGCACTAAAATCATAACAAAATAAAAATTAATTAATGAATAAAACATTTTTTATTTATGCGTTTCTGATTTTATTTACTTCATGTACAATTCGTGAGGTCGAAATAGGGAAAATTGAAGGTGTTAGCCTAAAAGAAGTTACTAAAGAACATGTAACATTAGAATTAATGGTTCCAGTAAAAAACAATAACAATTTTTCTTTTACTATTTCTGATGTAAATTTAGATTTAACAATTAGTAATGTAGATCTTGGGAAAGTAAAAAAAGCAACTAAACTAAAAATTCCTGCAAATTCCAATGCAGTTCAAACAATGGAATTCGATGTTAAATTCAGTAAATTAGCAAGTAATCCATTAACGCTTCTTTCTTCTATATTAAAAAACAAAGTAGATTTAAAGGCAAATGGTTATATTAAAGTTAGAAAATTTTTATTCACTAAAAAGTACTTAGTAAATGAGAATCAGAAAGTTAAACTATTCAAATAGGAATTCTATTAACCTTTTGGAATAAACAATTTTTTAACTATTTTTGAACACGGTCAAATTAATCTTTTATGTAATTAAATTATATTATGAAAAAAATTCTTGTTCCTATCGATTTTTCAGCGGATTCTGTTAATGCACTAGAGCATGCAATTTCATTTGCAAATGTTATTGGCGCTGATGTTAGAATGATGCATGTTAAAAAAAGTAAGAACTTTGAAATGCCTTTCTATTTTAAAGATTTCAACATGGTTGTTGGCAAATCTTTAGAGGATTTTATGGATATTTTAATTGAAAAATATAAAGGGCTACTTAAAAATAAATTGGATTATAAAATACGTGAAGGAAACGTATTTAAAGAAATTACAAATCAGGCAAAATATGATGATTCTTATTTAATAATAATGGGAACTCATGGCGCAAGCGGGTTCGAAGAAATGTGGATTGGGTCAAATGCATTCCGAGTTGTATCAAATGCTCCTTGTCCAATAATTACAATCAGAAATGGATATGAAAGAAATATTCTCAAAAATATTGTAATGCCTATTGATTCTTCGTTATCAACCAGACAAAAGGTACCTTTTGTTACAGAATTAGCACGCTTCTTTGGAGCAACAGTTCATATTTTAGGAGTTTCAGAAATTAGCTCTGCTGATGTTACAGCAAAAATAACTACATACTGCTCACAAGTTGAGGAATATTTAAAAGAAAAAGGGGTTAATTGCACTAAAAATGTTTTAGTTGGATCAAACATTACCGACTTAACCATTGAATATGCAAAAACAGTAGATGCTGAATTAATAACTATTATGACAGACCAGCTAACAAATGCAGCTTTCTGGCTTGGCCCATACGCTCAGCAGATGGTAAATCATTCTTCAATTCCTGTATTAAGTATTCGTAGTCAGAATTAATTTATGCGGAATTTGGTTTTAGTATCGTTGTTACTATTGTTATCATTTTAGGTATTTCTTCTAAATATTTTTGTAATGTTATATTACCAAAACTTGGAGCACTAGCTGATTCTACAATTAACCAATCTGAGTTAT
>CAILUD010000083.1 GCA_903837285.1 uncultured Bacteroidota bacterium | reverse complement strand
ATTAAAATATTTTTCCGTAATAATTAGCTGAATAATAAATATTTTATGAGGAAGAATTTGAGGTGGGTTTTTTACATTTTGACTATTGTTATATCGATTGAAGCTTGTAAGGATAAAAATGCACAAAATTATATTTCAGCTGATTGCAAAGACTCATTTGACTCAAATAAGTATACTGAGGTAATAAAAAATAATTTCAAAAACCCATCTGATTCTGCTTCAATATGTTTTACCGAACTAAATAATTTCGATACTTTAAATATATTTTACTCTAAAAGAAATTATAAGTCAGTATGGTTTTCTGAAAATATTGATTTCACAATCGTTGATTCTATTTTAAATATTTTTAATAACTCTTACACTCATGGTTTAAAAAGCAACTGGTATTACGGAGATGTTATTTTATCAAAAATAGAAAAGCTAAAGTCTGTAAAAGTAAATTGCGACAGCATATATCAGCTATTAAGTGAGGTAGACATACTTTTATCTAATGCGCTAATCGATTATTCTAATCATTTAAATCATGGATTTTTTAACCCACTTGAAAAATACGATAAATGTTACTTCTTATCACTTAATAAAAGTGATTCATCACAATTCGAAAAAATTTTTAATCCCGATTCAGTTTTGCCATATTTAAATGCAATTCAACCAAAAGGAATTGATTATAAGAAACTACAAGCTCAGTATTTAAAATTATTGAATTTAAAATGGGATAGTATTCCACCGGCAGATACTCCTAAAATCTGTGTTGGCGACTCGAATATAGTTTTGAAATATATTGCTAATAGATTGATTGTTACGGGAGAATTAGATAGCTCATTTAAAAATAACAGTTTTCATTTTTACGATACTAGTCTTGAAAAAGCAATTATCCGTTTTCAAAGCGAACACGGCTTATTGCCTGATGGAGTAATTGGAAAAAATTCAATAGTGCAAATGAATATTTCTGCTAAAGACAGAGCTATCCAGGTTGCAGTAAATTTAGAAAGATTAAGATGGAACAGTTTTAATTATCCTGCAAAGCATTTAAAAATTAATATCCCAGAGTTTATGCTTTATGCATATAATGCCGATACTTTTAAATTAGCATTAAAGGTTTGTTGTGGCGAAAAAATGCCAGGCAACTATAACGAAAGGATGAAGAAGTATCTTAAAACTCACAAAATTCAGGATAGACCACCAAACCATGAAACACCAATTTTTCAATCAAAAATTTCGCATTTAGTATTAAATCCCGATTGGCTTGTACCAACTAACATTGTTCAAAAGGAATTGTATTATAACTTTATTAAAGATCCATTTTATTTAAGGGATCACGAATACAAAGTTTATAGAGATAAAGTTGAAATAAATCCCGATAGTATAAACTGGAAAAAATACGATCCAAATCACATTCCATTTAGAATAAAACAGAATCCTGGCGAAATAAATGCTTTAGGTAAAATTAAGTTTGTATTTCCTAATCCTTACGATGTTTTTTTACATGATACACCTTCTAAAAATGCTTTTGACAGAGCATATCGAGCCGTTAGTCATGGTTGTGTAAGGGTAGAAGATCCTTTGAAATTGGTAAAACTATTGCTCGATGATAAAAAATGGGAGCTTGACGATATTAGAATGGCAATCGGTATGGAACCCGAAGACAAAAAGGATAAAAGGAAGTTTAAAAAAAGAATGGAAGATTTTAAAGAATGGAAAGAGCTTGCTAAAAAAGATAGTGTAAAACTAGAATCAAAAACTATTTTCTTCAAAAAACAAGTACCAATAGTAATAAATTACTATACTGCTTTTATTGATACTAACGGCTTCCTTCAATTCCGAGATGATCTATATAAAAGAGACTTACAAATAATTAAATTATTAAAATAGTGATTAAATATTTTGGTTAT
>CAILUD010000082.1 GCA_903837285.1 uncultured Bacteroidota bacterium | reverse complement strand
TAATTCATTTTAAAATAAATTATTAATGCTTATGCAAAACGACGATATACCAACTCTAAAAATTTAGAGTGTGATTCAGAATCTTCTTTAAATTTAATAGTTTTATTAATGAATTCCATTGCATCATCAATATTTGTCATTTCATTAATTTTATCAATTGATTCATTATATAATGCCGCATTGTTTTCAAATAAATCACGCGAAAACATTACTCTGTCATTTATGCTAATTGCTGATTTAATATTCTTAATTGGCTTTAATTGTTGACTTGTAGAAAAATCTTTCTCGTTTTTTGTTAAACTGTCAGAAATAGTTTTTGATTTTGTTGTCTGATAATGATCTGCAATAGTTTTTGAATTTGAGGTAATAGTTGTTTTTGGCTCTGTCGTTTTTTCTTTTGTAATTTGTTCAACAGTAGTTTCCGGTATAATTGTTTCAACATTAAATAATGTAGGTTCAACTACTTCAATTTTCTTTTCCTCAGCAATTATAGGTTTTTCTTCTATCTTAATAGGTTCTTCAATTATAATCTCAGGTGTTTTTTCAACGGGTATTTCAATTTTTACTTCTTCAATAATTTCAACTACTTTTTTTTCTTCTACTGGAGCAATAACAATTTCTTTTTGAACTTCTTTTTTAGGAACTTCAACTTTAATTGTTGAAACTTCTTTAGTTTCTAATTTTAAAATAAAGTCGTAGGCCATTCTTATTTTTCCTAAAGCAAGGTCTTTATCAATATTATTTATATTTTCGCCTTTGTTATTAGCAATTAATGTTGTTGCTTCGTTAAGCGTTTCAATAATATGGCTTATTTTTTCGTTCTGGTTCATAATTTAAATTGATTATAGTATCAATGGCTTTGTATTTCTTTTATTTTTGTAAAGTTAATCATTTGAAATAAACTGAGGAATTTTTAGCATGTTTTTAGAAAAAACCGGGAGCGAAGGTCCCAAAAAAGGTTGGATTGAAGTTGTGTGTGGGTCTATGTTTTCTGGTAAAACAGAGGAGCTTATTCGTAGATTAAAAAGAGCTAAAATTGCTAAACAAAAGGTCGAAATTTTTAAGCCTAAAATAGATGTAAGATATTCTATCGAGGAAGTGGTTTCGCATGACGAAAATGTAATTCATTCAACACCTGTTGATACTGCTTCTAATATTTTATTAATGGTTAGTGATGTTGATGTTGTAGGGATTGATGAAGCACAGTTTTTTGATAGTGCAATAGTTGATGTTTGTAATTCTTTGGCAAATAGTGGTGTAAGAGTTATTGTTGCTGGTCTGGATATGGATTTCTTAGGAAAACCATTTGGTCCAATGCCTGCATTATTAGCCGCTGCAGAATATGTGACTAAGGTTCATGCAATTTGCATGCATTGTGGTAACTTAGCACATTATTCATATCGAAAAGTGGCAAGCGAAAAATTAGTTTTATTAGGAGAAACGCAAGAATACGAGCCTTTGTGTCGCGATTGCTATATTAAAATAACACATAAAAAATAGCAATGATAAATTATTCAGCCAACGAAATTGCCTCAATTACAAGAGGAACTGTTACCGGAGATGGTGAAATAATGATTAATCGTTTGCTAATTGATAGCAGAAATCTTGCATTTCCTGTTGAAAGTTTATTTATTGCAATCAGAGGGGATAGGCATGATGGAAATACTTTTATACCAGATTTATATCAAAAGGGAGTTCGTTGTTTTATAGTTTCAAAAATTCCAAACTGCTTGTGTACCGAAGCTACTTTTATTGTTGTTTCAGATACTTTGGTTGCACTTCAGGATTTAGTTGCATATCATAGATCTAAATTTAATTATCCTGTAATTGGTATTACTGGTAGTAATGGAAAAACAGTTGTAAAAGAATGGCTTTTTGAATTGCTAAAAGAAGAAAAAGTTATAGTTAGAAATCCAAGAAGTTATAATAGCCAGGTTGGTGTACCATTATCAGTCTGGATGATGGATGAAACTCATGAACTTGCAATTTTTGAAGCTGGAATCTCCAAAGTAAATGAAATGGAGCGACTTGCAAAAGTAATTCGTCCGGATATTGGAATTTTTACAAATGTAGGTCCTGCACATCAGGAAAATTTTAGTGATACAAGGCAAAAAGTTAGCGAAAAACTTAAGCTTTTCGAGAAATCAAAAACACTTATTTTTTGTAACGATTATACTGCAATCTCTGAATTAGTTCCTGCATTTTGTGTTAAAAATGGAATTAAACAATTTACATGGGGAAAAGGTATTGGCTCAGATCTTCAGATAATTAAAATTGATAAAAGTGAAAAAACGTCAATAGTTGAAGGGTTGTATAATAGTCAGATACAAAAAATTAAAATTCCGTTTACAGATGATGCATCAATCGAGAATTCAATAATTTGTTGGATAACTTTACTTTCACTTGGATATAATTTTTCATTTATTTCTTCACAGATTTTAAATCTGGCTCCCGTTGCAATGCGTTTGCAAATGAATGAAGGATTAAATAATTGTACAATTATTAACGATACATATAATTCCGATTTAGCTTCGCTTCGTATTGCACTTATACTTTTAGGTCAGCAGAATCAGCATCCAAATAGGATATTAATTCTTTCTGATATTTTACAAAGTGGATATAACGAAGAAATTTTGTATTCCGAAGTATCAGATATGGTTAATAGCCAAAAAATCGATATGGTTATTGGAATAGGAACAGCTATTTCAAGGTTCTCTGATAAGTTTAAAATAAATAAAAAGTTTTATTTTTCGTCTGTAGAATTTATTCAGAATCTGGCTTCACTAAAACTTAATAATTCAACAATATTATTAAAAGGTGCAAGGAAATTTGAATTTGAAAAAATTTCAAAAAGATTACAACAAAAAGCACATGAAACTGTTCTTGAAGTAAATCTGAATGCATTTGTTCATAATTTAAATGCTTATAAATCCATGTTAAAGCCGGGGACTGGTGTAATGGCAATGGTTAAGGCATTTTCATATGGAAGTGGATTATTTGAAATTGCAAATTTACTACAGTTCGAGCATGTAAGTTATTTAACAGTAGCATATGCCGATGAAGGTGTTGAATTACGTCAGTCGGGTATTTCAATGCCAATACTTGTTATGAGTCCAGAGCCCGAGAGTTTTGAAACAATGCTTGAGTATAATTTAGAGCCGGAATTGTATAATCTTAGGATTATGCAGATGTTTCAAACCGAAGTAAAAAGAATTGGCAAACAAAATGTAAATGTTCATATAAAACTCGATACCGGCATGAAACGTCTGGGTTTTGAGGAATCTGAAATTGATTTACTTTTGTTTAAACTTAAAAATAATCCATGGCTAAAAGTTAAATCGGTATTTACTCATTTAACTTCAACCGATGATGTTAAGGATGATAGTTTTACTTTTAAGCAGGTTGAACTTTATAAAACAATGTGTAAGCAAATAGAAAGTTCATTAGGATATACTTTCTTAAAACATGTTCTTAATTCTGCTGGAGTAGAAAGATTTCCAAATTATTCTTTTGATTTAGTAAGGTTAGGAATTGGTCTTTATGGCTTTTGTACCGGAAATGCATTAAAAGGAAAATTAATGAATGTTATTTCACTGAAGACTGTTATTTCACAGATTAAATCCGTACCAGCTGATGAAACTGTTGGTTATAACAGAAAAGGTGTTTTAACACGTGATTCATTAATAGCAACAATTCCTATAGGATATGCTGATGGACTTGATCGTAAATTAAGCAATGGAGCAGGTGTTTTTAAAGTAAATGGAGTTCTAACACCAACTGTTGGTAATGTTTGTATGGATATGTGTATGATTGATGTTACGGATGCTAATGCGCATGAGGGCGATGAAGTAATAATTTTTGAATCTGCCGAAGATGTTATGAAGCAATCAGAAATTATTGGAACAATACCTTATGAAATATTAACAGGAATTTCAAGAAGAGTAAAACGAATTTATTATCATGAATAAAAAGTGCCTAAAGTTTAAAGTGCCTTAAGTACTTAAAGTAAAAAGTTGAAAATTTAAAGTGAAAAAATATCATTCTTTACTTATCTGCCGTCATCCTGAGCGTCCGCCGCGGCGGATCGAAGGAAGGCAGATTTAGTTAAGAAATATAAAACAACACAATAAAAAAATTAGTCATTAATCGTTAACTATCAAATATTAATTAAATAATAATGATTTCACTCTCTGTTGTTATAATTACCTTTAACGAAGAAAAAAATATTCAACGCTGTATTGAAGCAGTTAAGAATATTGCAGATGAAATCGTTGTTGTTGATTCAAATTCTACAGATAAAACCGAAGAGATTTGTAACAAATTAAACGTAAAATTTGTAAAACATGCTTTTGAAGGGCATATAGAACAGAAAAATTGGGCAATAACACAGGCAATCTCTAACTATGTTCTTTCTCTTGATGCTGACGAAGTACTTTCTCCGGAACTTGAAAAATCTATACTCGAAGCAAAAACAAACTGGCAATATGATGGTTATTGTTTTAACCGTTTAACAAATTACTGTGGAAAGTGGATTAAGCATTGTGGCTGGTATCCCGATAAAAAATTAAGATTGTGGGATAGCTCAAAAGGTATATGGACAGGAGTAAATCCACATGACCGTTATGAAATGCAACAATGTGCAACAATTGGTTATTTAAAAGGTGATTTGTTACACTATTCATATTATTCAATTCATCAGCATATGGAGCAGGTAAATAAATTTACTGATATTGCTTCAAAAGCTGATTTTAACAATGGTAGAAAAGTAAGTGTTTTAGGTATGTTATTTCAGCCTTGCTGGAAATTCTTTAGAGATTATATTATTAAAGGCGGTATACTTGATGGTTATTACGGATATGTAATTTGTAAAATATCTGCGAATGCTGCATTTATAAAGTACCTTAAAATTCGAGAGATTAATAAAAAGAAATAGTTTTTTATTTTACGTAAGCAGCAAGCATAAGCTTAATATGAACAATAAAATATAGCTTATAAGAGTGTTAGTAGCTATTTTACAAAATAAACATCTTGCAAATGACAAACCCTATTGACGATATTGTTCCAAGAAAATTAGAATCTGGACTTGAAAATATTTTACATAAATTTTCGTTTGCTATTGAAGACCTTGTTAATTTCGGCTCAAATGTTTTAAAATGGGATATTGAAAATTCTTCTTTAAAAGATGAAGAATTGCCAGCACTTTTATTTCTAAGAAATTTTATTGAACAAATTGATGCCATAAGTATTTTAATTAAAGCATCTTCAATTGAACCATGCAAAAGTTTATTGCGCACTTCGTTAGAAAATATTTTTTACATTGAATATTTGTTAGAACAAAGCAATTATAATAGAGCAATGTCTTTTTTATATTGGTATAGATTAAACGAAAAGCAAAAATTGAAAAAACGAGATGGTATATCAGATGAATATAATAGGCTTGCAAACAAATTCTCAAAAGATAAATTGTTAAATAATTGCTCTCCACCAACAATTGAGGGTGTAGACAAATTATTGACTTATTCAGATAGTATTTTAAATTCTGAAAAATATCAACTATTCAAAGTCGAATACGAAAGGACAAAACTTAAATTAAAAAATAATATAACGTGGTATTCACTTTTTGACGGACCAAAAAATATTTTCGAGCTTGCAGAAAGACTTAATCGCCATGCTCTATATGAAGAGCTTTTTAAGCAATTTTCATTTTCAACACATGGGACAGACATCTTAAAAGGGAAAATTAAAAGTAATAATCTGAAAAATTACGGTGTCTCACAAATTAGAAATCCAATGGAGGCTCAAAATATTACAAAAAATTGTCTTAATTTTTGTTTTATAGTTTTTGATATTTTCATAAAACATAGAATACCGACTAAACAAAATGACTTAAATAATTTGTATTTAGGACTAAAAAGTTTTAATAATGAACTTTCCCAAAAGGAATTTATTAAAGTAAAAAAAAACGACAGCTAACACTATGTTAGTAATGTATATCTCCATATGTCTTCTAATGTCCACATAGTATATTATAATTTAACACAATAGAAGTATTTCCGAAAAACTTAAGTGGAACTAAATGGACAGATAAACACCCATATGTTGTACCCGATGTTTGACACTTTTGTTAAAAATATTACTTAATATTGCCATAGAATTAACCGATAAAAACGAAATATCATGGCAACAGTAAAAGTAGTATTAAGGGAAAATAAACTCAATCCAAAAACCGGAGTTGCACCTCTTTATTTAAGAATTATAAAAGACCGCAAAGCAAAATTCATTTCATTAGGTGTGAAAGTTAAACCTAAATACTGGAATGAAGAATCAATGACTGTAAAAAAAGGCTATCCAAATTACAGTCAGATGAATGTTTTTATCTCAAAAAAAAGAGCCGAGGCAGAAAATACAGCTTTGAATATTGAAACAAAAAACAAATCTGTAACAACTAAAAGAATTAAAGAAGAGATTATGGGCAAACCATCAAGTAACTTCTTTCATTATGCTTATTCACGGTTGGAAAATATAAGAAACACACATAGTCCCAGCACTTACAGGTCCTATAATCAGTATTTAAAGAAACTGGAACATTATATAGGAAGCAAAAAACTTGCATTTGACGAAATAGACATACCATTTATAAAAGCATATGAAAACTATCTATACAAGGAATGTGAAAATAAAGCAATAACAGTTGAATATTCTTTCCGATGTATAAAATTATTCTATAACTTGGCAATAAAAGAAGAACTTGCCGATATAAGATATTACCCTTTTCATAATTACACTTTCACTGTGCCTAGACCAGTCAAGAACTACCTTAACAAAGATCAATTAGACTCTGTACTGAATTACAAAAACAGACCTTTGCACGATTCAGAAGTTTTTTACGACATGTTTATTTTTGCCAGTTATGCAGGAGGACTTCGCTTTTTTGATATACTGGATTTAAAATGGATGAATATTAATGAAAAAGAACAAAAGATAACAAAGGTCATTCGTAAAACAAAAAGAAAACATCAATTCAAATTACCAGAAAAAGCAATAGAGATAATTAATAAATACAATAAAAAAGGCAAAAAATTAAACGACCATATCTTCCCTTTGTTACGGAATGATTTTGATTATGAAAAGTTCATAGAAGTTCTTTATGATGAAAAATCATATTTTAATTCCAGAGCAAACAAAACTATTGGAAAAATGGGAACTGACCTTGAACTACCCTTCCCTTTGTCTTTTCATACAAGTCGGCATACTTTTGCCACAAGCGCATTAACAAAAGGTATGAGAATTGAACATGTTTCGAAAATTTTAGACCACACAGAAATAAGTACTACACAAATATATGCAAAGATAGTTAGTGAGGAACTTGATAAAGCAATGGAGATAATGAATAATTAAAATACATTTTTGTCGTTTTTCATTCTTTTTTTTATTGTTTAACTAATAATCATTAAGATGAAAAACGAATGCAAGGTAGAACTTATTGAAGGGTTAAAGCAGTCCGCCACTGGCGGAAACTATGTTTCATTCTCTGGTGGAGAAGAAAAAAGCCTGTTACAGCAAAAAGAAAAGCTTGACAGGCTTTTTATTTTATATAAGCAGGAACTGGAACAGAATATTAATGTTACGAATAATTTCCCTATAGCATTTAGGTATGTAAAAGAGGTGCAGCATGAGTTTCAATACCTGCTTAAATATTCGTTGGATGAAAAGTTTACAAGTTTATTAGCATATAGAACAATATACACCGGAAATACTTTATTAACATTTAACAATAAAGGTTTAACAGTTACACCAGAAAGTCAAAAATTGAAATATTTAGTATGTAAACAAATAATAGATTTTACAATTCTAAAATCGTGTTTGCTGAAAGAATTAAAAGATGATTATTTTACACAATCAGTCTTTACCAGGAATATGCTTAGGTGGAATGGAACCCATACTGATCTCGTAGAAGTTGTTCAATTTCTGCAAGAAACAAAGATAATTTACAAAGAAAATGGCACATTAACATTAAAGGAAGCTATTTTAGCATTTTCTCGCCTTTTTGACTTAAAAATAACGAGTATTTATTCAAAAATAGGCAAGCAAAGGCAACGCAGACAAGGGAAATCTACTAAAGTCTACCAAATTTGGACGACTTATCAACAAAATAAAAACTAACTATGTGATATTCAATATGCGGTTTTGTTAATTTCAAAATAATTGGTAGACTTCTGTAGAGGTCTACTTTTCATGTTTTATACGGGGCTAATATTGCCCCGTATTTCATTTTAATAAACTTAATATCTCAATTATGGAACTAAAACTTGTAAAGACAAAAGACCTTAATGAACTGAAAATGGAAATCAGGGAAATGAACAAAACAAAAGTTGAACTTCAAGATGTATGGTTTTCTACTAAAGAAGCTGCCGAATTTCTTAAAGTAAACAAGAAAACCCTGAAACGATACAGGGATTGTGGAAAATTACCCTATTCAAAAGACGGAAGAAAAATACGGTACAAAAAAACAGACATTATAAAGTACCTCAATAAACATTATTTCTCATTGGAAAATATATAGTGAAAAGTTGAAAGTAAAAAGCGTAAAGTCAAAAGTGAAAATGAAAACAAATAACAAATGACTGAAATAAGCATTGTTCAGAACTTCAATAAAGTTATAGCTAATAACGCTTTTCATGTTGTTGCTGAACAAATAAAATCAGGTACTTTTAAGAATCAGGTTGAAGAACTGCAAAAACTATTAGAAAGCGGAAAAGAAAAGGAATACAAAAAAAAGAAAAGGTCTTTGCTTGCTTTTACACCTTCAGGAAGATTTGAAGGAGGAAGAAAACCTGAATTTCTAATAGAATATTCCAGAATTATTATTCTTGACATTGATAAAATCGATAATTTAACAACAGTAAAAGAAAAAGCTGTTCAATGCAAATATACTTATTGTTGCTTTGTTAGTCCAAGTAACAAAGGATTAAAACTATTGGTTAAAACAGATAATAGTTCGGCAAAACACACAGAAGCTTTTCTTGATATCCAAACTTTCTACGAAGAACTTTTAAAACAAAAAATTGATCCTTCAGGCAAAGACATTACCCGTCTTTGCTTTTTTTCTTATGACAAAGACCTATACATCAATAATGAATCAGAAACATTTAACATATTGCCACAAATGGGAACGAAAAGCGACATTGAAAAACTGATTGAAAAAATTAAAGAAAAACAAGCAGACATCACTTCAAATTATGGAGACTGGTTAAAAATTGGTTTTGCAATTGAAAGTGAGTTTGGTGAAATGGGTAGAAACTATTTTCATGAAATAAGCAGATTTAATAATGAATACAATTACGACATCTGCAACGAACAATATACAAAATGTCTTAAAAATAACAACACTGGAATTACAATAAAAACTCTGTTTCATTTTGCAAAGCTTCAGGGAATAAAAATTAGTCCGGAAAAACAAAATCTAAACATTAAGAAAAAACATATAACTGATTCAAAAAACGTGAGTGATACCGAAGAAAGAAAAATAACAGCAAACAGGTTTACTATTACTGAAGAATATTTATCAAAACATTATACTATTCGATATAACACTGTGTCAAATAAATTTGAATATCGGGAAAAATATGTTGAGTCAAAAGAGTTCAAAGAATTAAACGAGAACAATTTATTTATAAAACTTCAAAAGGATAATATTAACATTGGTCTAAATAATCTTATTTCCTTATTAAAATCTGATTTTGTCAATGAATTCAATCCTTTTGTTGAATATTTTGAAAACCTGCCTCAATGGGATGAAAAAACAGATCATATTTTAAATCTTGCCGGATTTCTAAAAACAAATGATAGTGAAAGGTTAAATAAGCATTTTAAAAAGTGGCTTGTTAGAACCGTCCGAACTGCCATTGATGATAGTTATTTCAATAAACAGGCTTTTGTGTTGGTTAGTATACAACAAAATTCAGGAAAGTCAACTTTCTGCCGTTTTCTATGCCCCCTCTTTTTAAAAGATTACATCATTGAAAATATCGGAACCGATAAAGATAGTTTAGTTGCGATTACAGAAAACTTCCTGATTAATCTTGACGAACTATCCAACGCAGAAAAAAATGAAATAAACGCTTTTAAAAGCATGTTCTCGAAAGAAAAAGTAAAGGCAAGATTAACTTATGATAAACGCCCATCAATGCATATACGCAGAGCAAGTTTTATCGGCTCTACTGACCGTTGGGAATTTTTAACTGATGAAAACGGTTCTGTGAGGTGGCTTTGTTTTGATATTAGTCACATTGACTGGAATTACTCAAAAGAGGTAAATATGGATTTGGTTTATGCACAGGCTTACCATTTACTTAAAAACACTTCATTTGAATATGAGCTAACAGCAAAGGAAATTGAAGAGAACGATAACTTCAATAAGAAGTATCAGGTAGGTTCACCGGAAAGAGATTTAATTCAAAAGTTCTTTAATCCTGGAACAAAAGAAAAAGGAAAATTCTTTACACCAACTGATATTATTGAATATTTATCACATTACTCATCTATAAAAATAAACTCAATGCAGGTTGGAAAAGAGTTGAAATTTTTGGGATATGAAAGAATATCTAAGTATGAGGATGGAAATTCTAAGTATGGATACAAATTAATTGAAATTCATAAGAAACAGTAAAATCAGGCTTCAAGGTTACATGAAGCACATTAATCCCTTGCTACATCTGCATTTCTTTCATGTAACTTATATAAATTTTAGGTTACATGAAGTTTCAAGGTTACATGAAATTGTATAGTCCTAAAATAGGTTTACACAAATTTTACGCAAAATGAAAGAAAAGAGACAATTAGCATACTCATGTAAGTAGATTTATTTTTTAATAATCAAAGGTTACATGAAATATTCTTAGTGTTTATAAAGGTTTAATAGGCTTCATGTAGCCATGTAAGCTAAAAATGAAAAAAAATAAAAATATATTCTGAAAAACTATTTCATTTAAATATTCGAAAAGAGAATCTAAAAAAATAATTAATTAAATCTTTTGAATTTATAATTCTCTGATTACTACAAGCAATTCTTGCTTTTCTAAATTTTCTTTAAAAATATTTCTCAACAGAGGGTAACTATTTGCCATCTCGAACGACAATAGGTTTAATAATAATATCTCCATTTTCCTACATATCAAATTACGTGTTACTTATGAAATATTTTGAAAAATATTTCTCTTTTGATAGTTACTAACATGGTACATTTTCGACTAAGGGTATTGAAATTATTAAAATAAAGAAATTACAGTAAAAACATTAAAATATAAATAACTGATAATGTGATTTATAATAAAATAATTTAAAAATATTTCAAAACATGGGGTTACTAATTGGGTACTTATTCGACTATGAGTTATGAAACCGAAAAATCATAAAAAAGACTATTCTTCTGAAAGCCTTACCAGAATGCGATTTGAATGCCTCAAAGATAACTTTTAAGGGGTGAATGATATTAATATGAAGAATAGGTTTAAAAAAATAAAAATCTGAATAAGAAAAACTATCAAGTAAATAAAAAGAATCAATTATAAGTACCTGAATTTATGCTTTATGAAAAATATTAAGAAATATTTCAAAAAAAGGGGTTACTAATAGGGTACTTATTCGACTATGGGTTAAAAAAATCTAATTTGAGAAGTCTATAAAATAAATAACAACATATCTAAAATTAACAATATGCTACCAAAAAACAGTTTAAATATTATTAATCCTGAGAAAATTATGTTTTGCCGTACGCATGGAAGAAAAACAGAAATATTATTAATTGATGGCATAGGTTTTATACTAAATATAAAGTTATATAAACTAGAAAGAGAGTTAGTTAATATGGATTTTTTTCGATGTCATAATTCATTTATTGTAAATATAAATTATGTAGAACAAGTTGAAAACACTAAATGTAAATTGAAAGATTCAAATGAAATAATTTTAGTTTCTAGAAGAAAAAAAGCAGAATTGAAGAAAAAACTAAAAGGAAAACACCCTTTTGTTGCATAGTGTTAATGCGTTTACATATAAAAAATGACCAGTTAAACACAATATACGACCATTTGCGCATGTTGTAGAGCATGTGTAAATTTTGATATTTGGTGAATTATTATAATAAATTAGTATGCTTAATATTATTAAAATGTAAATGTTATAGAAATAGAACAAAATTTATCTAAATTTGGAGAAAAAGGAATTATGAAAAAAATATTTTTTATCCTAACGTTTATTATTTCTTTACAAGGCTATACCCAAGTAAATGTTCAAGATTCTCTTGCTTTAGTAACTTTTTACAATAGTACTAATGGACCCAATTGGACATGTGGCTGTAATTTAAACTGGTTAAATACACCTGTCAATCAATGGCAAGGTGTTACTGTTGAAAATGGCAGAGTTACAAAATTAATCATTGTGGCATCTATGTCTTGTACCGAGGGATGTAGTATGTCAGGTTCCTTACCTGTTGAAATTGGAAATCTGATAAAAATGACAGATTTATATTTAGCTGGAAATCAAAATCTAACAGGACCTATCCCAGCAGAAATTGGGAATGTAGATTCTTTAAAAAATTTGAATTTAAGCCGTACAGGAATAAATGGTTCTCTTCCTCCAAGTTTATTCAATATCCCAAATTTACAGGCACTACATTTGAATCAAACTGGCTTATCAGGCTCTATCCCTCCCGAAATTGGCAATGCCCACAATTTATATTATCTTGATTTAAATAGTTGTAATTTTTCTGGTACGATTCCCCCAGAAATTGGAAATGATACTTTGTTAACAACTGTTTCTATTAATGAGAATAATCTTACAGGTAGTATTCCACCTGAAATAGGAAACCTAAAATCATTGATAAATTTGGGTTTATATAATAATTTTTTAAGTGGCTCATTACCAGCAGGTATTGGCAATTTACAATTCTTGTATAGTTTATTTCTAGGACGTAACTTATTAACTGGCTCAATACCACTTGAATTTGGCAATTTAGCAAACCTCCATGAATTAGCCTTGGATAATAATCAACTAGTAGGAAAAATTCCAATAACTATTAATCAATTAAATAATTTACAGATGTTATATTTGAATAATAATAATTTTACAGATAGTTTACCTGATGCTATAGGAGCATTTCCATCCATTCATAATATTTCTATAAATAATAATCAATTTTCATATATTCCCGATTTTTCATCAGTTCCTTGGTATATTAGTGCTTTAGAAGTTGAAAACAATAAACTCGAATTTGACGATATTGAAAAAAATATTTCACTTGCCGGTACCGCTGATACATTTACCTATTCTCCTCAAGACAGTGTAAATATATCAATTGATACAACTGTAGCCTTAAATTCACTGTTACAATTACAAACAATTGTTGGTGGTTTAAACAATAATTATCAGTGGTATCATAACGGTACACAAATTACAGGTGCTACTGATAGTATATTAACACTAACCGTTACTCCTGTGGAAACAGGGAACTACACCTGTCAGATTACAAACACTATTGTTACAGGGTTGATTTTGTGGCGAAAAAGAATACATGTAGGCATTATTACATCTATTTTAAATGAAAATATAGAAAATTTTTGTTCTGTTATTAATAATAATGGAATTGTTTATATTAATATGAATAAAACTCAATGCGGTGATTTGTTAATTCAATTAAATGATATTTCTGGTAAAGAATTATTTTCAGATATTTTGCCCGAAGGAAATTGTTGCTATAATTTTTCAACCTTAAGATACAACACTAAAAGCTTTGTGTTATTTATTGGAAATGAGAATATTAATTATAAAAAAATTATTGTTAATTAAATCTTAATTTATTAAACTATGTGTAAAACGCACTCAAATTGACCACCCTCTGCCGATTTAAATTGACCAGGGGTTGCCGATTCAAAATGACCACC
>CAILUD010000081.1 GCA_903837285.1 uncultured Bacteroidota bacterium | reverse complement strand
TTTTGAAGGAATTGGAATTCCGAAGTTTTTCAGGTTTTTACTCTGATCCACTTCATCCAGATTCAAGCTATTATAAATCCTGTAAAATGTTTTTATTGCAAATCTGCTTAATTCATCATAAAAAGAATAGCCAAGCATTAAACCAACCAATAATATGATTCCATAAATAAGTTTATTGCTTGAAGTCTTTTTTTTCTTAATCATCAAATAATCAGATAGGTATTAAATAGAATTGTTTTATTAAAATGAAACGGTAAAAGTAATAAAAGTGTATTGAATTAAGTAAAAAAAAGGAGTCCTTACGAACTCCTTTTCATACATATTTTAAAGATTATTATTTACCTAATGGATAAATCCTATTGATGAAAAATTACTTGTTAAATTTTACAATATCGGCAGAGATTGTTACTTTAGCAGTTCTAACGAATAAAATGATAGTATTTTTTTTATCTACAGAAATGTTAGCATAAGCTTCTCCTTCTCGCAAAGGGAAATTATACATCATCTCTTTTTTTGCTTCAGCTACCATAGCAGTTCTATCCAAACCACCAAAACCAAAAATATATGTGGCAGTAGCAGCTCCATTAGCTTGCCCTTTAATGATATAATTATTAGAGCTTAATGCTACACTATTGTTAATGTATCCATTATGCAATGCACAACTTGATAAAAGAGTGGATAAAACCACAAATAATAAATAAACTTTTTTCATAACTTAAACTTTTTTAATTAAATGTATATACTATTCCTATTTGAAAATAATTAGGAAACTTAACCTCAACTTCCTTTGCAAACCATACCATTCCATTATTAGAACTCCAAGTCATATATGTCATGCTATTCATATAATAACTTAAACACAAACCTATTGAACTGTTGTTTTTTAAAATATAATCAAAGTCTATTCTGGGTTTAAAAAAGAAACCTGCTTTTTTATTTTCATCGTTCCCTCTTGAAGTTATTTTAAAATCGTAGCCAAAATTTAAGGATGGACGAATTAATATCCTATTATTAGGTTTATAATTATACGCTATATTAAGATAAAGGGGCATATTTATTTGGTAAGGTTTTAAAAGAGAACTACCATCAAAATAATGAAAATAAGAAATCCCACTACCCAAACCTAGTAAGAAATTGTCAAACAGTTTATTATTGAGACCTATATTTTTGGGCTTAATTTGACCTAATGCATCTAAATATATATTATTAAGATTACGATCAGTATTGTAGAACCCATAATTGTTAGAGTTTTCATCACCTAAACTAATACTTGAATATTGCATTGCAAAAGAAAGATAAACTATGCTCTTGCCACTCTTTTTTTTATTGGGAGCCTTTTTTTCTTCAGCTTTAGCATCAATTTCCTTAAATTCTTCGACATCGCTTTTATTAATGCTCATGCTCTCACCTCCCAAAGTTTTTATAAGAAGCATATTATCAACTTTGTCTGTTAAATATCCCCTTATTGCTTTACCATCTTTCATATAAAAAATATAAGCTTTATTGGTTTCTTGAGAATAGATGGTAAAACACCAAAAAAACACTATTAATAATAATACTAATTTTTTCATAAAACTAATCGATTTAATTAATACTTAATTTCCTATTCAAGAGGCTTTCAGGTTCGCCTCGTTTTTTAGTGGTTGTTGAACTCCACTTTTAATTTTAAAACAAGACTTCATAATTAGTAGAATATACAAAATGAAGCCTTGTTTTTAAGAAAACAGGATTAGAACCCAATTCTTATCCCAATATTAATACCGAAACTACCAAAAGGAAGTTTTTCTTTTAATAGTTGATCAGGCTGAGAGTCTGGTATTGAAGTACTAGGGTTGAAGCTGTCAACATAGTCTGTTAGTTTTTCCTTGGTTGTCAAATCAGACAATTTATCAGCACCATTTAAAGTTGCTTCAGTTACTTCACCTTTTGTTGGAGCATAAGACATATTAACCATGGCAAATTCTCCAAACAATGACATATTATCACTCAAATTATACATTGCACCTATACTTGCAGTAAATCCTAATGCCATTCCTCCGTTAAGTTTTGTTTTAATAAAGGCAACTGTTCCACCTGAAGTTTGATTTACTTCATTGGTGATAGAGCCTGTACCAATGAGAAAACCAAATTTTGCATAAGGATTTATTCCTTCCAATCCAGTTGTTAATACAATAGATGGATTAATTCTAAGCATTTTAGATGAAAAAGTGTAATCAGTTGTACCAGAAGTAAAAGAATGTTGCATAGTTGAAGAACCACCCAACAAATAAGAAATCCCTAATTCTGCACCAATATTTTCATTTAACATATAGCCAAACGTACCACCAATATTTAATCCTTGCCCAAAAGATACATTTACTTGTTCATAATTGGTGCTAGTACGATTATAAATACCAATATTTTGAGAACTTGCCCCAAGACCATACCCTAAATTCAGACTTACATATGCACCTTGAGAAAAAAGATTTGTTGTAAATAAACTAATCACAACTAACATAATTATTTTAAAAGAAATAAATTTTTTCATTTTTGTATTTTTTATTACCCTACTCATTTGGCTTTTCAGATTCGCCCCGTTTATTAGAGTGGGAGCTGGACTCCACTTTCTTGTTTTTATTGTTGTCACTTTGGGTGGTCAGCCCTTTGGCTCTCGCAGACCATTGTTTTTTTTGCTTATTTTTAACTAAAAAAGTTTTGTAAAAGTAAATATATATTTGTTACTATTAAAAAAACATTCACATTATTTTGTTAATATTTTGGATTTAAAGCAATGGTTTTAACATAAGATTTATAATTAGCTTGTTTTCAGTATATATATATTTTATAATAGGTGATAAGTTATTTAATACTCCTATAAACAGGATAACTTAGTTTAATTAACTGGATTGTACTTTTTTTGATTCTATCCTCTCAAAAAATATTCCTATTTTTGCAAACAGTAATCATTTATTTATAAAAAACATGAAAAAGCAAATTTTAGTATTTTCCATTTTAGTTACATTACTTTTCAACTCATTTAAGCTTAAAGCGGATGAAGGTATGTGGATTCCTATGCTTTTGGAACAACTGAACCAAAAAGACATGCAAACCATGGG
>CAILUD010000080.1 GCA_903837285.1 uncultured Bacteroidota bacterium | reverse complement strand
TTATAATCACATAATGCATTGTTATTGTGGCTTATATTAAAACATAAAATAAATCATTAATATTGTAATTTTGATAATCATATAATTTATATAGACAAATGTCTAAACTGAAATTAGATTTGCACGAAATCTTCAATAGAAGTAAAGATATTGATAAATCTTTGCACGATATTATTCAGGAAGCAATAGATTGTAAGATAGAAACTGTTGAAATAATTCCCGGTAAAGGAAGTGGTCAGTTAAAAAAGAAAGTTATTCGATTCTTACAACAACCTGAAATAAAGAAGTTATATCACCGATTAGAAAAAGACAGTAAAAACTTTGGGAGAATATTTGTGTATTTCAGGTTTTGATAATTCTAATTATTCTCAAATATTAGTTTTATTGCTTTGTTTAAATTACTTGACTTTAAAGCACAGAAGTACATTCCGAATGCTACTTTTTTACCATTATTATCTGTTCCATCCCAAATAACATTATACTGTCCAATACTTAAATAATTATCTGCAAGTTGTTTAATTTGCTTTCCATGAATATCTATAATACTAATATTAACATTTTCTGAATTTTCTACAATAAAAGATATTTCTACTTTTTTGTTAAAAGGGTTTGGAATTACACTAATATAATTTTCATTCTGCATTTCAATTATCTGAGTTGCAACAACAGTAAAAACTGCAGAATCGGACCATTCGCTCCATCTAACATTATGATCACGATATCTTATTCTCCATTTATATGATGAATCGGTAATCAGAATGCCTGACGGAACAGCTAATTGTTGAAGATTAATTCCAGCATTAAGATTGACAGGATTAAAATTTACAACGCCATAAATATCTTCTGAATCTCGAACCGAATCAATAATTGAAACATTCCATGAGTTATATTTCCCGGTAAGTTGAAACTCAGAAGTCATTAATGAATCGACACCTGAAAATGCAGAAGAAACTAGCAATGGAGTAGAATTTGAAGTAGCATTTGGAGTTAAAGCTATAGGTTTATCAGGAGCCGCCTGATTAATTTTACGATGCCATTTATCCATTATAACATTATTCAATGGTTTATCCGGATTACCTAAACTATACATTGTTGTTTCGCAGGTTTTTTGATTCATATCGACATCAACAAGCACATAATTATAATGATCTAATGAGCGTTGTGTTTCTTTGTAATTTGTTTGATTGGCATACATTCCCCAACGATCTAGGTCCCCTCCTCCGCCTCCACTTAGTGTTGTTCTAAAATCCCAATTCATAGCATGTGAAGACTTTAAAACTGCTCTTTCATAATTATGTGAATGTCCTGTTGAATGCATAGCTATTTTAGGAAAAGTTCTAATTTCGCCGTACACGTTGTTCCAGACGTATGAACTATTTCCATCGGGCCATAATTCACTTTCTCCTGGTTGATGTGAAAATGAAAAAACAAAATCACAATAAGAATTTGCATCAGAATTGAGTAATTTCTGATGTAGCCAATTAGTCTGAACTATGTTATTATATATACCATTTGTGTTTAATGCAATAAACTGACAATTACCTAAATAAAATGAATAATATTTTTCGCATAATACATTTGTAGTTGGATAATCAGAAAACTCATCATATTTCATAAAGGAATAAAAAGATGCATTTTCACCGACATGATTTCCTATACTAACCATAAATGGAACAGAACATGATATTTTTGAAAATGGAATAAAATATTCGCTTAAATATGTTCCAATATTTGAGCCATCGCCCATTATATCTCCGGAATGCATCACTAGAGATACAGAGTCGTACCAATTAACACCGTACAAATTAATAAATGTCTTTAACATAGAATCAGCAGTTGCTGTTGCCCTACCAACATAAGTCTGAGAATCACCAATTACAGCAAATCTTACATATCCGTTTGGGTCACCTGAAGCGGCTGGTGTTCTAAATGGATAAATTTCTGAAGTATCGGTACCACTTATGCATCTGTAATAATATCTTGTTGAAGGTAATAACCCTGTTAACTTAACCGTATGCCATCTGTTTGTTGAAATCGTTTCATAACTGCCAATTGATATATTTCCTAGAATTGGAGTTGTTCCATATTCTACTTTCGTTGAAGATATATCATACGAATTCCAGCTTATAAACATAGAATTAGGAGTTGGAGTCTGCAAATAAGGCATAATGTTAGTATTTGTTAATTCACCCAATTGAGAAACTTCATTATCATTTAACGGCGTATTAAAAAGTGCAATTTGCGACACATTTATTGTATTGTCCTCACTATTATCATCGGCAAAAAACAAAACCGAAGGAATATCTAAAGAAAATCTTCCATCAACAGTCTGATTGGTTGCATTAAGTATTAAATGACCATCGATATAATATTTAAAATTTGCTCCTAAATCAACAACAATTACTAATCTGTGCCATGTATTTGGTTGAACGGAATAACCTGTATAACCAGTTGAAGAAATACCAATATTACCAGAAGTATTAATAAAAACATCTCCGTCATTAGAGTTTGTCATACTAGTCTGATAAAAGCAATGCCATACCATTGGGTCTGTAATCATAAAGTCATACATAATTGAGTATTCATTTACATTTGTTCCACCACCATTAGCAGCTATCCCATGATTACACGTATAATAACTGCCAGCTCCAATAGAAATAGCATTATCGCCTGCATTTATTCCAGGAACTAATGTATGTGTTCCATTTAACATAAGATCGTTGCCATTTGTTGCTTGAGTTAAATTTGAGGTATTTTCAAATGTCCAACGACCAACAAGACTTACTGGAAAGATTTGAGAAAACAAATTACTAAAAATAGATGTAAATAGAAATAATAAAAGAAACAGTATTATTTTCATAACTAATAGTTTTGAGTAATCAAATATAATTAATTTAATTGATGTAAATGAAGACATAATTAACTAAACCTTATGTTATTTCTAAAAAGTCAATTTCAAAAGACTTTACTAAAAAAAATAAAAACTCACAATAAATTATTATTTCTTCTGTGGCTGAAGTTTTAGTATTTCCAACTGTGCTTTTTTAGCTTCTGCATTTGCTTTTGCAATTTCTAAATTTGCTGCTGCTTTTTTTGCATCAGCATCAGATTTTGTAGCGTCGGCTTTAGCTTTATCAGCAATTGCAATATCAGCTTTTGCTTTTAATATTTCAGCGTTAGCTTTTGTGAGTTCTGAATTTGCAATTGCTTTTTTTGCATCAGCATCAGCTTTAGCAGCGTCGGCTTTAATTTTATCTGCAATCGCAATATCTGCTTTTGCCTTTAATATTTCTGCATTAGCTTTTGCAGCCTCTGTCTTTGCGATTACAGCATCATCTTTTGCTTTTTGCACTCTTGAAAGTAATTCCTGTGACTTTAATTTGTCAGCCTCTGCCTGAACTTTTAATGCTTCGTATTTTGGTTTTTCTGTTTCGGCAATTTGATTTTTTAAAATTAGAGCAGATTCATTTGCTTTAGCCTTGTCTGCTTCAGCCTTTGCTTTGTCAGCATCTGTTTTTGACTTTAATTCCTCACTTTTGGCTTTATCAGCCTCTGCTTTTGTTTTTAATGAAATTGACTGATTCTGTAATGCTTCTGCTTTCTTTATTTCTAAATCTGCTTTTGCTTTTGCAGCATCATCTTTTGATTTTTGAGCGGCAGCAAGCTGAGCTGTTGCATTAGCTTTTGTTATTTCTACTTTTGCAATTACAGCTTCATCTTTAATTTTTTGAGCTACAGCAATAACTTCTTGTGATTTTAATTTGTCTGCTTCAGCTTTAGATTTAGTTGCTTCTGACTGTATTTTTAATGCTTCAAATTTAGGTTTTTCAGTTTCGGCAAGCTGATTTTTCAATTGTAAAATTAATTCATCTGATTTAGATTTATCGGCAGCAAGCTTAAGTTTATCTGCTTCAAGTTTTAATTTTGATTCTTCACTTTTTGCCTTATCAGCTTCAGATTTAGCTTTTAGGGCATTTGTCTGTGCTAACAATAATTCACTTTTCTTTAAATCTGCATCGGCTTTTGCTTTTGCCAAATCATCTTTTGATTTCTGAGCTGCTGCAATTATAGCATCTGCTTTTGCCTTTGCAGCATCAGCAGCAGCTTTTATTGCAATTTGTTTTAAAATTTCAGCTTCTGCTTTTTTAAGGTCAGCATCAGCTTTCATTTTATCTGCTTCAATTTTTTTTATGTCAATTTCGGCTTTAAATTTTGCTGCTTCGGCTTGAATTCTATCCGATTCTAACTTTTGTTTTTCAATCTGTGCTTCAGCTCTAGCTAAAGCATAGATAGAATCTATTTTCATCTTTTCTTTTTCAATATCAATTAATTCAACCTCCCTTATTACCTCTACAGTTGTTTCAATTGTCTCAACAACTTCAACTTCTTTCTCAACTGTTTTTTCAACTTCCAGCACATCAGTTACAGCCATTTCTTTTGTCAAGGTAACAACTTGGCTGGTAGCATCTATATTTTCAATTGCAAACCCACCACCTTCTATTTTATAAATTTCATAACTATCTTTTTCTTCGCGTATAGTTGAATAATATCTTGTCTGACCACCAATAATGTAATAATTAACATCATCATTTGTTGTGTTAATAGGATAACCCATTGATTCAGGTTTTGTCCAGGTTCCATTATCTTTTAATTCAGAATAAAAAATATCAAACCCTCCCATACCTGATGAATATCCATTTGAACTAAAGAAAAGAGTTTTTCCATCGGGATTTATAAACGGAGAGATTTCACTAAAAGAAGTATTTATTGTTACTCCTAGATTTTTAGGTTTACTCCAGTTTCTACCTAACTTAACACATTGAAAAATATCATATTTTCCATTACCACCTTCGCGATCACTAGAAAAATAAAGATATTTACCATCTGCAGAAATGGTAACGCCAGTCTCATTTGAAGAAGAATTTATTTTAGTAACAGCCTCAGGCTGACTCCAAACTTTATCAATATATTTACTTTGAAAAATATCTTTCTGACCATTTTCATTTATATACAAATAAAGTGTTAATCCATCGGCAGAAATACATAAAGGAGCTTCATCATTTGTAGTATTCCATTTAAAAGAAACTGCAGGTTCCCATTTTCCAGATGCATCTTTTTTCGAAAAATAAATATCCTCATCAAATTTTCCAGTAATATTGCTCGTTGTTTTATTAGCTTCTTTTGAATTTCTTCTTGTTGCAAAAAACATTACAGAATTATCAAGTGTTAATACAGGATTTGTTTCAGAATAAGTAGAATTAATATTTTTACCAGGATTTTTTAAAACAATATCCCTTGGATTTTTAACAGCATTTTTTGCATTTATACAATTTCTTATTACTTTATCAACTGAAATAGGTGCATTTCCAGAAAATTTATCATCGTATTGAAGAAAAACAATTAATGCACTATCTGGTTCCCCTATTGTTAAATAAGTCTGACCAAGAAAATACAAAACATCATAAGGAGCAGCTTTTTCTTCAGCATTAAAAAAGTCGTATTTTAAAGTTAAATTCTTTGCTGCATTTTTAAAATAATGAAGAGATTTTGATTGCTCGTCAATTGAATTATAATAACACAGTCCTATTTTAAAATTGGTATTTGAATTTTCAGTATCCTGACTTAATACTTTTTGCCATATTGCTAATGCTGAATTAAAGTTTCCATTGCTTAAAAGTTTATTTCCTTCATCAATTAAATTACTTAATTCTTTATTATTATTCACAATGGCAATCGTATTTTGAATATTGCAAATAAAAATAACAACTGACAATAAAAATATATTTAAGTACTTTTTCATAGAGTTTGTTTTAATTAAATATTCAGTAAATATTGTTATTGTATGCTAAAACTTAAATTCAACTACTTTTTAATAAAGAGAAATTGTCCACCCTCATCTCCGGTATTCTTTACAGGAGCAAATATTGGACTTTGTTCAGAGTTATTAATTACAGGTATTTTTAATTTATTATAGATTTGCCCTGCATCAAAATATTTACTTTGATTCTCAGATAATGACTTTAAAAAATAATATGCAAAAACAGAATGTCCATCCTTCCCTCCATCCATAACAGGCTCTAATCCACCCGATGTCATTGCCTGACGAGATGATAAGCTATGAACTTCTTTATAATATTTTTCGGTTTCTTCGAAAGGTACAGAAACAGTTTTTCCTCTAAAAATATCACCACTAAAACAAGCATCGGCAACTAATAAAGTATGCTTTGATTTTATTCCTCCAAGATATGCTTGCAAATCTGCATTTGAAATATAATTTGCAGCAGAGCTTGTTGTAGCATCAAAAGGAACCCAAAAACCTTTATTCATTTCTTTTTTAAATTCGCCGTGACCTGAATAATATATTAAAACATTATCCTGCTCTTTCACGTTAGCGGTAAGCCATTCAAGTTTATTAATTATGCCAACCCGCGTTGCCTGTTCGTCATATAAAGTCTGAAAATTATCAAATTTGTATTTTGTTTTTAGTAAAGCCTCCACTGCTTTTGCATCGTTTACAGCATTTTGAAGAGGAGTCCAAGTTCCTTTATATTTATTAACACCAATAATAAGTGCATAATATTTTCCAATTACCATTGTCTTTGCTAAGGGAACGTTTAGCCCTGCTAATGGGTCACCGCCACCCCTATACAAAGTCTCAGGTGCTTCTGTTTGTGGAGTCACTTCTGCAAAAGTCATATCTGTAGTTGGCAGAGCTTCATTCATTTTAACTTCAAAAATCAGATCATTTGCATTAGTATAGGCTCCTTCCAGATTTAAGCCAATATTTATTTTAGGCTTATTAAATTCTTTAGTTGTATAAAATTCAACAGAAAGTTCTTTCTCTTCTCCAGGAGTTAAAGTTGAAATTAGTTCAGAAAGCTTATTTACTGCCATAACATTTGGAGGAAAAATATAACTAATCTTAGTGTTTTTTGCATTTCCACTAGAAGTATTCTTAACCTTTAATTTTAAAGTTATAGGAGCACCTACTTCTGCTTTGCCAGTTACAGAGCTATATGCCTGACTAGTTATCATTACATAACAATAGCTTGCACCGCCACGTGACTGAAAATTTACTTTATTAGGCACAGTATTAAAACCATTAGCTTCCTGAATTTCAACAGTAATAACACCTGAAGCATTTTCCAATAAAGAATCAGTTAAAAATGGTATAACAACGCTCACATATTTATCAGTTTCCAAATTTCCAATTGGAATTTCTTTATCAAAATGCAAACCCACTACGGTATTATCAATAGATACTTTTGCTATTAAATTATAGGCTTGTCCTTTTCCTGAATTTTTTAAAATGAAATTTATTGTTGGATTCTCAGGGTTTTCAATAATTCCATTATGATTATCTTCATTTAATGTTATGTTAGATACGGTAAGTTTTGGTTCGCCTGCATCTTTCATAAATTTTTTCTTACCTATGTTTAAACTACCGGCATCCCAAATTTTCATACTTGCATCATTACCTACAGATATTAAAAGGCTATTCTTTTCTGAAAAACAAATTGCATTTATATCACTAGTATGAGCGTCAAATTCTTTTACAATTTGTTTTGTTTCGATATTCCAAATTGAAATTTTCTTATCAGCACCTGCAGCAGATAGGTATTGGACATCAGGACTAATTGTTAAACTATTAACTTTAGATTTAAAATTTGTCTCTAACAATTTGCTTCCTGATAATGCATCCCAAATAATTATTGCACCTTCTGAACCTCCGCTTACAATGTATTTTCCATCAGAACTCCAAGCTAGAGCAGTTACTTCTTTTGATTCTGCATTATATGTTGTTTTTATTTTACCAGTTTGTGCATCCCATATTTTAATTGTATTATCGGAAGAACCTGTTGCAATATTTTTTCCATCGGGGCTATATATCACAGCGTTTACATATTTTGTATGTTCTCTTAATGTAAATATTGAGCCACTTGTTATACCATCCCAAATTTTAGCTGTATTATCTTTTGAGCCTGTAACAATATTGTCATTAATCGGATTAAAAGCTATTGATGTAATATCCAACGTATGTTCTTTCAAGATTTTTTTAATCTTCCATTCATTTGCATCAAAAATTATTAGTTTTCCATCAGAAGAACCTGTCGCAAAATTCTTACCATTTGCGCCAAATGCGGTTGCTGCAACAGGAGCTGAATGAGCAAATACTTTTAATTTATCTCCAGTCTTGGCATCCCATACTTGTGCTCGCTTATCAACACCACCAGTAACTATAAATGTTACATCACTATTTATTGCTACAGAAAGTATCTCGCTTGCATGAGCATTTTCTTTGTTTTTTAATAAATCCTGAGAAAAAGATGTTATGTAACATGCTGATATAATTAAAAATAGTAACGATGTTTTTTTCATCTTTAAAAAAAATTATTGGTAATTACATATACAAATCTATAAAAAAAAACAATAGGTATAATTTCATTTCAGATTTATTTAAATA
>CAILUD010000079.1 GCA_903837285.1 uncultured Bacteroidota bacterium | reverse complement strand
TGCTACAGGTTGTTGTGTAAATGTAATTACTACTATATCGCTGCTAACGCAACCAAGTCCGTTATTTTCTGTCCATGTAAAATTATATGCACCGCCTAAAGTAACTGTTACGCTTGTGTTTGCATTGTTTGCATTTACGAACGTTGCTATGCCGGGGCCGGTATAAGTCCATGTGCCTGCACCTACTGACGGTACTGCCTGAAGTTGATATGTAAGCAAACATACCGAATTATCTGCTCCTGCATTGGCAACTGGTTGTACTGCATAATTAATAACAACGTTATCGGTGCTTGTGCAACCGTTATTATTAATTGTCCAGCTATAAGTATAGCTTCCCTGAACAGTAACGTTAACAACTGAAGCTTCAGATCCTTGGGTTACAAAGGTTGATGTGCCAGGACCAGATACTTGTGCCCATGAGCCTGTTCCTACTGTTGGAATTGCTGCTGTCATAGTATAACTTAACGCACATGCCTGACCGTCTATGCCGGCATTGGCTATAGGTTGTTGAGTAAATGTTATATCAACCTGATCGAAGTTAGTGCAATTTGTTCCATTGTTCTCGAACCACTGGAAAGTATATGTGCCGGCAGTTGTTACGGTAACCGTTGCTGTTGCTAAATTTACATTTGAAAAACTACTTGTGCCGGGACCGGATATCTGCGACCAGGTGCCGGTGCCAAGATTTGGAACAGCCTGTAAAGAATAGGTCAACAAACAAGTACTTCCGTCAGAGCCAGCATTTGTTACCGGAGCTATACAACAGTTTGGACTTCCTGCTGCTTCTACAAATACAGTGAAAGTAGTATCATATGGGCAATTAAAATCATCGGTTACAGTATATGTGTAAACAACATTTCCAGTTATTGTTGGTGTTGCAGTTCCAACACCATTTGCCTGTGTTCCAACACCATTTCCTGTCCAAACATGATCAGATGGATTATATGTATTACTAAATGACCACAATGGAGGAATTATCGCTGGATCGAAATTTAACATCCAATAAAAAATATATCCATCATCAGATCCAATATTATCGGTAACATGAATTGTCCAATCACCATTTAATGGACAACCAATTAAATTACTAAAAGGTGTTTCGGGAGCATAATTACCAACAGGAATATATGGATTTGTGACTGAATTACCCTCTTGATCAACAAAAGTATGAGTTGTAGTATTAGCTGCACCCGGCAAAGTGCCTGTAGCTGAAGGATTCCAACAATAATCATATCCAATTCCAGGGCTGGTTCCAGGTATCATGTCACAAGGTTCTCCCAAATGAGTTAAACTTGCAGTAGGATAACCAGCCGGAGGTGTGCAAGTAGTGCATGTCCAATTGTAATATCCTATTAAATTAACTGCTTGACCATTCGGACAAGTAAGCCAAACCTCCAAGTCACCAAGATATGAATGTTCAATATTCATACACAATGATTGTAAATCATTTACATTAGTTATAGTTTGTCCAGGTGCAAACATAGTATGAGTAATTGAAGTAGAATAAGAGGCGCCGCTTCCATCTGGAAGAAAAGTTAATCCAGAAACAACATTTGGTACAGGTTGTATCCAAGTATTTGTGGTGACCATGGTACCATTCAAATTTACTGATTGTCCAAGACAAATAGTATCTGGCGCAACATTAGTTCCTGTAAAATATGGAGTTGTAGAAACCATTACCATATTTCTGGCATAATTAGAGTTAGTACAACCACTAATATCGGTACCTGAAACAGATGTAAAATATCCACCACCATTTGGGAACATATGCGTAATGGTTGAAAGTCCTGCACCTGTTTGAACTGGTGATCCATCGCCAAAATCCCATGTAAAAACTGTTGTTGCATCAGATTGTGGGTAATTTACATTATTATTTGGATATGTACCAGCAGCATTAAATGTTATAGGTTGTCCTTGACAAACATGAATAGTATCGCCATTAAAATATGGAACATTTGCACCAGTAATATTTATATCAAATAACTGACAAGGAAAAGTACAACTAATTGTTGCTGCCCAGCCAGCAGGGGTTAATGAACCATCAGAAGTAAAAACCAAAGTCAAACAACCGCTACCTTGGGAAGTAATAGTTTGCCCTTGCAAAGAAGTTCCTGTTGCATTTACAAGCAATAAACCACCTGAATTATTGCCCTCATGAATTGCTAGAATATCCAAAATATTCTCAGTACTAAACTGCGTAAAATTAAGCGATACCTGAGCACCCGGAATAGCTGCACATATTGTTAAAGTATAACTTTCATTATTTTGGTATGTCCCTCCTGCACCTCCGCTATCATAAAAAATTCCACCACACTGGCTTACTGTACCTGTATGCATAATCACATTTTGTGAAAACAATAAGGTAGAACTTAACATTGCTATTATAAAAAATATTTTTTTCATCTCTGTTATTTTACAGATTGTTTTGATTTATTATATCTATCTGCCATTTCTTTTGAAGAATAAAAAACAACAACCTCATTGCTGTTTCCTATTTTATAAGCAGTTCTTTGGGTATAATTCAATTGAATATCATACTTTAAAATATTAAAATCTGATTTGTTAACTGAATTAACAGGAATATCAATTACTGTTTTTAAGCTATTATCAAATAATTTTAATTGTTGGCTGGCAACAAACTTTTCATTTCCATCAGTTACAAAATAACATGAATTATCTAGTATAAAATTTAGATAATTTATCATATCAGGATTATTTTCTAATAGATTAGAAATATAAGTTTGGCTATACTTTACAAATAGTCTTTCATCAGGTTTTATTTCATTTTGAGCATTTATTGTATTGCTAAAGCTTAATAAAGCCAATACAAATAAAAGACAACCAATTGCATTTTTGATATTTAACATAAGGAACGATTGTTATTTAATACTAGCAAGACGTAAAAGTAACTAAATCGTTGCCTTAAATTATATGTTATTTAATATTAAGTTGAATATTTTATCTAAAAAATGGCCTCAATATTCTGATTATTTAAAATATTCTTGCCTTCGGGAGTATAAAGACATTCAATTCTGTTTTTATATTTCTCGTAAATTTTTCCTCTAACCATTTTTAATGTTGAATTCAACATATGGTTTTCTTCGGTAAAAGCTTCATTTAATATACCAAATGTTGCTGGCATCCATCTTTGAGGGAAAGAACCTTCGAACTTACCTCCGAGTTTAAATTCATCTAATTCTTTTTGAATCATTTCTATTGCAGTTTTTCTGCCATTATCGTCATTAATTGTTAAATCGTTTTTTTGCAAATCGGAAATTAATGCACTTTTATTTATAACAATTAACATAGAAGTATATGCATTCTGATTATTATGCAACATACACTGATCAATATATTTTGAATTTTCGATAAATGCTTCTTCAATGCCTTCTGGGCTATATTTTTCGCCATCATTAGCAATAAGCAAACTTTTAAATCTTCCTAATACATAAATAAACCCATCGACATCCATATAACCCATATCGCCGGTATATAGCCAACCATCTCTTAATGCCTCTGAAGTTGCTTTTTCATTTTTCCAATATCCAACCATAACATTCTCACCTTTAACAACAATTTCACCTTTTTGTCCAACCTGAAGAGCATTTCCTTTTTCGTCACAAATTTTGAGTTCTAGGTTTTTTACTAAAAAACCAGAAGTACCCATTTTGTGTTTACCCATTGAATTTGCTGATATTATTGGAGCAGCTTCTGACAAACCGTAACCTTGAAACATTGGGATTTTTAAAGCATAAAAAAACTTTTGCAAATCAATATCCAATAATGCACCACCGCCAATAAAAAACTGTAAGTCGCCCCCAAATCCTTTCCTCACTTTAGAAAAAATAAGTTTATCATATAATGCGTACATTATTTTATTCCAGATTTGAAATCCTTTACCCTTTGACCAACCATCGCGGTTATAAGCATAAGCCACTTTCATCGCTTTATTAAATAATTTCTCGACTTTTGGACCTTTTGCCTGAATTCCTTTTTCAATATTTTTTCTGAAATTTTTTGCTAATGCAGGCACACTCATCAATACATGAGGTTTAATTTCATTAATGTTTATTGGAATATTTTTTATTGTTTCTGTTGGTGTGCTTCCTGCCTGAACCGAAGCAACACTTGCACCATAGGCCATAAAAGCATAAATTCCTGCAGTATGTGCAAAAGAATGATCCCATGGTAGAATTAACAACGTGCGATAATGCTCTTCAATTGTCATTAAAGAGCAGGCTTGTTCAACATTTGCAGTATAATTTCTATGAGAAAGAATTATTCCTTTTGGATCGGCAGTAGTGCCGGAAGTATAACAAATATTAGCGTAATCGCTTCCGATTATTGACTTCCATCTTTCATCAAATTTTTCACGTTGTTTGTAAAGCAGTTCTTTGCCCAGATTTTCAATTTCAACAAAAGAAATTTCATTTTCATTTAACTGCACATCATCAATAACTATGACTTTTTCAACTAATGGCAACTGTCCTTTTAATGATCTTATTTTCTTTAAATGATTTTTAGACACAATAATAAATCTGGATTCGGAATGCTCTATTCTAAATCGCAACTCTGATAATTCATCAAGTTTTACAGATAAAGGAACATTAACTGCACCTGCATATAACATTCCTAATTCTGAAATTATCCAGGCATTACGACCTTCTGATAGAAGCGCAATTCTATCACCTTTATTAACCCCAAGACTAATTAATCCAGCAGCAAAAGTATAAACATTTTCTTTAACATCCTTATAAGATGACGATTGAAAAACATCGCCTTTTTTCTCCATTAAGTATATATTGTTAGCAAATTTTGCTACACTTTCTTCAAATAAATCTATTATAGTTTTCATTAATCTCAATTTTTGTGTAAATATAATATATCTGACGAAAGTCATAAAATGAAGTTTAAATAAACTGTTCTTATCTTTACAAAAAAATAAATGGCTATTTTATCTTATAACTTAAATTATATTTCATCAGAACTTGCCGAATGCAGGGTTTGTCCACGTAACTGTGGGGTAAATCGAATTGCAGGTGAATTGGGTTATTGTAAAACCAATGCAAATTTTAATATTTCATCCATTTGCGTTCATAAAGGTGAAGAGCCAGCAATAGGTGGCGAAATAGGAGTTTGTAATATCTTTTTTTCGCATTGCAATTTACAATGTATTTATTGTCAAAATCATCAAATAAGTTGCAACAATTTTGAATCAAAAAATGAAATTACTTTGGAATTCGCTTTAAATAAAATTCTTGAAATTCTAAAAACTGGTATTAATGTAGTTGGTTTTGTTTCTCCATCGCACATGTCTCCACAGGTAAAGGAAATAATATCAGCAATTAGAAATTCTGGTTATAATCCAAAATTTGTATGGAACTCAAACGGGTACGATAAACAAGAAACCCTAAGAAGTTTAGAATCATTCATAGATATTTATTTGCCTGATTTTAAATACATTGAAGAGAATGATGCTATGCAATTTTCTGATGCAAAAAATTATCCAGAAGTTGCATTAAAAGCAATTAAAGAAATGTATTATCAAAAAGGGTCGAAACTGAATATAGATGAAAGTGGAATTGCTGAAAGTGGATTAATCATACGGCATCTGGTTTTACCCGGAAAATCGGTAGAAAGTATAAAATTATTAGAAACAATTGCAGAAGAAATAAGCACAAGAGTAACAATTTCATTAATGTCGCAATATTATCCTACTGAGAATGTAAAAAACCACAAGTTTTTGAACAAACAAGTTTCAAAAGAAGAATACGATGTTGTTATAGAAACAATGTATAGATTAGGATTTACAAATGGTTGGATTCAGGAACTTGGCAGCCATGAGAATTACCGTCCAGATTTTGAAAATAATCATCCGTTTGAAAGTTGAAAACCCCACTATTAAATTAATAATGAGGTTTTCTTCGTCTGGGTTAAAAAAATTCTTCTTTACTTTGTTAATATAATAAATTCAACTCTTCGATTTAATTGTTTTCCTTCTTCAGTATCATTTGTTGCAATAAATTTTGTTTCACCGTAACCTTTTGCAATTATTCTATTTTCGGGAATTGATTTACTTAATAAATAAGTTACAACTGCTTTTGCACGATCTTCGGAAAGCTTCATATTTGATTGTTCACCTCCTACATTATCTGTGTGTCCGCTTATCTCGATATTTACTTTTAAGTTATCTAAAAGAAATGCTGTTAATTTTTCTAATTCAAAGTTTGATTCTGGTTTTAAATCAGCTTTTCCTGTTTCAAAAAAGATATTGTTTAGACGGATAATTTGTCCAACTTCAATAGGGGCAAGATAAAGATCTCTTTTTATTTCGATGTATTCGGTAATTTGTGTTGCATCCATATTTTCACTAATAGTAATATAATTATCTGCAACGGCTCTAAATGAATAATTTTCGCCTGCTGGCAGGGTAATAGTATATTCTCCTGTTATTGAATTTGAACGTGCATATCCTACAGTTTTATTTTGTGATAACAACTCAAAAGTAATTTCGGATTCAAGTGGAAGATTTGTTTTTTTATCAAGTACTCTTCCTGAAATAAGAACTACAGGATTTGGCCTTACTGTTTCTATTATTGGAGTTTCTGCTTTTGGCTTAGCAAGTTTAATTCTGTACAAATCTTTTTCAGCTATTGTTTTTCCTTTAGTAAAATAAGCATATTCACCTGATGCTGTAATTGTAAAATACCTTTCTTTTTCGTCAGTATTAATTTGCGAACCAATATTTACAGGTTCAGACCATTTAGTCCACGTATCATCCAACCTTCTTGTTACAAAAATATCATAATCTCCAAATCCCATATGTCCATTACTGCTAAAATATAAAGTTGTATTATCTGGCGAAAGAAAACACGGAATTTCGTCTCCGTCAGTATTTATAACTGTTCCCATATTTGTAAGTTCAGAAAAATCGCCATTAGGTAATCTATGAGCAAAGTATAAATCTTCGTGAAATGCATCCAAATCTCCAGGTCGCCATTGTGTTATAATAAATGTATTTCCATCAGCTGACATTATTTCGTTTTGATTTGCATTTTCATTATTTAAATATCCTTTAACTGTAATCTGTCTTTTCTTCAGTCTTGATTTTTTATCAAAATATACTTCATAATAATATGGTTTTTTACTCATATTACTAACAATTGCAGAATTTAAATCGGGCATTATTGCCACTAGTCCTGTTGCTGTTGAAGTTTCAACCGGGATGTTAAAAGAACTATATTTTACATCTTTGCATTTTCCATCTGCTCCCAACATAGAAAAATAAATGGCTTCGTAACCATTGTTATGATCAAAGAAAATATATTTTCCGTCTGCCGAAACCCTAAGAGCTGATGGACCTTTCTCGCCTGTAATATCTTCATTAATATTTAATGGCTCACCTTCAAATGGTAAATCTGCTGTAAGATTAATTTTTGGCGTATATGCTTCTTTTAAACTTGAAATAGCTACTGCCGCAATTTGATTTACACCTTCTACGGCTTTATAATCTACACTTATCCAAACGTCAGTTACTTCGTAATCGGTAAGTGGGCAAAATAAATTTAGAATACGATATTTTTTTTCTTCGGCTTTTGCTTTACCCGAGTATATTTCTTGCCTTATTCCTTTTTTCCCACTTGTTCCAATTTCTACTTTTGTTATTGCACCAGGATTGTAGTTCTCAATTATAATAAGCTGTTGAGTTTTTAACGGAATAAACTGATAATGTAATTCTGCGGGGCTTTTTTCACTTTTTTTTAAGCCTTCGCCTACAGCATCTTCCACTTCAACTGCACCACAGTATTTCCAGAATCGATAAGTAGAAACTAATGGTTTGCCAGCTCCCCAGATAGAACCTTCAACTTTGTATGACCAGCGAACATTTTGAGAAATTGAAAGATTACAAAAAATCATTATTAAAGAGAGCAAAAAAATATTTTTCATATTAATTTTTTATTAAAAAGCCTCACAGTTTGATTTTCTGTGAGGCTTTTCTTTATTATAAATAATCTTACGATTTAGAAACTTAACTATTTCTTCACTTTGTTAATTACATAGTTGCAAAGTCTGTTTGAAAGGGAACTCATTACATTGCCCATATAATCGAAACTTTGTGTGTTTTCTTTAGCATTCTGAAATTCGAGCATGCCACTACTAAAAAATCTTGTTCCACAATAAAACTGTCCTCTGTTAGGATCTTCTGGTCCTTCTGATTTTGGGTTAGGTCCAAACATATATAGATTTACAGCGTTAACGACATAATTTTCTTTATTCATTTTTGGTTTTCTTGTAACAACGTAACATATTACAACTGCATCTACGCCTAAACCTTTACATAATTCATATCCTAGACTTGATGTCATTTTTCTGTTAGCACCCATCATACCTGCATTCATAAAATTAGTAGGAGCTGATTCGCCCATATTTTCGTTTGCAACAAAAAATGCTCTATATCCTTTAGCCTTTGGGCTAATTTTAATTGTTCCCACGGTTGCTTCGGCTACACTTGAAATAGAAGAACCAGCTGCTTTTCTTATTGTTCTTTCAGTTTTTTCTTTTTTTGCAGATTCCTGACTAAAGTTATAATAAAAGTCAGCTTTCTCATCGTTGTCTATAAACTCTTCAGGAGTTAGTAAATCCATACCATATCTTTTAAATTCTGCTTTTAAAGTATCGATACTACAACCATAAAATCCATCTATATGTTTTTGTGCAACATCGTCAGCTGTTCTCCAAACAGCAACAGTTACAGAACCAGTATATGAACCACCAGTTGTTTTTCCAGAAGCTGGATCATAAAGATAAAAACTTACTAAAGCAACTTTTTTTGGTTTAGGATCAAGTAAATCAACATTTGTACTGTAACCTGCACCATTTTTTGCATTTCTGCCTTCTGTAGGAAAGTCAAGATAAGAGCCAATCTTATCAATGTTTGATGTTTTTTCGGAAAATTCGGTAGTCGTTTGTGCAATTGATGGCAATGCAAACAATACACACGCTAATGCTGTAAAAATTTTTGTTTTTCTCATGATTATTGAATTTAAAATTGTTTATATTAATTACTCTATTGATTTAAGAACTATTATACTATTTATACAACCCCATTGATCGTAATTGATTGTTTTTGCATTTGTTAAACCTGGTATCGCCCATTCTTCTTTATAAGAAACTATATATCCTTCTTCATTAACACCTGTCATTTCATTTATTTTTGCGGCAATTCTTTTTCCGCCCTTATCATAACTCTTTTGAATTTGTTTTGTAATTTTGTTATTAATAGGGTCATTAAAATATTTTTCTCTTTCTACTGTCGCCTTAACATTATTGTCAGTTTTTGTCCATATTTCAGTTCCAATAACAAAGCTTTTATATTCTTTACCAGAAATATTTATCATTTCTTCACTATTAACATTTCCCCCCTGATATAATTTTAACATTCTGTAAGAGGTCTCGTAATCAACTGTTGCAGTAACGTATCCTTTATAACTATAATCAAGATCAGCAACTTGAAATTGACTTTTTACCTTACTTTGAGAAGTTGTTGCCATTGCTGACTCATCAATATAACCAGGTGTAATATCACCTACTTTTAAGTTGATAGGAATTGCCTGAGCTCCCATTGTCGAGAAACCTAAAGTATCATTATTTATAACAAGTGGCTGCATACCTTTTACACGAAGAATATAAAAAGTATCATTTTTACATGACACATAACTGTCATATTTTTTATCAGCAATATTTATTGAAATAACATATTCTCCCGTTGGTGTAATATCTGAAACAGTATAAACATAAGTTGTAACTGCACTTGATGCAATTTTTCCTGAAAGAATGCCTGCTTTATGTTCTTCTACTGCTTTATCTTTTGCTTTTTGGTTCATTTTATAAAAAGCATATGGATCTTTTGTCATAATAAGCGGATAAGTAGTAACATCAAAAGTAAATTTCATGCCTTTTGCTAATTGTGAGCAATTTTGTGCTACTACGCTAATTGTATTCGTTATCAAAGCAAAAATAATTATTACACTGTATTTTGTTGTTTTCATGTTTGTTGTTTTTTAAATAGTTACTCTTATTCCAAGTTTTAAATCATACCTTCTTATTTTAACCTCGTTACCATTACCATCATTTAATTTTGAAAACCTTAATAAATCAAGAGCGGCAAATAAGCCATATTTAGTAAATACCTCAATTTTATGTTCCCAAATCCCCGGTTTTCCTTTACCTTTTTGTCCGCTGGCATAAGCAAACATTGGCCCTGTTGAAAGTCTTAAGGCTAGCCAATCGGTAAAAGCTTTATCTGCATAAATATTTGGCCCTGCCGAAAGCCAGTCGTTTTTTACAGCTGGAATACCATTTGTTATATAGTAACTATTATTTATCCCAACATTTAAAACAAAATTATCTTTTCCAATAACATTTAGCCCTAAACGCAAATTAGGTAGAAAACCGAAATCGGACAGATAATAAACTCCACGAAAATCTTTCTTTTTTGAATTTTTTGCAACAATTCCTTTAAGTAAAAAAAACATATCACCCAATTGTCGTTCGCCACAATAAAATGAAATTCCCCATTGATTAGATTTTGAAAATGTTGTTCCTAAATTAAACACACCCCAAAAATTCATGCTTTTATCGAAACCCAATGAATCTCTGGTTTTAGATATAGATGACATACCACTAAAAGGGGTATATAATTCGAAACTCTTGCCATAAAAATCGTCAAGAGATTGGGAATAAATATTTCCAACAAATAAACTACACAGTATTATAACAATTATCTTTTTCATTATTTCTAAATTTAAAAAATATTACAGTTCGGTTAAATTATTTTTTAAAGCATACTTATATAATGCTATTAAATTATTTGATGCTGTTTTTCTCATAATATTTCTTCTATGAGTATCGATAGTTCTTTTGCTTAATGAAAGTTTTAAAGCAATATCGACTGTTGAAATTTCTTCAAGAATTAACTTTAGAATTTCGGTTTCTCTGTCTGTTAAATTTTTCATTCAAATTTTAGTTTAATTCTTCTAGACAAAGGAAACATGATATTATGCATAAAAATATCAGTACAAGTACTGAATTTTTATCAGTACCAATACCTACAAGTTAATATTCAATGATTTACAGCTCTTATTCTTTGACAGAAATCAGATTATTTCTGACCGCATACTTAATAAGACCCACAAGCGTTTTGGAATTAGTTTTTGAAAGTATGTTAATTCTATGGGTATCAACAGTACGCTTACTTATAAAAAGTTTTTCGGCAATTTGCTCGCTTGAAAATTCTTCAACAATTAATTTTAATATTTCAATTTCTCTTTCGCTTAATTGTTTTATTTCATCAGTAGATTTTTTTTCTATTTTCATTGTTTGCATCATAACAGAAAGAACATCGCTACTATAATACGTGCCATTATTTGCAACTTTTGTTAGAGCATCAAACAATTCTTTTTTGCCAGTGTTTTTTAAAATATATCCTTCGGCTTCCGAATTAATTATTTCGGTTACCACAGAGCTATCATTATGCATACTTATAATAATAACTTTTATTTCGGGGTGTATTTGTTTAACAATTTTAGTAAGTTCAATTCCTGTCATTAAAGGCATACTAATATCGCTTAAAATAATATCTATTTGTTGTTTTTCAATAACAGCTAATGCTTCCTGCCCATTTAATGCTTCAGCAACAACAACAAAAGTTTCCTGCTTTCTTAAAAGAGATTTTAGACCATCAATAAACATTTGATGATCATCAACTATTAAAATATTTTGTGGTAAAAGGTCCATATTCTAAACTAAAATAGTAATTGATATTTCAGTGCCATTTCCGAGTTGTGAATTTACTAAAATTTTGCCATTCAGCATAGAAACTCTTGAATAAATATTTTGCCAGCCAATTCCCTTGCTATGCTCAATTTCAGAGACATTAAATCCAATGCCATTGTCTTTTATGCTTAGCTGGATTTGGTTCTGAGAATTTAACAAACAAATATCAATTTGTGTAGCTTTTGAATGTTTAAGCATATTGTTAATTAGCTCCTGAATTATTCTGTAAAGTGTAATTTCGGTTTCTTTATCAAGAGTAATATTAAAATCGTTGTTATTAAAAACAATTGTAATTTGTTTGGAATCATTAATTTTATTAACCAAACCAGCTAAAGCTTCAACAATACCATAATTCATTAAAGCAGTAGGCATCATGTTATGAGAAATATTTCGAACTTCGTTTACAGCATCATCTAATATTGTTAATGAATTTTTTAGTAAGTATTCATCTTCTTTTTGTATACCATCTTCTAAACTTGAAATATTTAATTTTGCAGATGATAATAACTGCCCTAAACCATCATGTAATTCTTTTGCAACACGTATTCTTTCTTTCTCTTCGGAATCAATAACAGCTTTAAAACGAAGCTTGTCCTGTCTGTTATTTTCCTTAATTAACTCAGCTTTCTGACGTTGTTTATTTCTATAAAAAACAAATCCGAATACTGATATTATTAATAATGCTAAACCAAGAAATAAAATTATCTGGACTTTGTTTTTATATTTATGTTGTTCAATTTCAATAGATTTTAATTTAAGTTGTTGTTCCTTTTTTTCTGTTTCATATTTTGTTTGCATTTCATTCATATTTCTTGAACTTTCTATAGAATAAATAGAGTCCTTAACTGAATCAAATTTTTCAAAATAATATAAAGAATTCTTATAATCATTAATTTCTTTATAATAAATATGCAGAAACTTATAAACCATTTTTAATTTTGTTTTAGATTTAAGTTTTTCTGCTAACTTCAACGCTTTTAGGCTATACGATAAAGAAATTTTCAATTCCCCTTTGCACCGATAAGCCTCGGCCAAGTTGTTATACGTTGTTATAAGTCCGTATTCGTCATTTAATTCTTCTCTTAAAGGTAATGATAACAAATAATACTTTAAGGCTTCGTTGATATTATTCTGAGCATAATAGGCTGTTCCAATATTATTATAAACAATTGCCAAACCATAAGAATCGTTTGATATAATTTTATATTTTTCGGATTTATTATAATATTGTATTGCAAGATTTAAGCTATCCATTTCTTCATAGGTTAATCCTATATTAGTGAAAGATACGCCTATACCATAATTATCTTTTAGCTCTT
>CAILUD010000078.1 GCA_903837285.1 uncultured Bacteroidota bacterium | reverse complement strand
ATTAATATAATTAAGAAGAAGTAACAAATTAATGAATTAAGAGTCTAAAAAAATCTCAACATTAAATTAATTGTTTAATAATAAATTTAGTAAATAAAATAGCAAATAAGAATATTTATAAAAAATCAACTTGTAAAAACAAATACAAATTATCAAATAACTTTTCATTAAAGGAAAATCTTAAGAGAGTTAAGTTTTTTTTTTACTTTTATGTTTTTTTACTTTTATTAAATGGATAGGAAAATAGACTTAATGATTATTGGAGCACAAAAAGCAGCAACTACATCAATGTTGCGATATTTGGGAGAGCATCCACAATGCATAAGTCATCCACAACAGGAATTTTCTTTTTATACAGACGATGATGAATTTAATGAAGGTTGGGAAACGGCGTTAAAAAAATATTATTTACATAAATCATATCATAAAGAGACGAAAATTATTGCAAAAAACGCCAGCTTATTTACTTATGAAAAAGGATTACAAAGACTTAAAGAGCATAGCCCAAACTGTGAAATAATTATTATTTTGCGAAACCCTGTAGAACGTTGTTATTCATCTTATTTAATGGAAAAAAATTATGGCTCTGTTAAATTTGAATTTTCTGAAATTCCAAATCTTTTAAAAAAGCATGAAGAAAATGATGAAAGTTGGGGCTTTAATTTTTTTATTAATTATGGATTATATGCTCAGTATTTAAAAAATATTTACACTTACTTTCCAAAAGAACAAGTTAAAATTTTATTATTTAGAGATTTTAACAATAATCCTGTAGAGGAGTGTCAAAATATTTTTAGAAAACTTGGCATTAATTCTACATTTAGGCCTAAAGTTGAAATAAAACATAACATAACACAAAAGACAAGATCTCAAATTTATGCAAGATTAGTTAGACGTTTTCTGAGGAATGGCAATCCAATAAAAAAAATAATAAAAAAAATTATGCCAGGAGAGAAAGCTTATAAATATGGTGAATTATTAAGAGATTTAAATAAAACCAACAATAAAAATGAAAGTATGAATGATGAAGTTAAATTGTTTTTAATTGAATATTATAAGCCACATAATATTGAATTAGAAAATATAATTGGAAAAGATTTATCTGATTGGAATATTTAAAATGGAATACGAAATAAAATCTCAAAGTAAAATTACGGTTGGTTTTGCAGAACTATGGCAGTTTAGAGAGCTATTTTATTTTTTTACTTGGCGTGATATAAAAGTAAAATATAAGCAAACTGTTTTGGGTTTTGTTTGGGCTATTTTACAGCCATTTCTAATGATGCTAATATTTTCTGTTTTTTTTGGAAAAGCATTAAAAGTACCTTCAGATAATGTTCCTTATCCAGTTTTTGTGTTTTCTGGCTTGTTGCTATGGACTGTTTTTTCTTCTGGGGTAAGCAATGCAGGTAATAGTATGGTTTCTAATGCCAATATTATTAAAAAAATATATTTTCCTCGTTTAATAATCCCTTTTTCGTCAATTCTTGTTTCGTTATTTGATTTTTTAATGGCACTTGTCGTTTTTGTAGGAATTCTAATATATTATCAAACCAATATAGATTATACAAGAATGATAATATTTTTACCTTGTGGTTTGTTAATTGCAATTATCTCTACTTTTGGTATAGGTACTTTTCTTGCGGCATTAAATATTAAATACCGCGATTTTAGGTATGTTATACCTTTTTTAATTCAAGTTTTAATGTTTTTAACACCAGTTATTTATCCCATATCAATATTGCCAAAATTGTGGATGAAATATATTATTGCTATAAACCCTATGTATGCAGCAATTGAACTTTTTAGGAATGGAATTATTAAAAAACCTCTTGATTTGAATTTGATTTTAATAAGTTTGTTTTCAGCTGTTTTATTTTTATTAATAGGAGTTTTATACTTTAGAAAAACAGAAGCGTATTTTGCAGATTTGGCTTAACTTACATTAATTGTAGAAATAAAATAATGGTCTAAATTGTTGAATAATTTATTAATACAAATATGCTAAAACAAAAGCTTTCTATTAAAAAAAGTTAATATATTAATTGATTTATGCAGTCGTTTTTAAAAAAAATATACCAAACCATTCCGTTTAAAAAAGATATTTATACAGTTTTAAAAATAATATGGCATCCTAAAGAATCTATATATCGACATTTTCATTTCGTTGGCATCTTTAATGTAAAAGTTACTAAACACAAAAGTTTTAAGATAAAACATTATGGATATCAAATTGAAAATGAGATATTTTGGGCTGGGTTATTAAACGGATGGGAAAAAGAATCTATTAAACTTTGGATAAAGTTATGTGAAAAATCGGAAGTCGTTCTTGACATTGGAGCTAATACTGGTATCTACTCACTAATTGCCAAAGCAACAAATCCAAATACTAAAGTATATGCTTTTGAGCCTGTAAAAAGAGTGTTTAACAAATTAGAGGAAAATATTTTATTAAATAAATTTGATATTGTTCTTATCGAAAAGGCAGTTTCCAATTCTGATGGATTAGCTACTATTTACGATACGCTTTCAGAACATACTTATTCTGTTACAGTTAATAAAAACATGCTTTCACCTGGAATTAAAGTTATTGAAACAAAAATTAATATTATAACTTTAAATTCTTTTATTCGTCAAAATAATATAAAAAAAATCGACTTAATAAAAATAGATGTAGAAACTCACGAACCAGAAGTATTGGAGGGTTTTTCAGATTATTTAGGGCAATTTCAACCATCTTTATGGATTGAAATATTAACAGATGAAATTGGAAGTAAGGTAAATAAAATTATTGAGGGGCTTGGTTATTTGTTTTTTAATATTGACGAAAAAGGAACTATTAGCCAAGTAAAAAAAATTACAAAAAGCGATTATTTTAATTATTTGTTGTGTAGTTCTAAAATTGCAAAGGAAATAGGACTTATATAGAAATTTGATATTGTTTTAGATGGAAATAAAATATGTATTAAATTAAAATCAAAGTTAAGAAGAGTTTTTTAGACACGTAATATTACTTTTTTGAAACCTATACTAGAAATACAAAACATCTCAAAAAGATTTCGTATTAAACACGAAAGTCAACCTTATTTAAGTATACGAGATGCTATTTGTTCAATGTTTAAGAGTAAAACAACCGATGAAGAATTTTACGCATTAAAGCATGTTTCTTTTAATGTTTTCCCTGGCGAAAGTATAGGAATTATTGGAAAAAACGGAGCAGGAAAATCAACTCTTTTAAAAATATTATCTAAAATTACACCTCCAACTTCAGGAAAAATTATTTCCAGAGGGCGAATAGCTAGTTTATTAGAAGTTGGAACAGGCTTTCATGCAGAACTTTCGGGAAGAGAAAATATTTTTCTAAATGGGTCAATTTTGGGTATGAAGAGAAGGGAAATTCAAAATAAATTTGATGAGATTGTTGATTTTTCAGGTGTTGAGAAATTTCTTGACACCCCATTAAAACACTTTTCAAGTGGTATGCAACTAAGATTAGCCTTTGCTGTTGCTGCATTTTTAGAAAACGAGATATTAATTATTGATGAAGTACTTGCAGTTGGCGATGCTGAGTTTCAAAAAAAATGCATGGGGAAAATGGATGAAGTAAGTAATAGCGGAAGAACAATATTATTTGTTAGTCATAATATGGGTGCAATAGCACAACTTTGTAAAAAAGGAGTGTTATTGGCTGAAGGTAAAACCTCAATAATCTCAGACATGCATCAAGTAATTGATAAATACTTAGATAGTAATATTAAAAGCTCAAGAGACTTAAATAGGAAACATTTAACTAAATGGAAAAACAAAAATCAATTTGTTGAATTACAGATGATTAATAGTGAGGGTCATTATGTTAATGAATTTAAACATAATGAAAAATATTTTGTTCAAGTTAAATTGTATTTACCTGAATATAATCCTTCTTTGGAGCTTGCTATTAGTTTGTATGATAGGAGTAAGAATCGAATTTTTACAATTCATGAACCTTTGAGTAAATTTAAAATGAGTAATGAAGAAATTATTGTTAAAATTATGTTTCCTTCAAATTTTTTAACTCCCGGTAATTATTCCTGGCTTATGTGTATTAATCATCCTGGTATTATTATTCAGGATATACAAGATGATATTTGTGAATTTATAATCGTTGATAATGGTTCTCAGTTTTATAATTATCAAGCAGGTAGTTATGGTAGTGTTTTTGTGAATTATGAAATAGAATCAATTTATTAAAATGAAAAAAATAATTAAATATTTATTCAAAAGACTTGGTTTTAGAATTGTTAGAGAGTCTGCTAATCAAAGAAAAACAAGTTATTCAAAAGATCTTTCATTTTATAAAACAAAAACTGGGCATTATTATTTACCTAAAAATGCCCATTCTGATATAGTTGTTCAATCTATAATAAGGGATCAAATTTTTGATGAGCCAATAGTTAGTACTGCGTTAGATTATGTTAAAAAAGGAACAACAATTTTAGATATAGGTTCAAATTTTGGACAAATGGCGATTCTTTTTTCAAATGCCGTTGGAGAAACAGGAACAGTTCATGCGTTTGATGCAGATGACTTTATTTTTAGCATTTTACAAAAAAATATAATTGCAAATAATAAAGAAAATATAATATCACACTTTGGTGCTGTTCATAATATAAATGATATAACACTATATTTTCCAATTCAAGATTTTAATCGCTTTGAATCTTATGGGTCTTATGGAATTGATTTTAAAAACAAAAAGGGGCGACCCGTAAAAACATTTACAATTGATAGTTTAAATTTAACAGAACCAATTTCTTTTATGAAAGTGGATGTTCAAGGAGGTGATTTATATGCTATGCAGGGAGCAGTTGAAACTATAAAAAGAAATAAAATGCCAATTTTATTTGAATACGAATCACTTTTTGAGGAGGATACAAAAATAAAATTTCAACATTATGTAGACTTTGTTAATGAGATAAATTATAAATTTGAAAAAATAGTTAATGGTCAAAATTTTTTAATAATTCCAAAATAAAAATGAAGAATCCATATAAAGAAATTAAAAAATGTAGAATAAGTGGAAGTTCTAATTTAATAAACGTATTATCACTCGGGGAACAGTATTTAACAGGAGTTTTTCCAAAATCCAAAACAGAAAAAATAACAAAAGGTCCTTTAGATTTGGTTTGGTGCCCTGATAGTGGTTTGCTTCAGATGAGACAATCGTATAATTTAGATGAAATGTATGGAGAAAATTATGGCTACAGGTCCGGCTTAAACTCAAGTATGGTTAAGCATTTAACAAATAAGATACATGCCCTAGAAAAAATCGCAACATTAAATGAAGATGATTTAGTGATTGATATTGGAAGCAATGATGCAACATCATTAAAAGCATATAAAAGTAATTGTAAAAAAGTTGGAATAGATCCTACAGGAATAAAATTTAAAGAATATTATAATGATCAAATTACTTTAATTCCAGATTTTTTTAGTGCACAAACTTTCAAAAAAACATTTCATAATAAACAGGCAAAAATAATCACATCAATAGCAATGTTTTACGACCTAGAAAATCCTGTTGCTTTTGTGAAAGATATTTATGAATGCTTAGATAATTATGGTATCTGGCATTTCGAACAAAGTTATATGCCATCAATGCTTAGGACTAATTCTTATGACACTATTTGCCATGAACATTTAGAATTTTATTCTTTTAAAGTAGTTAAAGAGTTATTAGAAAATAACAATCTTCGGGTTATTGATGTTCAGATGAATTCTATAAATGGAGGAAGTTTTGCAATAACAGCTTGTAAAAACAATGCAAATTATAAGTCAAATTCAGCAGTAATAAACTGGATGATTAAACAAGAAGAGGATATGGGTTTAGATACACCTAAGCCATATAGAGATTTTGAAGAGAGAGTTTTTAAACATAAGAAAAACTTAACAGAATTAATAGAAGCTTTAGTTGCTGATGGGAAAAAAATATTTGGTTATGGCGCATCAACAAAGGGTAATGTGTTATTGCAATTTTGTAATTTAACAAATAAACAAATTCCATATATTGCTGAAGTGAATGAACAAAAATTTGGCTCATTTACACCAGGTACAAATATTCAGATAATTTCAGAAAAAGAAGCACATGCAATGAAACCAGATTATTTTTTAGTTCTACCATGGCATTTTAAAAATTCAATACTAGAAAGAGAACAAAAATTTACTGAACAAGGAGGAAAGTTCATTTTTCCATTACCAGAAATTGAAATAATATAAATGAAAAAAGTACTATATATTAACCACAAGGCTCAAAAATGTGGGGTTTATGAATTTGGAAATGCCATAGGAAATGCAATAACAAAATCTAGTGAATTTAATATTAGGTACGAAGAATGTGATAGCTTTAAAGACCTACAAAAGGTTTACAATGTTTTTAAACCAGATATAATAATTTATAATTATCATCCACAAACAATGCCTTGGATAAGCAAACCCATAATAAGAGGCATTTATTCTATTTATAAGTTTAGATCTATTCAAATTGGAACAATTCATGAGGTTTATCAAAGGTTTGCTGACGTGGCAGATAATAAGATTTTTGATTATCATGTTTGCGCTGATCCAACATTACTTCTTAAAAATCCAATTGTTTTTAAAACTGGCCGTTTAATACCTTCTTATTTAAATAAAAACATAAAAAAGAATTTATTACCAACTATAGGGAGTTTTGGTTTTGCGGTTGGAGCAAAACAATTTATTCAAATAGTAGAACAAGTTCAAAAAGAATATGATGAAGCAATAATAAATATCAATATTTCATTTGCGAAGTATGGGGATGAAAATGGAAATAAAGCTTTAAAAATTACTGAGGAAATACAAAAAGCGGTTAAAAAAGAAAAGGTTAAATTAAATATTACTAATAATCATTTTAGTAAGCCTGAATTATTAGATTTTTTAAACAATAACGACTTAAACGTTTTCTTTTATAAAAAAGAAGAAAACAGGGGAATATCAAGTGCTACAGATTGGGCATTAGCTGTAGATAAACCTATTGCGATTAATAAAAGCATGATGTTTAGGCATTTATTTGAGGTATTTCCATCTATTTGTATAGAAGATAATAGTTTTAATAATATAATAAATGAAGGAACTAATTGTTTAAAAAAAATAAAAATAGATTGGACTGAAGAAAACATAATTTGGGATTATAATAGAATTATTAGAACTGTATTAAATAAATCCAAGACCAAAAAAATTAACAAGATAAAACAAACACTAAAAAATAAAATAAAGAGTAAAATTAAACCAAATATTATTGTTTCACCTTGGTTAAAAAAAGATGATAATCTTTCATTCAATGGATTTTTAAATATTCACTATAATCCCATTGATTTATCAAAAAGCAAATTAAATAGGATACTTGATAATTCAGCTAGAGAGCTATATGGTCCTGCAATAGATTTGATAACCAAAATTGCTCCCGAAATAATGAAAAATAAAATTTCTGAAGCGAACGTACAACAAGGTTTTGTTTTTGATACAGCTTATCGTTTTGCAATTGCAAAAAAGAATCAAATTAAAATTCTTGTAGTTGGGGCTTTTGAAGACACATCTAGCATAGCTTTAAAAAAATTGGGATTTAGTGTTGATGAATTAGATCCAGTAATAAATTATGATTTAAATACATATTTGACTAAGCCCAGTATAAAACCTGAAAGTTATGATATAATAATTAGCACATCTGTTATAGAACATGTTGAAGATGACGAAAAGTTTATAATGGGAATATCAACATTGCTTAAAAAGGAAGGGATTGCAATTCTTACTTGTGATTTTCATAATGACTATAGGGTTGGTTTTGATATTCCATCTGTAGATTTTAGATTTTACACAAAACTGGATTTAACTGAAAGGTTAATGAATATTATTCCTAATTGTTTACATATAGATAAACCAGATTACGACTGTGATTTTTATGATTTTACTTTAAATAATAGATTTAATTACACATTTGCAACTCTTGTTTTTATAAAAAAATAATGAATGCTATAATTTTTGGAATAAATAGTCAAGATGGTTATTATCTAAAAAATATTTTAGTTAATAATTCTATTTCTGTTATTGGAGTTTCAAGAAGTAAAGGCGACTGGACTATTGGAGATGTTAATGATTTTTTATTTGTTCAGGAGATCATTAAAAAAAATAAACCCGATTATATTTTTCATTTAGCAGCTAATTCAACAACAAAGCATGATGTTGTTTTTGAAAATTATCATACTATTTCAACAGGAACATTGAACATATTAGAAAATGTTTTAAATTTTTCTGTAAACTCAAAGGTTTTTATATCTGGTAGTGGTCTTCAATTTATTAATAATGGCTTACCAATAAAAGAGACAGATATTTTTTTTGCAAAAGACGCATACTCTATGGCAAGAATTCAATCCGTATATGCTGCACGATATTATAGAACAATGGGAATAAAAGTTTATATTGGATATTTTTTTAATCACGATAGTCCACTTAGAAGAGAAATTCATATAAATCAAAAAATTATAAAAGCAGTTAAAAGAATTGTAAAAGGAAGTAATGAACAAATTCAGATTGGAAATATTGGCATTAAAAAAGAATTTACTTTTGCTGGAGATGTTGCAGAAGCAATATGGATATTAATTAACAACAATACTGTTTATGAAGCTGTAATAGGAAGTGGCAAAGCATATAGTATAGAGAATTGGTTAGCAATTTGTTTTAATTATGTTAATTTAAGTTGGAAAAATCATGTAGTAATAAATCCAGAATTTAAATCAGATTATGATATTTTGGTGTCAAATCCAAGAACAATTTTTAACTTAGGATGGCAGCCAAGGGTAGACATTGAGTCCTTAGCCAAATTGATGTTTGAAAAATGACAGAAAAAAAGATAAAAATTTTAATTCTTCCAGCTTATTCTCCATACCCTCCAGATAATGGTGGTAGTATTTGCACATATGGTTTTATTGATACTTTAAGAAGTAAATTTGATTTTACTATTCTAATTCCATCTCACAATAATAAAATATCATCTCAGATAAATGAATTAATAAATATATGGCCTGAGGTTAATGTTTTAAAAAGTAATTTATATGACGAAGACATCAAAACGCTAACTTTCATTCAAAAAATTAAAAAATGGACTTATTTTAGCATAAAAAAAATTGCAATAAAATTATGTCAAAAATCAAAAAATGTTAATCATTTAAATATTATCGATTATACAAATTATTTTAAGCCTTATTCTGAAAATTATATTTCAAAATTAAAGGAAATAGTATTTGCTGAAAAATTTGATATTATTCAAGTTCAACTTACAAAAAATCTAAATCTAGTTACAATTTTACCAGAAAAAACAATAAAAATTTTTGAACAAATTGAATCTAAACATGATGTTCTAAAAGATTATACAACTGCTATAAAAACTGAAAATTTTTATGCAGATTATCTTATTAAAAACGCTGAATTGATTGAAAATAATTACATTAGAAAATTCGATGCTGTTTTTACACTAAATGAATTGGATTTGCTTTATATTAAAAAAAAGATGCCTGGTATAATATCATTTTCTTCACCATTCGGAATACTTGATAAAGAAATAAGTGCCCCTTTAAAAGATAATTTTATTCCTACAAAAATTGTTTTTTCAGGTAATGAAGAACATTATCCTAATTTAGATGCGTTAAATTGGTATTTAGATGAAGTTCATGAAAAAATAACAATAAAGTATCATATTAAACTTGTTGTAACTGGAAATTGGAATACCCAAACAAAGAAGAAAATATTATTAACTCATAAAATGATTGAATTTGTTGGAATTATTCCAAATTATTCTTCTTTATTAAAAAACAGTATAATGGTTGTTCCTATAAGAATTGGTGGTGGGGGAATGCGCACTAAAATTATTTATGCAATGGGAAATAACGCACCAGTGGTTTCAACAAGTATTGGTGCATTTGGAATAGAGATTGAAAATAATAAGCATTTGTTAATTGCAAATACAGCTGATGAGTTTTATAGTACTTTAGATAGTCTATTCCAAAACTCAAATAAAGCACAACAAATAATTTATGATGCGTATAAAATGGTAATAAATAAATATAGTCAAACTGCAACTTCTAAAATAAGAGGGGAACTATATATAGAGATAATAAATAGAGTTAATTCTTTCAAAGGATGAAAATATCAGTTGTTATTCCTTCTTATAACGGAGAACATAAACTGCCAAATTGTTTAGATGCATTAAATAAACAAACAACTTCAAATTTTGAAGTTGTTGTAGTGATTGATGGAAGTACGGATAAATCTCTAGAAATTTTGAGTAATTATTTAGGTTCAAGAGTTTTTAATCTAGTTGTAATTGAGACTTTAAATGGAGGAAGGGCAACTGCAAGAAACACCGGGTTTGCAAATGCTTCTTCTGAAATGATTTTATTTCTTGACGATGATGCAATACCAGAGTTTAATTTAATTGAAAAACATTTAAATTTTCACGAAACTAACAAAGATCAGATTCTTGTAGGAGGTGGGTATAGAAATCCTATTTTGGCGAACTCTGGATTTAGTAAATACCTTGTTTTTATTGAAAATAAATGGAGAAAAAATCACTTTGAAAAAAGAGTTGTTGATTTTAATAATTTTGTTTTTTCAAGTAATAATCTTTCATTATCAAAAGAACTGTTCTTAAAATTAAATCAATTTGATGAAAGATTAAAAGATGCTGAAGACTTCGATTTGGGAGTTCGTGCGTTAATTAATGAAATGTCAGTTTTTTACGACAATTCAGTTATCTCTTGGCATAATGATTGGCCTAATTTAAAGGAATATATTAAAAGACATAATCAATATGTTAAAGCAAATGCAGATCTTGTTAGTTATTATCCGGAATATTTAAAATGGTTCCCTAAATTAATTCCTAACAAGACAAATACTATAAAATGTTTTATTTTAAAGCTTTTTAGGTATACAGTTGGGCCCTTTTTTATTAATGAGAATATTTTTCTAAAATTTTTACCTTTGAAGTTTAGATTTAAATGCTATCAATTTACTATTTCAGCCTATTCAATTAATAATAGCAGATAAAGATTATTTTAAAAATTACATTAAATGTCTTTAAAAACAAGAATATTAAACTTTTTTAGATTGCTATTAAAATTTCCATTTTTTGAAAAGATTATTTGTAAATATACTCAGGGTAGAAAACTTAACACTTTTATAGCAAAATTACCAGCTAATTATTACCAATATCCTATAAATTCAATTCGAAATGTAAATCGAAATAATATTTATTTTGAGCTTGATATTAGCGATTATATGGAATGGCTAATTTATTTTGGAATTCAAGTTGAGCCAAGAGAAAAGTTGTTTTCATTATCTAATAATGCTAATATCGTTTTTGATATTGGTGCAAATATTGGCGAAACAACATTAAATTTTTCAAAACGAATTAACTCAAACGGAATGATTCATAGTTTTGAACCCGCAGACAATTGCTATAAAAAATTAGAGAAAAATATTTTGCTCAATAAATTTATTAATATCAAGGTAAACTATTTTGGACTAGGGGATACTGAAGGTAAATTTTATTTAGAGTCTGATGTTAAGAATAATAAAGGTGCTAATAAAGTTCATCTTAATAGCCAAAAGGAAAGTAATATCGAAATTAAGCGATTAGATAATTATGTAGAAAATGAAAAAATAGAAAAAATAGATCTAATTAAAATTGATGTTGAGGGATTCGAGTATAATGTATTAATTGGTGGAGAATTATCAATAGGAAAATTTAGACCTGTTTTGTTTATAGAACTTGATGACAATAATTTGAAACAACAAAATTCTTCTGCACAAAAACTCATCTTATTTCTTGAAAAATATTATTCAAGAATTGTTGAGGCAGAATCAGAAAATATTATAAATTCTAAAATGGACTTTTCTTTATGTCATTTTGATATTATTGCTAGTAATAATTAATGAAGAGAATCGCATATATAATATCTTTTGTTAATAAATCTGTAAATTACGAATGGACGGTTGAATTATTAAATAAAGAAAAGTTTAATCTTACATTTATTTTATTAAACAATACTAATAGTTATTTTGAAGATTTCTTAAGGCGAAACAATATTGACACATATAGAATAAATTATTCCGGCAAAAAGAATTTTTTAACAGCTGTTATAACAACAGTAAAAATATTAAGAAATAAAAAGATTGAAATAGTTCATGCACATCTTTTTGATGCTTGCATAATAGGCCTTTTAGCAGCAAAATTTATTGGAATAAAAAAAAGGATTCATACAAGACATAACGCTACCATTCATCACCAATATCATCCTAATGCAGTAAAGTATGATAAATTAATAAATTATTTGTCTACAGATATTATAGCTATTAGTGAAAATGTTAAAAATATTTTGATTGATATGGAAAATGCTGATAGTAAAAAAATTTCAATCATTCATCATGGAATAAAAAAATCCGATTTTCAGCACATCTCATTAGAAAGGATAGCGAAATTAAAAGAAAAATATCACCAAAATGAGTCAAAAAGGCCTGTAATAGGAGTGATTTCTAGATATATTCATTGGAAAGGAATTCAATATATTATCCCTGCATTTATAAAAATTCTTAATGATTTTCCAAAAGCGCATTTAATTTTGGCAAATGCTGCAGGTCCATATGAAATGGAGATAAAAAAACAATTATCTGAAATACCTGCCGAGAACTATACAGAAATTCTATTTGAAGATGACATTTTTGCATTATATAAATTATTTGACATTTTTGTTCATACTCCGATTGATAAATATAGCGAGGCTTTTGGCCAAATATATATTGAAACTATGGCGGCTGAAATTCCTTCAGTTGTAACAATGTCTGGAATTGCACATGAATTTATAAAAAACCAATATAATGCATTAGTAGTTCCTTATAATAATTCAGAAGAAATATATAATTCTATATATAGTCTTTTGGTAAATAAAGATATGCAGAAAAAGATTATAGAGAATGGTTTAGTTGATGTTGAAAAACTGTTTACGGTTGACAAGATGATAAATGAATTAGAAGAATTATATGAAAAATAAAGTATTTTTTTCAGTAATAATTCCAACTTATAACCGTGCAAGTTTTATTAAAAAAACAATAGATTCTGTTTTAGGACAGTCGCATGCAAATTTTGAACTACTAGTTATTGATGATGGAAGTACAGATAATACTCAAGAAATAATTTCCTCAATAACAGACCCTCGAATTCAATATATTAAAAAACAAAATGAAGAACGTGCAGTAGCAAGAAATTATGGTGCTAATATAGCTAATGGAGAATTTGTTAATTTTTTAGATTCTGATGATCTGCTTTATCCAAATCATTTAGAAACGGCCAATGACCTTATTGTTAAAAACAATAAAGTAAATATCTTTCATTTGGGCTACGATATTAAGTTGCCAAATGGAAAAATTATCAAAAAAGTAGATAATTTAAACGGTGATTTAAGCAAGTTGTTAATTAAAGGAAATGTTTTTAGTTGTAATGGTGTGTTTTTAAAGAAAGAAATAATTCTGTCAAATCCCTTTAATACTGATAGAAAACTTTCTGCATTAGAAGATTGGGAATTATGGCTAAGATTGGCAGTAAAATATGAAATAATTAATCTTAACACGATAACTTCAACAATTGTAAATCATGAAGATAGAAGTGTTTTAATAAAAAATGCAGAAGCGTTGATTTTAAGAATCGAACTTTTACAAAAATATATTTTAATAAATAAAGAAATTTTGAATTTTTATAAAAACATGAATGTTTTTAAGGCTAGTTGTAATTCTTATATTTCGTTACATTTAGCACTAAGTAATAGACATAAAGTTAAGTCTTTTAAATATTTAGTAAAGGGTTTTTTAATTTCACCTTTTTATGTTTTTAGTTCAAGAAGATTTTATGCAACTATAAAACATTTAATATTTGTGCATAAATAGGTGATTAGAGCATGTCAAAAACGAAAAAAAACATATTAGTGTTAACAAGCTGGAGTTTTGATGATGCGCTAATTCAAACATATACACTACCATATTTATTAATTATTAAAAAACAAATATCAGTTAAGAGTAAAATTTATTTATTCACATTAAACAAATCCTCATTCTTTCATAACATTATAGAAAATAAATCTCAGATTAAGGAGTTAAAAAAACAAAATATATATGTTTTAACAAAAAAGTATAAGCCTTTTGGACTTGTGGCTTTAATATTTTATTTAATTAATATATTAAATCTTATTTGGTTTTGCAATTTTAAAAAGATAGAGATAATACATACCTGGTGTACACCAGCAGGTGGTATGGGGTATCTGTTATCTTTAATTACTGGTAAGAAATTAATTTTAGACAGCTTTGAACCACATGCATTACCAATGATAGAGGGAGGAACTTGGAAGAAAAAAAATATGGCGTTTAAATTACTTTTTTGTTTAGAAAGAAAACAGCTAAAGAAAGCGACAGAAGTAGTTTGTGCAAATTCAGGAATGATCTCTCACTCACAATCAATTTATAAGGTATCAAAACTTAGATACTTTGTTAAACCTGCTTGTGTTGATTTAAATTTATTTTCATACAAAAACATAAAATTAAAAATATTAGAAGATGAATTATTATTAAAGAATAAAGTTGTTTGTGTTTATGCTGGTAAATTTGGTGGACTTTATCTTACAAATGAAACTTTTCAGTTTTTAAAAGTAGCATATGATTTTTGGGGAGACCAATTTAGAGTTTTATTGTTAAGTAGTTATAGTTTTGAGGAAATTAAATACTATTTTAATAAAGAAGGTATACCGATTAATGTTTTAATTTTAAAATTTGTAAATCATAATAAAGTTGCAGATTATATGGGATTGGCTGATTTTGCTATTTGTCCAATGAAACCATTACCATCTAGAAGATATGGCACACCAATTAAGAATGGAGAATATTGGGCGCTCGGTTTGCCAATTGTTATTACAAATAATATTTCTGATGATTCTGATATTATTAAGCAAAATAATATAGGAAGTGTTTTAGAAGAGTTAAATTCTGCGGCTTATTTGAGTTCAATTTTAGAAATTGAGAAATTACTTAAAACCAATACCCGAGATGAATTATATTCTAAAATTAGACCTTTTGCCGAGAAATATAGAAATTATAGTATTGCCGAAAATGTATATAGGATTATTTATAATAATGTACTTTAGTTGTTTAATTTATTTAAATATAATTTTGCATTTTCTATTATTTTAAATATACCTTGTTCGATTGTGGTTTCATATTGGCAATTTGGATTAATATAAATTGGATCAACTGCTTTAAAATATCCTTTATTTTCACCTAATATAACGGGTACGTTTAAGGCTTTTCCAATAATTTGAGCAATTTTTTCAATTGAAATCCAAATACCAGTTGTTATATCTGTCTTTTTAATATTGTTATTACGAACTAATACCATATTTTCAACACAATCGTCCATATATATAAATTGACGTTCTTCCTGCCCATTTGTCATTAAGTAGATTGACTTTTTTGTTAAAGCTTGTAAAATTAAGTCAGGGATTACATGTGACCTTTCTCCAGGTTCTTCCCATCCATATACATTCCAGAAACGAACAGTTTGTCCATTAAGTATCTGAGTCCATTTTTCACCAAGTAATTTGGTAATTCCATATGGGGTTTCAGTTGTTGCAAGTTGAGAAGATGTAAACATGAATGGAATGTGGGTATCATTTAAAAAAGAAAACACTTTTTCACATAAAATGGTGTTGTTGTGAATAATGTTAATTAAATTACTGTCTTTTGTTAAAAATTTAGCACCGCCAACTTCCCATGCCAAAAACCAAACATAATCCACTTTTTTAAAAGGTTCAAGTGAATGAAATCTAATGTCAAATCCAGTTTTTAAATCTAAATTAACTACTTTTTCTCCTTTTTTTTCAAGGTGATTACAAAGCGCTGAACCAATTGTTCCAGATCCGCCAAGTACTAAATTTGTTTTAATTCCCATATTCTCTCTGAAATTTGTTTTAGTGGATAATTAATGTGACCCCAATCATCTTTATTTTTATAAGGGACATTGTTAAATGTATTTGTTCCGTGTGTTTCGTTAAGACCATGAATAAATGATTCTGAATGATCTAAATGATAGTGATGACCAATAACGCGTTGTTTATATTTTGAAACCATTAGTTGTTCCAAGCCATTGTCGTCAACGCCAAGTCTTTCATTTATTAAGGTTTCGTCGTAACCAGTTGCTTTAATCCAGTTTTTTTTGTTTGTAAGAATAAAATTTCCAACTTTTGCTTTTAAGCTTGCACCACAAGCATATTTAGATTCTATTATTCTTTTATTTTTCAAATATTTTGTGTCGATTTTATTTTCGTTCCACATTATATTAATATAGTGGGTTCCGTAAATAGTGTTGGTATTTAGTTTTTTGATGTTTTTAGCAACGTCTAATCCAATTAAAACATCTGCATTAACTAACAATATCCAATCAGTTTTTGATTTTCTAATGCCTATGTTTTTAGCAAAATATTCCATTACCGGCATTTTAGAATTAACTGTAATTTGATTATGAATTTCTTTCGGAACTATGTAACAGTATGAATTGCTATATCTTTTAGAAATCCAGTCACAATCACTTGCTTTTTCTTTTATTTGATTCCATTCAACGTAAATCAATTCTGAATTTGGTATAATAGACAGATTCCAATCTAGTGTTGTTTCAAGTCTTTTAGAAAAATTACCCCCATAATTATCATTTCGTCCTACTACAATTAATGAAATTTTTTCAACAGACTCTTTTTTTGAAAAATCAAAGTAATCAATTAAAAACCATCTCCATTTATTTAATGGGTTAAGAGTTTTTTTTATTCTCCAATTTAATGCATGAGTGAATTTATTTTGCACTTTTCTAGTGTTTCATAATTGCTACAAAAATGAGGAAATTATTTTTAAAAAAGAATTTAATCTTATTGGATGTGATAAAATAAAGTTCTCTCTTGTTTGGGCATATAATCTTTAATCACAATAAAATACGTTTTACAATTCACTTTTTCAGAATTATTACTAACTTTGATTTATTATTACTTATTTTAGAATTATAATACTGTCATGTTTTGTAAATAATTAAAACAATGTACACATATCTCTTAGATATTTATGATATTATATTATCTCCAATATATTTTCTTTTAATTATTCTTCTTGCATATAATTATCAAAAGAAAATGGAAAAAAAAAAACCCAATTTATAAGTTTTTTTCTGCTGGGTTATTTGTTAAAATTATTGGAGGAATTTCAGTAGTCTTAATTTATATTTATTATTACAAAGACGGAGGTGATACAATAAACTATTATAGATCTTCTTTGGCTTTGATTAATATGGCTTCAAAAGATTTCAATATTTTTTCTTCAATTATTTTCGGAAATTTGTCTTCTGAAAACTATTCTGCTTTTGATAATAATACTGGTTATCCTATTTTTTTTGGTGACTCAAATTCTTATACTGTAGTAAGATTAACTGTGCCATTTATTTTATTGTCAGGTAAAAGTTTTATTGTTTCAACAATGCTCTTATCAACATTTACTTATTTTGGCATTTGGCGTTTATTAGAATTATTTGTTAAAGAAAATAAAGAGATTTCTAATCAATTAGCTTTTTCGGTATTATTTATTCCTTCTGTGTTTTTTTGGGGGTCGGGAATTTTAAAAGATAGTTATACATTAAGTGCAACATGCTGGTTAATAGTTTCTTTTTATAAAACATTTATTTACAAACAACAAATAAAGTTTCATGTAATTGTTTTAATTATAGGCATATATGTTTTGCTTTCAATGAAACCATATATATTTTATTCTTCGTTTGCTGGTACTGTTATAATGTATGCTCATTATACTTTGAAAAGAAATAAAAATATAATTTTAAAATATACTATTCTTCCATTATTCGCTTTAATAATTGTTGTTGGGGGTACTTTATTGATGTTTAAATTAGGTAGTACCTCAGGTCAATATTCTTCTGTTGATGGGATGCTTAAAAAAGCTTCAATTACTCAATTTGATTTAAAGCAGGATTATTATGGTGGTAATAGTTATGATATAGGTTCCTTTGAACCAACTTTGACTGGAGTGATTGCCAAAACTCCAATAGCGTTAACAGTAGGATTATTTATGCCATTTATTTGGCAGGCAAAAAATCCTGTAATGTTAATTTCAGGTATAGAAAATTCAATATTATTGTTTTTATTCTTGTACGTTGTTTTATTATGTACAATAGCTGTCTTTAAAGTAGGATTTAAATATATGTTAAAGGTGGTTTTTGATAATTCATTAATTGTTTTTTCATTAGTTTTTTCGCTTACTTTTGCCTTTGCGGTGGGGCTAACTACTGCAAATTTTGGTGCTCTTGTAAGATATAAAATACCGCTTATCCCATTTTTCTTAAGCAGTTTGTTTTATATTATATATAAGTTTAACAAAGAGGATCCTGCAAAAATTCTTGCAAAGAAGAAAAAAACTGCAAAGCAATTAAAGTAACCTACCACTCATCCTTTTTCGCCTTTGCCGGTTCTTTCATAAACTTTTCAAAATCGACAAGTATTTCATTCATTTGCTTATCAATTTGCTCAAGGTAAAAGTAGTTTTTTGTAGTAAAGTCTTTAGCGGTTTTGTCTTGCCATTTTTCTATAGGAGTATATGATGCTGCAGTTAAATTAATTTCGGTAAGCACAATTCTTACTTTATTATCTTTATAATATGTGTTAACTGAGTATTGGGTAATGCCTTTCATTGTTTGAATGCCTTTTTTATCGGTAGGATTAAGAATTTTTATTTGATGTTTTCCTAAAATTTTACCACTAATGGTATCACTTTCACGAATTACACCGGTTGGGTTTTTGTAAAATTTTCGAAACCACATTTGCCCTTTTTTATACAAAGAATCTTTATTTGCAGTGACTTCAATTATTTTTGAATATGAAATCAATTTTGTTTCCTGATCAATAGGTAATGCAGGTTCTTTATAATCTTCAGTTTGTGCAAATGAATTTATACTTAGAAAAAGTATTAATCCCAGAACAAAATATTGCGATCTGTTAGTTTTCATGGTTATTATTTTTGGCTAAATTAAGAAATTTCATAATTATAACGTTTAGTTAATTAAGAAATTTTACTAAATTAAGGATAATTGATTGAATCTTAAAATCTCAATCCAATAACAAGTACATCATCGGTTTGTTTTTGCGAGCCTTTCCATTCTTCAAATGTTTTGCTAATTGTTGCATGTTGTTCTGAAATAGGATGCATACAAATATTTTTAAGCATTGAAATAAACTGGGTAGACATAAATTTCTGATTTGCGCTTTGTCCGAATTGATCTTGATATCCATCTGAATATAAATAAACAGTTGTGGAGCTATCGATATTAATAATATGATTAGTGAAACTATGATTTGCTTTGTTACCAAAAGTTCCGCCAATAGAAAATATATCGCCTTGATAAATAATTACCGAATTATTTAAAGCAATAGCAATATTTTGATTTGCACCAGCAAATTCAATAGTATGGTTTTTCATATCGTAAGCGCAAATTGCGATATCCATTCCGTCGTCATGCTGAGTATCATGCTGGTGAAGCGAAGCCAGTATTTTTTCGTTAAGTTTTTCGAGAATGGAGGCAGGCGAAGGGTCGGATATTTCTTCAATTATCCCGTTTAACAATGTGTAGCCAATCATGCTCATAAATGCCCCAGCAACACCGTGCCCTGTGCAATCGGCTAGAGCTATATATACTTTGCCTTTACGGTAGTTTATCCAGTAAAAATCGCCACTAACAATATCCCGTGGTTTAAAGAAGACAAAAGAATCTTTAAAATAATTTTTAAAAACATTTGTATGTGGTAGTATTGTTTCCTGAATTGTGCTTGCATAAATAATACTATCGGTAATTTGCTGGTTTTTTGCCGACATTTGATTGTTTACAATAGCAAGCTGTTCAAGGTTGGTGCTAATTTCTTCTTTTTGTTGTTCTATTTCTGTGTTTTGCTCTTTAAGCAATTTGTTAGTATGTTGTTTTACCCTATTTAAATAGAAGAGTAAAAAAGCTAAAACCGTGAAAAGTATTAAACAAGCAATCAGAATGATTCTAATAGTTTTATCTTGTTCCTCTTTTTGTTTTAATCCTTCAATTTCCTTTTCTTTAGATCTTAAATCAACTCGAATTTGCATTTGCAAATTATTTGCAATTGTTTCCTGATTAAACAAAGTATCGTTTATTTCAATATATCGCCCTAAATAATAATATGCATCATTATAAACCTGAAGATTTTCATTTGTAATAGCCAAGTTTTTGTAACAGTCGCGCCTGTCTTTATTAAAATCAAGAGAGTCGGCAATATTTAATGCTTTGAGGTAATAATTTCTGGCTCTTACGTATTCTTTTTGTTCTCGTAACAAATCACCTAAATGAGAGTAACAAAGAGACACATATGCTAAAACCTTAAGGTCTTCGGCAATTTTTAATGCTCTGTTATAAATTATAAATGCCTGATAATAGTTTTCTCTTTTAACACTTACCGAACCAATACCAAGAAGGCTATAAAAAATACCTTCTTTATTTTTTAATTCCTCTTCTATTAAAAGACTTCGTTTGTAATATTTATATGCAATTTGTAGACTATCCAACGACTCGTAAATAATACCTAGTCGATAAAGATTATTAAGAATCTGATTGTTGGTATGGTTGTCTTCTGCAACTTTTAACGATTGCTCGAAATAACTTATAGCCTGTTTTGGAATACCTTGCGCTAAGTAAACTGTGCCAATATAATTAAAAGTAGCAGAAAGTCTGTAATAATCCTTTATAGTTTCTGCTTTTTCAAGTGCTTTTATATGACTTTCAAGTGCGTATGTATATTCACCCAAATCATTTTTTATTGATCCAATTAGGTTTTGGGCGTCTATGAAAATGGTTGGCATATTCGCCGACTCGCTTATACGTAGAGCTTTTAAGGCCATTTCATAAGCTACTTTTGGAGTATTTCCTTTCGAGCTATTTCCTGCATTAATGTAAAATACAGCTCTTGTAGAATCAGAAGCACCTTTAGGAAAATTTTCAATTAATGAGTCAACAATTTCTACTGCCGTAACTTTTTGTTGAGAAGTTATTAGAAGAATGAAAAAAATAAATATGAATCTAAATTTTATCATTATATATATTAAGGCATTAAATATCCGAAAATTTTAATCCAATTACAAGAACATCGTCAATTTGTTTATTTTCTCCTTTCCAGGAGGCGAATTTATGCTCAACCTCTTTTATTTGTTCATTAATTGATAGTTCTTTAATTGAAATTAGAAAGTTCTCAAAAGGCTTTGTCATAAGTTTGGTGTTGTTTGGTCCACCAAATTGGTCTTGAAAGCCGTCGGAATAAAGAAAAATTTGAGTGAAATTATCAGTTAGAATTTCAACTTCTTTATATGCAACACTATCTCTGGCAGAGAACGAGCCACCGATTGAAAATAAATCGCAATTTATTTTTTGAACTCCTGAATTATTGCATACAATAGCCATATGATTAGTTGTTGCTATCGTAATTTTTTTAGTTAAAGTGTTATATGAGCAAAATGCGATATCCATTCCGTCATCCTGACTGTTATGCGAGTCTTTATCCTGATGAAGTGCAGTTATAATGCCCTGATTTAACATATTAAGAATTTGCGAGGGTTGAAATATTTTCTTTTCTCGAACAATTTCATTTAAAAGTGTGTTACCAATAATCGACATAAATGCTCCGGGAACACCGTGTCCGGTACAATCGGCAGCTGCAACAAATTGTAAGTTGCCTTCGGTGTGTACCCAGAAAAAATCACCGCTTACAACGTCGCGAGGTTTGAAGAATACAAAAGAGTTAGGAAAAATTTCTCTTATTTCAGTTATTGATGGTAGAAATGCTTCCTGAATTTTTCTTGCATATTCAATACTGTTCGTAATAAGCTGGTTTTTATTTTCGAGTTCAAATAAACTGCGTTCCAGTTCTTCGCTCTGAAGTTTAATTTTTTCTTCAGCCTTTTTCATTTTTGTTATGTCGGAATCAATAACTACAAGATTTTTAATTTCACCAAGTTCATCAAATATTGGTGTTAAGGTAGTTTGCATCCAAATTGTTTTACCCGAATTTAGTTTTGCTTCCGATTCGTAAATAACAGTTTTCTTTTCGGAAACGCATTTTGAGACAATTTTTTTAATGTTTGGATTATAAGAAGAGTCTAGTAGTTTTTTTCCTTTTATTGCCTCAAATTCTTCGTAATCAATATTATATTTTTTCCTTAAGCTATCGTTAATCCAAATAAAATTAGTGTCTTTATCCATTATTATAACTGTATTATCAGTCTCGCTTGCAACAATAGAGAGTTTTTCTAATTCTTTATTAATATCATTTAATTGTGAATTTTTATTTTCAATTTCGGAGTTTTGTCTTTTTATTTCTGCTGTACGGTTTTGCACAAGCTCTTCTAATTTAATATTTCTTAATTTTAATCGTTTGCCATATATTATAACAACGGTTATGATAAATAAAATAAGTAAAATTCCATATAGCGAATAAGCCCACCAGGCCCTGTACCATGGAGGAAGAATTGTAAATTTAAACGTTGTTTCGGCGCTCTCAACACCGTGCATGTTTTTGCCTTTAACATGAAAAACATAATTGCCTTCGGGTAAAAAGTTATATGTTATGTATTTTTCTTTTGTCCAGTTGAGCCAGGTTTTATCCATGCCTTCTAAATAAAACTGAAAAAGATTATTTTCGCTTCCTTGGTAAAATAATGAAGCAAAATTTATGGTTAATGAATTTTTTACAAAAGGAATTTCGGTGTTTTGTAAATTGTTATTTGTGTTATATACAATGGAGTCTTTGCCAATAAGCACTTCGCTTATTAATGTTATAAAGTTAATGTTTTCTTTAACCTTGTTTTCTAAGTTATAAGAGAATAAACCTTTGTTAGTTGAATACCATAAAAGATTATGTTCTTTGTCGGGGTATAACGAAAAATAAGTGTTTGTAGTTCTACCAAAAGAAGATGAAATTACGGTTATTTTAGAATTGTCATTTTTGTTCGGTGTTATTTTAATAAGTCCTTGTTGAACAGTTAAGGCATACCATACCGAATCGTTAAATTTAGTAATTAAATTATACCATATTGAGTCTTTTGTTCCGGGTATAAAGCTAGGAAATAAGGGGTCCAGATAAAAATTATCTTTTTTACCAACTGGTGAATTGCATGCGGTATAACGGTAAACTCTTTGGTCGGATAATAAAACAGCAAGGTGATCGCAATTTTTAACAATAACCACAGCGCCCCTAGATGGAAGACCTTTGGTTGAGTCATAAACCATTATTTTGGGGTTAATAAAATCGTTTTTGTTAAATACAAGCTTTAATAAATCATTATTATTGCCATTTATCCACAATGCACCTTCATTGTCTTCATATATATATCGAATTTCGTGTTCAATGCCCTTAATTTGAGTTGTAAATTTTAATTCGTTATTTATTCTTTTAAAAACTGCTAGTCCTTCTGAATTGTTTACAAAAACTAATGATGGGTCTTTTTTGGAGCGTAAAATGGAATAAGAAAATTCCATTTGTTTAATTGGTTTAATTTGTTCGTTATCTATTTCATAAAATCCATATCGGGTAGCTGCGTATAGTTTATTGGCAATTGTGTCAAACTGCATAAAGCTATTATACTCATTGGTTAATCGTTTAAAATTGTAAAAAGAAGAACCGCTGGCTGTAAAGTTTGTGTTTTGTGTTAAAACATATAGTCCTTCTAATGTGCCTATATAAAATTTATTTTTAAAAAACATTGTTCCTACAACTATTCCCTGATAACCGGTTGTTTCTCCAAAGTAATTCATTGGACTGTTCATCTCAATATTAGCAACACCATTGTTAAGTGCTAACCAAATATTTTTTTCGCGATCAAAAAAAACAAAGTTCACATTATTTACTGGAAGTCCGTTTTGTTTATTAAAAACTCTTTTAATACTACCTTTTTTGTTTATAATAATAATACCTGCAACTGTTGATCCTAATGCCAAATCGCCATTTTCTAATGTGGTTCCGTGATAAATACTGTTTGTTTTAAAGAAATTGTCTGCTTCTGTTTTAAATGGTTGATAAATTGAATCTAACGGCAAATCTTTTCGGGCAATATTTTTTAAATTAACAAGGTATAAACCATTTAATTTAGTAGCAAGTATTGCGTGATTTTCGTCAAATGGTTCAAACATATATAACGGTTTATCAGAAAAAAAATCACCATGCGGTAATTTGTATATGTTGTTATTTTTAAATTCCATTATACCAACGTCTGATTGCCTGAAAAAGATGCGATCTTTATATTTAAATGAAAAACGAAAATCGGTTTGGGGCCTAATTACTTTTATTAAGGAGTCGTTTTTATAAATTAAAATACCTCTGAAACCAAAGAAAACGGTTTCGTCATTAATTTGTTGAATGCTAAGTATAGATAAGAAATTTTTGTATTCTTCTGGAAGTTTTTTTGAATAAGAAATCCATTTTTGTTTACCGAATGCATCTTTTTCTATATATCCAAATTCATTATCTCCGCCAGCATAAATTCTTTTATCTTTTCCCTGACTAAAACATCTTACAGGAAATGACCCAACTGTTTTCCAGTTTTGTCCATCATAAATAATAACTCCATCGTTATTGGCAAAATATAACAAACCTTGTTTATCCTGAAAAACGGACCAGTTTTGTGCATGCCCGTTATAATCTTCGGCAGAGAAATATTTAACCCTTTTAGAGCCTAGTTCACTAAAATCTTGAGAAAATAAAGTGACTGATAAACAGGTTGATATAATGAATATGGCTGTTTTTAATGCAGCCTGTTGGAAAATCATAAAGCAAAGAAAGTTTTGGTTTTGGGTACTACAAATTTAAAAGTATTTATCTAAAAAAATCTTTTATAATAGTTTATTATGGAGTAATTAGCTTTAAAGCATAAAAAACCCTCATAAATTTTCGAATTTATGAGGGTTAGAAGAAATAGAATTTATGTTAACGTGAGTTCGAAATAAAATTTTCAAACATCTTTCTGAAAATCAATTATTGCCCCTACTTAGCGAAGCGATTTCACCGAAGGTAACCCTAAAGGTTGCATTGATTTTACGCAGTTCGTTTGTGAAATAGTTCAATGATTTCCCATTAGGGATTTATGGCAAAAATCATTGAAAAGATTTCAAAATACTATTTTTTACATAAAATATAATTATATTGAATTCACGTTATCTTAGTTACTGTTTTATTAACTTAATACTTTTTGTTGCATTTTCTGTCGTCATTACAAACAAGTATATTCCTGCAGGAGCAAGTTCGTTGCTTACACCCGGATTCCAATTAAATTCAAGATATCCATTTTTAATGCAATCCGAATAATTAAAAGTTGATACCTCTGCGCCCATAATATTAAATATTTTAAAAGTAGCCTTCGAATAATCGGTTGAGTTAGTAGTATTAATTTTTATTGTAACCGATTCGGTAAATGGATTTGGAAAAGCAGTTAATTCTAAATCTATAGCTATAGTGTCGGTTTCTATTTCTGTGAACTCCGATTCATCAGCGCAATCATTACATATTTGGTTAGTATCTTCGAGACATAAGAAAGCTGAATATTTAGACAATACCCTTTCACTAATACTTTTTGCAACAATAGTGCTAATTAAATTATTTGTTTGTGATTGCGATTCAAGATCTTTAATGTTTAAGCCTGCCCATATTTCTCTGCTCATAGTATCGCCCACAATAGCATCAGTTGATGTAAAAGTTACAACTTTAGAGAAAATATTACCTTTATATTCTCCTGAGATAAATGCGGTGAAAGGTAGGTTACCATTAAATTTTCCGGTTTGCATAATTGAATTTGAGATATAAGCAGTAGTTGACATTGTATTTAAAAAATATCTACTGTGACAAAATCCTCCGGTTGCTGTTGTATATAAATCAAACGAGTTAATTATACCGCAAGCTTCGTTTAAATTCATTCCAATAATATCAGAAAGCGTATAACTTGTGTTATAAACTCTATAAAAAGAACCCAGAGTAATCATTGATAAATTGGAATACAAATATTCATTTCCGTAATAATATCTTCCGTTTATGTAGTTATAGTTCATGTTTAGGTTTTGGTAATCGCAAATATGAATAGGAATATCGGGATCCATATTGCTAACAATATCGTTTACCAAAGAATTTGCAACATTGCTGGTAGAGTATTGATTGGAACATGAAAGTAAGACAATCTTTCCGTTGTTTCCGTGGCTTACAATAAAATCGATACCATTAAATAAAAGAGAAGTAAGATTTGAATAATCAGAAAGCGGAGTAGTAAAAGTTGCGAAAACATTTTCGATTGATGCAGAATCTGCCGGTATCCAGGTGTTACTTGCTCGGTAAATAGAGAAATTAGAAAAAATTAAATTAAACGAATCTTTAACAGATAAATATCTATAAATAGATTGTTTTACATTGTCTATTACTGTTGCTTTACTTAAGTTGGTATTGGCTGCATGAAAATCTATTAAAAAAGCAACATTTGTACCTTGAATAGTATCTATTAATGTTTTTGGATCAATCGCAAGTTGGTAATATTTATCTGTTCCATCTGAGTATGTGCTTAAATAAGCTCCGTTTGTTACAGGAGAGTTGAAAGCAGCAGAAATACTGGTTGAAAACATAAAGTTTGGTATCTCTGTATAAAAATACGACCCAAGGATTGTATCGGTTTGTGGGTAAAACATTAGGTTAGCCGATCCAAAAAAATGTGGGTTAGTCCAGGTGTTATCAGCCCATGTAACAACATTCAGTTTTTGAAGTGGAACTAATGAGGTGCTTAAAATACTTAATGGAATAGCACTTAAAACTTCATTGTTTACCCAGTTTGTAGGCATAAGGATAGTAATTTTTACTTTTCTGGTAGAATTTCCTAACATTGGAAAGACTCTTAATTCATAGCTTGTACTGCTTGTTTTTGTTAAAATTGATGGGTCCATTCTTCTTTGAACTATTCCTTCATATATTGCCGAGGCAGACCATTTGTCTAAAATTTTTGCTTTAATAATATCATCTCCTATCCAAAGCCATGAATCGACTATTGTTGCATTTGCCGGCAAATCAAATTTTAATACTGTCTCTAATGAATCAGTGTTATAGTATAAAGGTGTATTTCTTGCTGAAAAAGTAAGATATAACCCATACTCCATATACAAACCTTTCGGTTTTATTGATAATGTTGCTTCTTCAATTGTTCCTTGATACGTATACCATGTTGATCTGGGATCGCCCACTCTTAAGCTGTTTACTCCATATGAAAATTGAAAGAAAGCAAATAATAGAACTGTAGTAATTAATATGTTTTTCATAGTTGTTAGTATTTTTTGATAGATGAAGTTTTATTTAGAATGGTTGCACGTTATTTGTTTTTTACAGAATGTTTTTTAACATGGGTTAAATAACATATCAATAAAGTTAACTAATGTTTTTGAATTAGCTATAAAAACAGAAAACCCATTTCAAATCGAAACGGGTTTTAAAACATGTTATAACAAAATATAATTATTCTAAAATTACTGCACAAAGAAACTCACGGTTTAATCTTGCAATATTTGAAATAGAAATATCTTTTGGGCATTCTGCTTCGCAGGCACCGGTATTTGTACAACCACCAAATCCAAGTTCGTCCATTTTAGCAACCATTGCTTTTGCGCGAATTGCAGCTTCAGCTTTACCTTGTGGTAATAAAGCTAAATGTGAAATTTTTGCAGAAACAAATAACATTGCCGATGAGTTTTTGCACGCTGCTACGCAAGCGCCACAACCAATACAAGCAGCAGCATCCATTGATTGTTCTGCTTCTCTGTTCGGAATTAATATTGCGTTTGCATCAGGAGCAGAACCAGTGTTAGCAGAAATAAATCCACCATCCTGCAAGATTTTATCGAATGCATTTCTATCAACAATTAAATCTTTAATTACAGGAAATGGGCCGGCACGCCAAGGTTCTATTGTAATTGTATCGCCATTTTTAAATTTACGCATGTGTAACTGGCATGTTGTTATATCGTCATCTGGTCCGTGTGGGCGACCGTTAACATACAAACTGCACATTCCACAAATTCCTTCACGACAATCGTGATCAAAAGCAACAGGATCGATATTATCACGAACTAATTTTTCGTTTAAAATATCAATCATTTCTAAAAAAGAACAATCTGCAGAAATATTTGAAATAGGATATGATTCAAATTTTCCTTTTGCTTTTGCTGAGGCTTGACGCCATATTTTTAAAGTTAAATCCATAAAATTTCTTTTTTCGATTTTTAGCAACCGTTATTTGTAATTACGTTGAACTAATTTAACTTCTTTGTATTCAAGAGGCTCTTTGTGTAACTCTGGAACTGCATTTTCTTTATGCTCCCAAGCAGCTACATATGCAAAGTTTTCGTCGTCACGTTTTGCTTCGCCATCTTCTGTTTGCATTTCTTCACGGAAATGTCCGCCACAAGATTCGCGTCTGTTTAAAGCATCACGAGCCATTAGTTCACCTAACTCAAGAAAATCTGCAACTCTTCCGGCTTTTTCAAGTTCTGGATTGTATTCTGTTGGATTTCCTGTTATTTTAAGGTTTGACCAGAATTCTTCTCTTATTTTTGGAATAAGTTCAATAGCTTTTTTCAGGCTTTCTTCTGTACGTCCCATTCCTACATATTCCCACATTACTTGTCCAAGTTTTTTATGAAAATAATCAGCAGGTTCGTTACCTTTTATTGCATATAATTTTTGAATTCTATCTGATACTTTCTTTTCTGCTTCAATAAATTCCGGACTTTCTGTTGACATTCTTTTGGTTCCAATTTCTTTTGAAAGAAAATCGCCAATAGTATAAGGTAAAATAAAATAACCATCGGCTAAACCTTGCATCAGTGCTGATGCACCAAGTCGGTTTGCGCCATGATCACTAAAATTTGCTTCGCCAAGTGCAAATAATCCAGGAACTGTTGTCATTAAATGATAATCAACCCATAAACCGCCCATAGTATAATGAACAGCAGGATAAATCATCATTGGAGTTTCATATGGATTTTCGTCAACAATTTTTTCGTACATTTGGAATAAGTTTCCATAACGAGCTTCAATGGTAGCTTTTCCTAATCTGTTAATTGCGTCAGAAAAATCTAAGAAAACAGCTAAACCGGTATTGTTAACCCCAAAACCAGCATCGCAACGTTCTTTTGCAGCTCTTGATGCAACATCACGTGGAACTAAGTTTCCAAAAGCTGGATAACGACGCTCTAAGTAATAATCGCGATCATCTTCAGGAATCTGACTTCCTTTTATTTCGCCTTTTTGTAAACGTTTTGCATCTTCTATTTTCTTTGGAACCCAAATTCTACCATCGTTACGTAAACTTTCACTCATTAAAGTAAGCTTTGATTGATAGTCGCCGTGAACAGGAATACAAGTTGGGTGAATTTGTGTAAAACAAGGATTTGCGAAGAATGCACCTTTTTTATATGCTTGCCATGCAACTGAACCGTTTGATCCCATTGCATTTGTAGAAAGGAAATAGGTATTTCCGTATCCACCAGTAGCAAGACAAACTGCATGACCGAAATGTTTTTCAATTTCGCCAGTAACTAAGTTGCGTGCAATAATTCCACGAGCTTTTCCATCAATAATAACAATGTCTAAAACATCACGACGGCTAAACATTTCAACAGTTTTATTTTTAATCTGGCGATTTAACGAATTATATGCGCCAAGTAATAATTGTTGTCCGGTTTGTCCACGAGCATAAAATGTACGGGAAACCTGCGATCCACCAAATGAACGGTTATCAAGTAAACCGCCGTAATCACGGGCAAACGGAACACCGGTAGCAACGCTGTGGTCAATAATTAGGTTACTTACTTCTGCTAAACGATGAACATTTGATTCACGAGCACGATAATCGCCACCTTTAATAGTGTCATAAAAAAGACGGTAAACGCTATCGCCATCATTCTGATAATTTTTTGCAGCATTAATTCCACCTTGCGCAGCAATACTATGTGCACGACGAGGACTATCCTGATAGCAAAATATTTTTACGTTATAACCTTGTTCGCCAAGAGCAGCAGCTGCTGAAGCGCCGGCTAAACCTGTTCCAACAACAATAATATCAAGCTTACGCTTGTTTGCCGGATTAACAAGATGACAAGTTGATTTAAATTTTGTCCATTGCTGACTTACGTGTCCTTCAGGACTTCTTGAATTAAGTGTTCCCATAGTTTTTAAAGGGATTTATTAAAGTAATGCTTTCATTAAAAAGAATATCGGAATAATTGAAAAACCTACTGCAATAACTATTGCGTATAGAGTTCCAATAAATTTTAAACGAGGTAACCAGCTTGTGTTATTTAAGCCAAGGGTTTGAAATGAAGATTGAAAAGAGTGATTTAAATGTAATCCTAAAAGTATAAATGAAATAATATAAATCACAGAAAAATACCAATATTGTGGTTGAAAAATACTTGTTACTAATTCAAATTCCGACATTTGTCCGCTTTCAATTAACTCAGTAAATTTAATTTTGTAGAAATAGTTTACTAAGTGAAGTACTAAGAATGCTAATACTGTAGCACCTGAAATAAACATATTTTGCGATGACCAAGAGGTATCGCTGTTTGTGCTAACTTCGTATTTTACCGGACGTGCAGCACGATTTTTTAATGTTAATACTGTAGCCCAAAGCATGTGAAGAATAAAGCCAGCTCCAAGCACCCATTGCATTACAGACATTATAATATTGGTACCCATAAAATGAGCAACTGTATTAAATGTACTGCCATCTGCATCAACCAGAGTAAGCAGATTTACAAATAGATGTACACATAAAAAAACAACTAAAAACAAGCCGGTTAAACTCATTATAACCTTTTTGCCGATGGATGAAGATAAAAATCCGCTCATAATAAGAATATTTAGAATAATTTCGTGATACGAAAATTTGTAAGTTTAAAAATAAATTAAAAAATAATTTTATGCGAAAGTAGTAAGTTCTTAAATTGATTATTTTCAAATATTATTTTTTTTTGTAATTTATATGTAATCTAAATTAACAGCATGAATAAATTAATCCCAGAACTTTACAAAAAAAACAGAGCTAAACTAGTTAAGTTTTTGAAGCCAAATTCTGTCGCAATAATATGTTCTGCAACACATTCGCTGCGTACCAGAAGTTTGTATAATGAGTATCGTCAGAGTTCAAATATGATATATCTGACTGGTGTTATGCAGGAAGAAACTGTATTAATACTTTATCCAAGTCATTCTAAAAAGGAGTTTAGAGAAGTTTTATTTATTAGGTATACAGATAATAAAACATTAACATGGGAAGGGCATAAACATACAAAACATGAAGCTGAATCAATTTCGGGTATAAGTAATGTTAAGTGGAGCAGTGATTTGTCTGTTTTTTTGCAACAAGTAATTGAAAGTGCATCGAATGTTTATTTAGAAATGGGAGATGAATGGCCTTCAAATGACATGTCGATTTCTGCTTCGTACAGATTTTCAGAAGAGATTAAAGCTAAATATCCATCTAAACAATTTGAAAAAATTGTCCCATTAATTAATCAGTTAAGATTAATAAAAGAGAATACTGAAATAGAAATTATAAAAGAAGCAATTCAGGTAACTGGAAAAACATTTAGTGAAATATTACCATTAGTTAATCCTGGAATTTATGAATACGATGTAGAAGCTGAAATTACGATGAGGTTTATAAAAGCCGAAAAATGTCCTCATGCATATTTGCCGATTATAGCAAGTGGGATTAATTCAACAATACTTCATTACAATTTTAATAATGCCGAATTAATTAATGGTGATTTACTTCTTTTGGATTTTGGTGCAGAAAAATTGGGATATGCATCTGATCTTTCAAGAACAATTCCAGTTTCTGGAAAATTTACTAAACGACAAGCTGAGGTTTATAATTCTGTTTTATCAATATTGAAAGAAGCAAAAAAGTTGATGGTAATTGGCAATACAATTGATAAATTAAATGAATCGGTTGGATTAATGATGGAGGAGGAATTAGTAAAATTAAAGCTCTTGAATAAAAGTGAGATTAAAAAGCAAGACAAAGAAAATCCCTTGTATAAAAAATATTATATGCATGGAACTTCACATTTTATAGGTTTGGATGTGCACGATTGCGGAAATAGAGAAGTTCCATTTGCAAAAGGTATGGTGCTTAGTTGCGAACCGGGAATTTATATTAAAGAAGAAGGCTTTGGAATTCGATTAGAAAATGATATTTTGATTGATAAAACTCCTATTGATTTAATGGAACATATTCCAATAGAACTAAACGAAATTGAAGAGTTGATGAAGCAATAACAATAATTTTATACCCCAAAACTTTTATTCAAAAAGTCATTAAAAGGTTTCATTGATTTAAAAACATCAACAATCTTTTTAAAGGCATCTTTACTCAACAAAAAATCATCACTAACTGGCTTAATTACTGTAAAATCTTTATATTTTAAATATTCTGCTCCTTCAAAATTTTTGTCGAACCCTTTTGGCATTAATGTAGTTTTTGAGCCAGATATTTCTTTAAAATTTGTTTTAAAATCTTTAGCTGAAATAACTTTCACGAAATCTGATAAATTATTCTGAATTTCTTCTCTAAGTTTTTTAAGTATTGGAGGTGGGGGCATGTAAATTCCTCCGCCTATGAAGCACTCACCTGGTTCGATATGAATATAATATCCTGCCATTCCACTTTTTTTTCCGCCGGCTACGAAAAAGCCTCCAAAATTTGTTTTGTAAGGCGATTTATCTTTAGAAAATCTTACATCCTTATAAATTCTAAAAACACAATCTTTAGATGAAAGGTTTCCTATTTCAGAATCAAATTCGGCAATTGCTTTAATAAATTCAGATACAATTTTCTCGAAATCAAGTTTTAGCGAATCAAATCTGGATTTGTTTTGGGCAAACCAAAGTTTGTTGTTATTGATCGCTAACTCATTTAAAAAATCAAAATATTGTTTGTTTAACATAGAACTTTTTTAATTCGAAGATAAATAAAGACTTTTAATTAGAATATGTTTTTTTAAAATTCTATTATCTAATTGTATAATAGGGAATAAGTAAACTGTCATTTTTTTCAAATTTAATGGTAATTTTGCATTAAGTAAATGTTTAATATTTCGAAGATTAAATTGATTGACCAACAAATATATTCTGATTCCGAGGAGAAGTTTTGTGTTATAATTCCAACCTTTAATAATGCTTCTAAAATTGAGGAAGTAATTAATGGAGTATTAAATCACATTAAAAATATTATTGTAGTTAACGATGGAACTACTGATAACACAGAAATAATTCTTGATAAATTTAAAAAAATCGTTGTTGTTTCATATTCAAAAAATAAAGGGAAGGGATACGCATTAAAACAAGGATTTAAAAAAGCACTTGAATTGGGGTATAATTATGCAATTACAATTGATTCTGATGGTCAGCATAGCGCCTCGGAAATACCAGAATTTATAAAAACTTGCAATAACCATAAAGATGCATTAATTATTGGTGCCAGAACTACTATAAATGGAAATGTGCCACGAAAAAACAGCTTTGCAAATAAGTTTTCTAATTTTTGGGTTTTTATTATTACGGGAATTAAGTTGATTGACACTCAGTCGGGTTTTAGATTATACCCTTTAAACAAAATGCAGAATATTAAATTTGTTTCTCGCCGATATGAGTTTGAATTAGAGGTTTTAGCAAAAGCTTCGTGGAGAAATATTCCAATAATATCTATACCCATTTCGGTTTTTTATCCTCCCAATAATGAACGAATAACGCATTTTAGGCCATTTATTGATTTTTTAAGAATTAGCTTGTTAAATTCCTGGTTGGTTTTTTTAGGCTTAGCTATTTATCGACCTTTAAATATCACTAAAAGTTTATTCAGAAAATTTAAAAAGCTATTTTAAGTATAATGTTATTGTTTAAAAAAAGATATGATTTTAAGTTTAAATACCTAATAAAATTTGTATTGCTCTTTGTTTGTATTTTTAATGTTAACAGAACATTTGGTATAGGCGACAGAAGAAATTTATTTACAGAATTAAATGTTAATTTAAGTAGTATTCAAAGTTTTTTTTCTCACTTAAATTTCACTTTCGGAAATTATACTTTCGACTTTAATGCTAATATTTGGTTAATTGTTATATTAAGTCTGATTGTTTTATTTGCTATATTAGTTTTTATTTATGGACGAATAGAAATTGGATTTATAACAGCCTTTCCGTCTTTTTTAAGTTGGATATGGTTGTTTTTTTTATTCAAATTATTTAATATCCCGTTAGATTTATTAGGGGTTATTTCTGGCATTATTGTAACCCTGTTAGGAGTTTGTGTCAGCTCAGTTGTTATGAGTAAACAGCTAAAGTTATACTCAACTGGCAAAAGAAATGGGTTTAATATTTTATCTAAAATTATTGTTGCACTTTTGTTTTTGTTAATTGTTGCAGGAATTTTATTTTATTATAAGTTAGACTATTCTGTAATTCTGATTTTGTTAATCGGTTTATTATCCATCATTGTTTTATCATATATTATAGTGCCTTTCCTTTTCAAAGTGCTTGTGTCAAAAAACGGAATAAATAGAGCGGTACCAATTACTTTTGCTAATTTATTATTAACAATGTTTGCTTTTACATTATTTGTAAATGGTTGTGTGTTGTTAAATATTGGTCTTCTAATAGCTTTGCTATTACCAATGAAATTAAAACAAAAAAAAATATTTGTTCATTATTGTATGATGTACGCTTGTCGTATTTTAGTATACAGCCTGTTTCCAATTAAGAAAAAGTTTATTAAACAAAATGTAGATAATTTTAAAAAACCTGCAATAATAATCAGCAATCATCAATCTCATATCGATCTTTTGTTATTACTTGGTTTACACCCAAAAATGGTTGTAATAACAAATAATTGGGTGTGGAATAGTCCGTTTTTTGGCTATGTTATTAGGTTTATCGATTTTTTTAGTGTAAAAGAAGGAAATGAGATTCTTGTAAACAAATTAAAAAGTAAAATTGAAGAAGGTTATTCAATTTTGGTTTTTCCTGAGGGAAGTAGAACAAAGGATCAAAATATAACACGCTTTCATAAAGGAGCATTTTATCTTGCAAAACAACTAAATTTAGATGTTGTTCCTGTATTAATTCATGGTGCCGGTGATTGCATGTTAAAAGGCGAGAATTATGTAAGGTCGGGGAAAATAACAGTAAAAATATTTGATAGAATATTTGTAAATAATGCTTTACATGGCAAAGATTATCACGAATTAACAAAATCGATGCAGACTTTTTGTCGTTTAAATTATGAGATGCTTAAAACAGAATGTGAAACACCTAAATATTTAAATGATAAGTTAATTAAAAACTATATTTATAAAGGGCCCTTACTGGAATGGTACGGCAGAATAAAAGTTAAATTAGAAGATAATTATAATTATTTTAATCAGATACTTCCTAAAAAAGCAGAAATTTTAGATATAGGTTGTGGTTATGGTTTTATGTCGTATATGCTTGGTTTTCTCTCCGATAAAAGGATTATTACGGGAATTGATTACGATAAATATAAAATTGAGGTAGCAAAAAACTGTATCTCTAAAAATGAAAACATTCAGTTTTTTTATGAAGATGTATCAAATTATGATTTTAAAAATAAAGATGTTTTTATTCTATCCGATATTTTACATTATATAAATGAGGAAAAGCAAACCCGCTTAATAGAGAATTGCATAAATCATTTAAACGAAAATGGCATGATAATAATTCGCGATGGCGATAAAAGCATGAAAAAAAGACATTTAGGAACAAGATATACCGAGTTCTTTTCAACAAATTTTGGCTTTAATAAGCTTGAAGGAAAAAAACTTCATTTTACTTCTCAAAAATTTATTGTAGATATTGCAAAACGATTTAATTTGCAGTTTGAAATAATTGATAATACAAAACTAACTTCTAATGTTTTGTTAATAATTAGAAAATAGGTGGCAAAAGATAAGGTAATAATAATTGGAGGAGGTTTGGGCGGATTGTTATGTGGCTGTATTTTAAGCAGAGAAGGGTATTCTGTTACAGTTCTGGAAAAGAACCGCCAGGTTGGTGGCTGTCTTCAGGTGTTTGCACGTAAAGGTCATGTTTTTAATACTGGCTTAAATTATACAGAAGGGCTAGCCGATGGGCAAATTTTAAATAAATATTTTAAATATGTAGGCGTTTTTGATAAACTTAACCTTGCCAGATTGGATATGGATGGTTTTGAAAGAATAACCTATAAAAATGAAGAATATAAATTTGCACAAGGGCAGGAACTTTTTATTGAAAATCTTGTCGAAAAATTCCCAAAGGAAAGACAAACTTTAATTAAATATGTAAAAGACATAGAGCAAATAAGCAAGAAATTTCCTTTGTATAACCTACATGTTGATAGTTATCAGATTGCAAATTGGGAAGTATACGAGCAAAGTATTGCCCAATATTTCGATTCCCTAACAAATAACAGCGATCTTAAAAATGTTCTTTGTGGAACAAATATGCTTTATGCCGGTTTGCCAAATAAAACGCCATTCTATATCCATGCAATTATTAATAATTCTTTTGTAAATAGTGCCTGGAGGCTGGTCGATGGCAGTCATCATCTTGCTATTAGTCTTGCAAATATTATTAAAGAGAATGGTGGAAAAGTATTAAGAAATAAAGAAGTAACAAAGTTCAGATTTACAAACAAAAAGATCTCTGCAGTAGAAACAAAAGATGGCGAACTATTTGAAACAGATTTTGTAATCTCTAACATTCATCCGGTAAACACACTTAAAATGATTGAGGGTAATCAGGTTTATGGTGCATATCGGAATAGAATAATGTCGCTGAATAATACTATTGGAATGTTTTCATTGTACATTGTGTTAAAAGAAAACTCATTCGAATATCAAAATTATAATAATTACTATCATAAAGACATATCGGTTTGGGGTGCCGAAAATTATTCCGAAAAACAATGGCCACAAGGTTTTATGTTTTACACTCTGGCAAGCTCAAAATCTTTAAAATATGCCGAAAGTGTAATTGTTTTGAGTTATATGAGTTACCAAGATGTTGCGAAATGGGAAAACACGTGGATTGAGCAAAGAGGTGAAGATTATGTGGAATTTAAACAGAATAAAGCGGAACAATTACTTGATTTAGTTGAGCAAAAATTCCCCGAATTCAGAAATAAAATAGATAGTTATTATACTTCAACACCGTTAACTTATCGCGATTATACTGGCACTCCAGAAGGTTCTTCGTATGGAATTTTAAAAGAAAGTGATCAGTTGCTAAAAACAATTATTTCGCCTAAAACAAAAATTGAAAACATGTTTCTTACAGGACAAAATTTGAATATGCATGGTATTTTGGGTGTAACAATAGCAGCTGTTATGACCTGTGGCGAAGTTATTGGCAGTGATTATTTAGTTGAAAAAATTAAAGCAAGCATCGACTAAAATATGGAAAAAAATTCAGTTGTTATTGTTGGTAGCGGTTTAGGAGGTTTGCTTTGTGGCTATATTCTTAGCAAAGAAGGTTACGAGGTTACTATTTTAGAAAAAAATCATCAGTTGGGTGGCTGTCTTCAGACTTTTGTTAGAAATAAATGTATTTTTGATACTGGCATGCATTATATCGGAAGCATGGAAGATGGTCAGGCATTAAATTATTTGTTCAAATATTTTGGCTTAACTCAAAAGCTGAATTTGAAAAGAATGGATTTAAATGCTTTTGATGTTATTGATATTGCTGGCGAAAAATATAATTATGCTCAAGGCTTTGATAGATTTGCTGATACAATTACCTCATATTTTCCCAAAGAAAAAGATGCAATAAACAAATATACTAACAAATTACAGGAAATAGGATTATCGCTTACAAATTTACTTGCAGGAAAAGCAAAGCCAGGATCAACCGGTATGGCTAGTTTTGAGCATTTTTACGAAAACACACACCAGTATATAACTTCGCTAACAAATAACTATAAACTACAAAATGTATTGGCAGCATTAAATCCTTTATATGCCGGACACCCTAATTCTGCCCCGCTTTATTTACATGGTATAATTAACTTTTCTTTAATCGAGAGTTCGTGGCGAATGGTAGATGGAGGATCTCAGATTTCTGATATTCTTGCTGAAGGCATAACAAATAATGGAGGTAAAATTTTAACAAAATCCGAAGTTAAAGAGTTTTCGGCAAACGAAAAGGGAGAAATTTCTCATGTGCTACTTACTAATGGCGACTTGATAGAAGCAAAATATTTTATTTCTAATATTAATCCCGAAAAAACAATAGAATTAACAGGTTCTAATTTGCATAGAAACGTATATAAAAAACGTATTTCGTCTATAGAACAAACTATTTCAATATTTTCATTGTATATTGTTTTTAAAGAAAACGAATTTAAATACATGAATCATAATTGCTATTATTATAATAGCGATAATGTATGGGGAGTTGAAACTTATTCGCCATTAAATTGGCCAGATGGATTTATGTTATACACCCCGGCAGTTTCCTCGTCTGATGTTTATGCCGAAAGCATGATTGCAATAACCTATATGAAATATGACGAGTTGGCTAAATGGGAAAATACTACAGTTGAAAAGCGAGGAGATGAATATAAGAAAATGAAAGAACAAAAAGCTAATCAACTTATTGATAAAATTGAAAAGCAATTTCCCGGAATTAAAAACAAAATTAAAGCATATTATACTTCAACACCATTAACTTATAGAGATTATACTGGCACAATAAATGGTTCGGTATATGGCATAATGAAAGATTGTAATAATCCTTTAAAAACCTTTATACTGCCAAGAACAAAGGTCCCGAATTTGTTAATGACTGGCCAGAATATAAATCTACACGGTGTTATGGGTGTTACCATCGGTTCGCTTTTAACCTGTGGCGAACTTATAGGCTTTGATTATTTGCTTAATAAAATAAAAGAGACATCTTAAAAAATAACAATATAAATATGTTCCTTCCGGAATTTGAAGATATCAGACCTTTTAATGATAATGAAATTAATGCTGCATTAAACAGATTAACTAGTTATCCTCAGTTTAAATCAGTGCTTAAGTTTTTGTATCCCGAAGCAGAGCATTCAAAAATTATTACCTTATTAAATAATATTCATACCGCTGCCGACTTGCAATCAAAGTTTATGCGTAAACTTGTTTTTGATGTTGTCGAAAAAACATCAACAGGTTTTTCGGTAAGCGGTATCGAAAACTTGTCGCCCGATATACCTTATTTATTTATTGCAAATCATCGCGATATAATATTAGATTCAGCAATTTTACAGGCAGTACTAAATAAAAATAATTTTCCAACAACAGAAATAACATTTGGAAGTAATTTAATGAGTTTTCCGTTAATTGTCGATTTTGGTAAAGCAAATAGAATGTTTAAGGTAAACAGGGGTGGAAGTCCAAGAGAAATTTTAACAAACTCAAAAATTTTATCAGCATATATCCGACATACAATTACCGAAAAAAAAGCTTCTGTTTGGATTGCCCAAAGAAATGGCCGAACTAAAGATGGTGATGATAAAACCGAAATAGCATTATTAAAGATGCTAAACATGAGTGGCTCAAAATCGATAAACGAGAATTATAACGAATTAAATATTGTTCCTGTTACTATTTCATACGAAATAGAGCCATGTTGCACCGAGAAAGTAAATGAAATGTATATTTCTTCTTTTAAAAAATATGAAAAAAAGCCAGGCGAAGATATTTCCAGTATTTTAAAAGGTTTAACTCAAAATAAAGGAAAAATACATTTGACATTTGGTAAAGTGTTAAACAATAAGAATTTAGAATTACAAAACGCTATTGAAAATGCAAAAGAACTTTGCTTACAAATTGATAATATTATTTATAAAAATTTCAATCTTTGGCCAGTAAATTATATCGCATTTGATTTAATTAATGAAAATGACGAGCATTCCGATAAATATTCAAATAAAGAGAAACTAGAGTTTATTGAATATAAGAATAAAGTTATTTCAGAAATTGACGGTGACAAAGTAGAAATAGAAAAAATATTTCTGAGTCTTTATGCAAACCCGGTTGTAAATAGATTAACTTAATGTGAGCTCGATATAAGATTTTCATGCATATTTTGAACTCTTTCACAAACGAACTGCTTAAAATGCAATGATTACCCATTCTTAGCTAAGACTAATACCAACTATAATTGAAAACGGTATTAGCTCCATTTGAGCGACTGTAACGATTGAAAATAACATGAGTTTGTCACGTAATTAAAGTGCGAATATTCTATAAAAATTAATTATTCTTACCTTTGTTCTTTAATTTATAAAAAATGCAAAAAAAAGTAACCCCATTATCAGAATTCGGCGAATTTGGATTAATTGATCATATAACAAATGACTTTAAAAAAGTAAATAAAGAAACTCTTTATGGTATTGGAGATGATGCAGCCGTACTTGATTATGTTGACAAAAAAGTTTTAATAACAACGGACCTGCTGGTTGAAGGAATTCATTTTAATTTAGTGTACACTCCCTTAAAACATCTTGGATATAAAGCTGTAGTTGTAAATTTATCTGATATTGTTGCAATGAATGGAACTCCAAAACAAATTACTTTTTCATTAGCTGTTTCGTCAAAATTTTCTGTAGAAGCTATCGAAGAATTATACGAAGGGGTTAACCTCGCCTGCAAAAAATATAATGTCGATTTAATTGGTGGGGATACCTCAAGCTCACTTACCGGTCTATTAATTTCTGTTACTGCAATTGGCGATGCAAATGATATTGTTTATAGAAACGGAGCAAAAGAAACTGATTTAATATGCGTTTCTGGTGATTTAGGTGCTGCATATATGGGTTTACAATTACTTGAAAGAGAGAAATCTGTGTTTTCTGAAACTTCACATGTTCAACCAGATTTATCGGGATATGATTACATTTTAGAACGACAATTAAAACCCGAAGCAAGAATTGATATTATAAAAATATTAAAAGAAAAAGAGATTTTACCCACTTCAATGATTGACATTTCAGACGGATTAAGTTCTGAATTACTACATATTTGCAAACAATCAAAAACAGGGTGCAGAATATATACCGAAAAAATCCCGATTGATGCGGAAACCTGCAAAATGGCTAATGAATTTAATTTTTCTCCCGAAACTGCTGCTTTAAATGGTGGCGAAGATTATGAGCTATTATTTACGATACCAATTTCTGATTTTGAAAAAATAAAATCAATAAAAGGAATAAGTGTTATAGGAAATATTACAAACGCATCAGAGGGATTAAATTTAATTTCGCCAGAAGGAAGTTTTATTCAAATTACAGCACAAGGCTGGAATGCAATAAAATAACGTGAGTTCGAAATAAGATTTTCAAGCATATTTTGAACTCTTTCACAAACGAAGTGCGTAAAATAAATGTTTGCCCCTACTTAGCGAAGCGATTTCACCGAAGGTAACTATAAAGGTAGCATTGATTTTCAATGATTTCCCTTTAGGGATTTAGGGTAAAAATCATTGAAAATATTTCAGAAGACTCTTTTTGCAAGAAATAAAATTATATCGAACTTACGTTAAAATAAAAATTAATTTTTAATTAATTTTATCGTTTCTGTTTTTCCGTTTATCGAAACTTTCAGAAAATAAATTCCTGAATGTATATTTTGTTTTAACAAATCACCTAAAGGAATGCTATAAGGACCTGTCATATAAATCTGCTCAAAATCTGCAATATTTTGTCCCAAAACATTTAACAGTTCTAATGTAACTTTTGACCTAATATTTATATCAAAATTTAATAACGATTCTTCATTTAACGGATTAGGATAAATGCTTAAATTATTTGATATTGAAAGTGGTAACTCTCCCAGGGTAGTTATTTTTTCTAAATTAATATCATCTAAATAAATTTCATTTCCCCCACCAGAAGTAACAATAAATTTAACTCTAATATTTGGTCGTGACATAAAAATACCAAGGCTAATACTCTGTTTTAGCCACTTAGCGGTATCTGGAATAAAAGAAGAAACTAAAACGCCACCATTAGTTGATAAAGCTACTCCTGATTTAGCAAACCGTGGATACCACGTTTGCCCACAATTAAATGAAACAAATACTTGTAATTGGTCGGTATTATCGGTCTGTTTTTGAGCATATGCATATCTAAATGTAAAGTAATTATTTGGATCGTTACCTGCAAAAAGTATATTTGGAGAATACATTTCTGATGTCTGACCAATGTTATTATTGTCATTTACCACAGCAACAGAAAACTGTCCGTCATAGGCAATTCCCGAAATACTTTGCCAAGGAACATTCGCACTACCTTTAACAGTCCAGTTTTTATTTGAATCTAATGGATTATTTGGAAAAGAACTGTTTTCAAAACTTTCAATCCATGGTAAGCCTTCTCCTAATAATGAATTCTGAATCTGAATTATATTTGTTTTGGTAATTTGATCAGTTCCCGCAGGATTAGAGACAGTTAACGTTGCGCTATAATTTCCAGGATTACTGTATGTTATAATTGGATTTATGTCATTAGAAATAGCTGGTGTTCCACCAGGGAATGACCACACAATGCTTGAAAGTGTATCTGTATTTGATGTTAAATTTGTATACTGTAATTGCAATGTGTTACAAGCATATTGCTTTGAATATGTAAAATCTGCCTGAGGTGCACAAATCTGAGCAACTGCTCCATCGTTTGTTCCGGTTGATAATAAATTAGATGGTAACCAAAGGTTATTTCTTCCGCTTATTGGACTATTTAAGGTAGCTCGCATTCTGTCTTTTTGGCCAGCAGTAAACATTCTATCACAATATGCATATTCCATATAATTCTGAACATTATCTAAAAACCCACAAGTATTTGCATCTAAATCACAACTTGTATGACCAATTGTATTGGGAGTGTCTAAAACATCATCATCTACATCGCAATTAGATAAAAGACCGGGTTCATTTGTACTTCCCCAGGTATGTGCTAAATTTAAATAATGACCAATTTCATGAGTTAATGCTCTTGAAGTATATACAGTTCCGGTTCCAATACTTCCTGTATAAGTTGATAATATTATTACTCCGTCTCTACTTGCACCCCACGAGCCAGAAACACTTGAGGGATAATATGAATATCCTGCAGCACCAGAACCAATTGAACTGCATGTCCACACATTAAAATATTTACTCCTATCCCATGATGGCGATTGTAATTTTGAGTCATCATCGGCATTATAAGTGTAACTTGTTGCGACTCTTACAATGCCATTTGTACAATCCCCATTTGGGTCTATTGTTGCCAAACGAAATTCAATTCTTGAATCGGCTGCAATACTTGTAAATTCAGGAATAATATCAATAGTATCTGAATTTAATTTTCTAAAATCTTCGTTTAAAATTCTTAATGCATCTAGTATTTGTGCATCAGAAATGTTTTCTGAACCATAGTTATGTAAAACATGAAAAACTATAGGTATAATATAAACTTCTTCTGTTTTGTTTCCATTTCTAACATACTCTTTTGTAAAGCTATTTAAGGCGGCTTTAGCAGGCAATGCTTCCGGATTTTCTGCTTCTGCTTTTTTATTTGCTTCGTATTCTGAACACAATTTTGTTTGCGAAAACACCCCATTAATAACAAATATCAATGAAGCAATTAGTATAAAAGTTTTTTTCATAGATTAGATAAAAAAAGGCTCCAGAGGAGCCTTTAAATTATTTTGTACAAATTATTTTTGCTGTCGTTTCTTTTCCGTTAAAGGAAAGGTTTACAAAGTACATTCCCTGTGATATATTATCGGTAAATGAACTTAAAGGTAAAATATAATTGCCAGATACTTCTTGTTTGTTATATGTTCCTATAACTTCACCTAAAACATTAACAACGGTTATTTTAACATCTGTAACATCAGTTAATGAATAAGAAATATTTGCATCATTTGTAAATGGATTAGGAAATATTCCAGTATTGAATTCTGCTAAATTATTTTCTATTCCTGTTGTTAATAAAGAAGAAGTGTAATTAACTGTCCAGCCAGCACCTTGATTTGTGCTATTTGTTTGGAAACGAAGTATTACTTTGGCTGCAGCAATATCAAGCGAAGCTGGAGGTAAGTTTGCTGAACTATAAGTACCAACTAAGGTTCCTGTTGTGTTTTTGTATACCTTTAAAACATCACCTGCATCGCCTGCGGCAAAATTAAAATCAGGAAAAGTTAGTGAGATAGTATCTGCAGCTGGTGATGGTTGAATATTCCAGGTACATATTAAAGAAGGTTTATAATCGCAAGAATTACTTCCATCGCTTATTGTACCAGTGGATGTACTTAGTGTTTTTGATCCGGAACAAGGATAAGAATTATAGCTGACATACCAACCCGTTTTATTGTTACTGCCATCTGTTATAAACTCTAATAACATTGCGCCTGTAGTTGATGTAACCATAGAGGTAGGAACATTTGTTGCATCATATGTTGCAATTACTGCAGCACTTGTAGTTGCTCCGTCATAAAGCTTTACAATATCGCCTGTACCTAAATCAAATCTATCAAATAAAACTGTAACAAATGACCCGCATGCTGGCTGAATTAAATAAAGACAGTCTTGATTGTCTAAATAATTTTGATTTCCACTGCCATCATTAAAAGTGCCAGCAAGACCAGTAATTGTCTTTGTACCGGCACACCATTCTGGATAACCAGATGCAGGATAAATGTTATATACACAACCAAAATTCTGATCAAAAGTATATCCACCGCCTGAAACTATTGCGGCTGCAACAGAAAAATAACCGTTAGCAGAACCACCCCAACCCCAGTTCATGTGAAATTCATTTGTAGTAGTAGTTATATAACCATCACAATTCCATGCGTGGCCAGCAGTTGCATCTGCTCCCTGATATACCATTGGATGTTTATTATCAATTTGTGTTTTTAGCAGATTTTCCCAGTTTATTTGAGTATAACTTGTTTTTTGAACATAATTACAATCTGTAGAATATTTAAAATGTGATTCTAACGCACCTGGGATTAAAGAGGTTTGTGAACCAGACCCATCAGCGCCATAATTCATATTAACAGCAACACTTGCGTGAAAACCTATTTTTGCTACTTCTAAAGTTGAAGTTGTACTTAAGGTACCAAGTGTATTTTGCATATTCTCCCAAATATAATTTTGAGTAGTATAATTTACAGTTTGATTACCATAACCACCATTTGTAAGTGTGCTATTAGTATGTGAACTTGTTCCAACTCTTGGGTAATTATAAAACTTCATACACTGTATCATTGCAGTAGCAACGCATCCAACATAAACATGACCTCCAGGGCCAGCAGCATCAGCTGGACATAGTTCATTATATGGCCAATCCTGATTCCAGGTGTTTATCAATAAAGGCATTGTGCTAAGCGATTTAATTTCTAAAATAGGATTATTTGTAAGAATTCTTCCCCATTCCTGAGTTGCTTCTGCGCTTGGCAATGCTTTTTGTGTAACTGCAGTTGCAATTTGATCACGGAAAACTCCAATCATAAAATTAAACGATGGAGAAACGTTATTTGGTTGAAATGCTCCTTCAAAGCTATAACCAATACATGGCATTGCAATATCATCCGCAGAAATAATAACAAAACCTTCGGTATTGTTCACGTTAAAAATATAATATACGGGCTCTGCATTAACTGTTTCAGTATAAACTAATGACAAGTTTATCTGATTTAATGCTATTGTTTTAAGTTGATTGACTTTCAAAAAATATAGGTTTTTAGCAGCAAATTTTGCTGTTTCAACATCTACTTTTTTTGCAAAAACTGGCATTGCAAAAAGGATAATAAAAAACATGTAAATAACTGTTTTCATTTTGTGTTTTTTTTAACGTTTAACTACAAATATACGGTCTTTAATTAATAAGAAAAAATTATTGATACTTTTTCGTAAAGTCAAGACATAATATAAACACTAAAGGTTGCAGTGTTTTTATAAAGCTGCTTTTATTTTTTCTGAAGCATGATCAATATTATAATGTAAACCAATACTTTCATTACGAACTGAGGCTGCTTTAATAACCAAATAACCTACAGTTATTAGGTTTCTTAACTCGCAGAGTTTTTGTGAGATTTTTGATTTTTTATAAAGCTCCTCAGTTTCATTATATATCATTGCATGTCTGGCAAATGCTCTTTCAAGTCTACTGTCAGAACGAACAATTCCAACATAATTTGTCATTAATTGGTGAACCTCCTTTGTGTTTTGCGTAATTAATACCATTTCACGTGGTTGGGTGGTTCCTTTGTCGTTCCATTCAGGAATATCTTCCTGAAATTTAATGTTTGACAACATTGAAATTGCATGCTGTGCAGAACGATGAGCAAAAACAATGGCTTCAATTAATGAGTTTGATGCTAATCTGTTTGCACCATGTAAACCTGTTGAAGCAGCTTCGCCAACTGCATATAAATGATTAATATGTGAGCAGCCATTTTTATCAACTTTAATTCCGCCACATAAATAATGAGCTGCCGGAACAACTGGAATTAAGTCTCTTGTAATATCAATTCCAATTTTTAAACATTTTGCATATATATTCGGGAAGCGATACTGTAATTCGTTTTTATCTAAATGAGTACAATCAATATATACATAATCGTCGCCATGGCTTTTCATCTCATAATCAATTGCACGGGCAACTATATCACGTGGAGCAAGCGATCCTCTAACATCATATTCGGGCATAAACTCTCGACCCGAAATTGTTTTTAATACTGCACCAAAACCCCTTAATGCTTCAGAAATTAAAAAAGAAGGTCGTTCGCCTGGATTATAAAGTGAAGTTGGATGAAACTGAATAAACTCCATGTTTTCGGTAATTCCTTTTGCTCTGTGAACCATTGCAATACCATCACCGGTTGCAATAGTTGGATTTGTAGTGGTTAAATATAAATTTCCCACTCCACCCGATGAAATAAAAGTTGTTTTGGCAAGCAATCTAAAAATCTGGTGCTTTTGTAAATCCATCACATACGCACCATAACATTCTGTATCAGTATTACTTCGTCGCACATAACTTCCAAGATGGTGCTGTGTCATTAAGTCAATTGCAAAATGATTTTCTAATACAGTAATATTGGGATTATTCCTAACCTGAATTGAAAGTACCTTTTGAATTTCGTTACCGGTATTGTCTTTATGATGTAAAATTCTATGCTCGGTATGTCCGCCTTCGCGAGCTAAATTAAAACTACCATCATTATTTTTATCAAAGTCAATTCCCCATTCAATTAAATCAGAAATTCGTTCAGGTGCTTCGCTAACAACCATTCTAACAATCTCTTCATTACACAAACCAGCCCCTGCAATTATTGTATCTTTTACATGTTTTTCAAATGAATCTGGTTGATGAGTAACCGCTGCTATTCCTCCTTGTGCATATCTGGTATTTGTTTCGTCGATTAATGTTTTTGTAACAACACAAACTTTCCCATATTTTGCAGCTTTTAAGGCTACAGATAATCCGGCAATGCCAGATCCGATAATTAAAAAATCAAATCTTAATGTCATTGTATATATATTCAGTACAAAAGTACTATTTGGAAACTATTATTATGATAAACTCTCCCTAATTTTACAACATTGTTTAACAATTATAGTATTTGAGTATTTAAATTTTCCGCAGAAAATTCACTAACTTAGCAGCGTATAATTATTTTCTCTTATTCTTTAAAAAGATAATGCAAATGATTGATGTTAATGCCATAAGAAATGACTTCCCTTTGCTCCAGCAAAAAATTTACAACAGACAATTGGTTTATTTTGATAATGCCGCAACAACACAAAAACCACAAACCGTAATTGATACAACCAATGAGTATTATCAGAAATATAACAGCAATATTCATCGTGGAGTTCACTCATTGAGCGAAAAAATGACTGAGTCATATGAAAATGCCCGCAGAACTGTCAAATCTTTTATAAACGCTCAACATCAGCACGAAATTATTTTTACCTCTGGAACCACAGAGGCAGTTAACCTTGTAGCATTTTCTTTTGGTGAAAAGTTTATTAAAAAAGACGACGAAATTATTCTTTCTCAACTAGAACATCACAGCAATATTGTTCCATGGCAATTAATGTGCGAAAGAACTGGTGCGAAAATTAAAGTTATTCCAGCAACATATACAGGCGATCTTGATTTATCTGCATACGAAAGACTCTTTTCTGAAAAAACTAAAATTGTTTCAGTAAATCATGTTTCAAATTCGCTTGGAACAATTAACGACATTGAAAAAATCATACAAATTGCTCATTGCCATAACGTTCCCGTTTTTATTGATGGAGCACAAGGAATTCACCATCAACCTGTAGATGTTCAAAAACTTGACTGTGATTTTTACGCTTTTTCTGGTCATAAAATTTATGGCCCAACTGGAATTGGAGTTCTTTATGGAAAAGAAAAATGGCTTAACGAAATGCCTCCATATAAAGGTGGTGGCGATATGATTAAAACCGTAACTTTTGAAAAAACAACTTATAACGATTTACCATTTAAATTCGAAGCAGGAACCACAAATTTTATTGGCGCTATTGGCCTAAGTGCCGCAATAAAATATATAGAGAAAATTGGCCGACAGAATATTTTCGAATATGAAGATATGCTTTTGAAATATGCTACCGAAAAAATTAAAACGATACCCGATATTAGAATTTATGGCACTTCGGAAAATAAAATATCTGTTATATCATTTTTGGTTGGAAAAATTCACCACTTCGATACCGGTATGATGTTAGATAAAATGGATATTGCCGTTAGAACAGGTAATCATTGTACTCAGCCAATAATGAAATTTTACGGAATTGAAGGTACTGTAAGAGCATCATTATCATTTTATAATACAACAAGCGAGATAGACTATTTAGTTGAATCTTTATTAAAAATAAAACAATTATTTGCTTAAAATGACCATTGATCAAGCTCAGGAACAGATTGTTGAAGAATTTTCGGTTTTTGCCGACTGGATGGAAAAATACACCTACTTAATAGATTTAAGTAAAGAATTAAAAGATTTTAAAGAAGAATATCGAGATGGCAAGAATTTAATAAAAGGTTGTCAATCTCAGGTTTGGCTTCAAGATGAATACAAAGACGGAAAAATAACATTTTATGCTGATAGCGACGCAATTATTACTAAAGGAATGATTGCATTGTTAGTAAGGGTATTATCAAATAGAACGCCTGATGAAATAGCAAACGCCGAACTTTGGTTTGTTGATAAAATTGGGCTAAAGACTCACTTATCTCCTACAAGATCAAATGGATTAGTATCAATGATTAAACAAATGAAATTATATGCATTTGCATATAAAGCAAAATATAATCTTTAAAGGCAGTTATAGTTGACTTTAAAATAGTTAAAAGTTATTAAAGAAATAAAGTAAAAATCATGAACCCTTTAGACATAGAAAGCAAAGTTGTTGAAACACTTAAAACAATTTTTGATCCTGAGATCCCAGTAAATATTTACGAACTTGGGTTGATTTACGAAGTAATTGCCGACACAAGCGGTAAGGTAGAAATCAAAATGACTTTAACTTCTCCAAATTGCCCAATGGTTGATGATATGCTTAATGAAATTAACGACAAAGTTAAAGCAACAGAGGGAGTTAGCGATGTGAAAATAAACATAGTTTTTGATCCGCCCTGGAATAAAAATATGATGAGCGATGCCGCCTTACTCGATTTAGGTTTAATTTAACATCAAATTCGCTTATTATTAACACTAAAATATTTATTGACATTAATAAATGTTATACCTTTGCAACAAATTAACTTTAAAAATAATTATATGAAAAAACTTTACACATCTTTCTTTTTATTGGCATTCTTAGGAATTAGCCAATTATCATTTGGTCAGTTTTATGATGGCTTTGCAGGAACAGGAAATATTGGTGGAAACTGTACAACAGTTGGTGCAACAGCAGATTGCGCAAGTAATGGTTGGTTAACACATAGTGGAACCGTTGGTACAATTAATATTACAACAGGTAGCTTATCTTATTCTGGTTTACAGGCTTCAACCGGTGATAAAATTCACTTAACAGGAACAGCTGCTCTTACACGTGATGTAAATGCTGTAATTACTGTTACTGGTAATGTTGCATATTATTCTGCTCTAATAAATGTTATTGACTCTACAGATTTATCTTTAACAGGATATGATTATTTCTTAGGATTAGCAGCTACATCTGGTAGTATTCCAAACACTGTTAGCGCATTCGGTGGCAGACTTGGCATTAAAGCTGTAAACGCAAACAAAGCAAACTTCAGACTTGGTATTTTGAATACTTCAGGTGGCACTACCGGTACTTCATTCACTGATTGTGGAATTGATTTAAATTATGGAACAACTTATTTAGTTGTTGTAAAATATGATAAAAGTGCTGCTCCTACAACTGCTTCAATGTGGATTAACCCAACAACACTTGGTGGTGCAGAGCCCGCTGGATCTTTAACAAATAATGTAGGTACAAGTGCTTTTGCTGCTTTTGGTTCAGTTTTTATTAGAAATGGATACTCTTCAACTATTTTAGGAGGTACTCCAAATGTAGACATAGATGAAATTCGCGTTGGAGCTACATTTGCTGAAGTTACTCCTTTGGCAACAAGCATTAACGAAGTTTCTGATATTAACGTAATGAACGTATACCCTAACCCTGCAACAAATATGGTAACAATAGCTGCAAAAGAAGCTATTTCTCATGTTAGCATTATTGATTTCCAAGGAAGAATTGTACAGGAATACGATTTTAATAACTCAACAGAAGTTAAATTAAACGTTTCTGAATTAGCTAATGGAATTTACAGCATAGTTGCTAATAGTGCAAAAGGAAATTCTTATAGCACAAAACTTGTAAAATAATAACAACGTTTATTATAAAATTAATGCCCGGTTTTGCCGGGCATTTTTTGTTTAAGAAAGTTTGACAGGAATACAATTGACACTAATTGCACGAATTTAAAAACAGTAACACTGCTAATGGCGCATGTTTTTAACTTGTGCCACAACTATATCCATTTGAGTCCAATAATTTTTAAAATTAAAGGTATCAATAAATGATATCAAATTAAATTTAATTCGAAACGCGCAATGTATTATTGCCATCAAAAGAAGTGTAATAAGTAGTTAAAGCTCGTTTAGCTTGTCCCGATTGTACCGATCCGTCAAGAAATGAAAACTTTGAACTACAGCACGGACAGTTTAAAAAAAGTGTGTTTGCAGTATCTGGCAAAACTGCACATCTATCGTTTGGTTGAAAAGTACAGCACCTGTCATATGCAGAGAACTCCGTTTGGGAAAGCCTATAAATAATGATACCGCTAACTCCACCTGTAACAAAAACGCTATTACCAATTATTTGAAGTGTGCTAAATTCGGGATCGCTTAAAAAAATTGTAAAATTCACATATACATTAGGTACCAGGTCATCTTTCTTGCGACAACTACCCGATAAAGTAATTATCAGAATTACAAATAAAAAAATATGTATTTTTGAGATGCGCATTTAACAAAAAATGAATTGTAATACAAAGGTAAATAAAATTTCATTTCTATTAGCTCTTATATCTATTTTACTAGTATTTGGGTCTAATATTACCATTGCACAACCATATTCAGTTGATAGGGCTCCCGAAAAAAAACTGGAATGGAATATTCACTTAAAAGGACTTTTTAAGAAAAATCCAGCTAAAAAAGCGGTTCGAAAAAGTAAAAAAGATTCTAAAAAATCTTTTAGAAATGAGAAAAAAACTCAGAAGAAATATTGGAAAAAGGTCGATAAACCCAAAGAAAAAGGCACTAATAGGAAGGTAGTTAAAAGAATGAGAAAGAATTTGAGAATTGCCGAAAGACATAACCGCCATAAACATACCGAAACAAAAATTAAACGTCTTTCACGAAAGAAAATTAAATTACCTAAGCTCTCCGATACAAAAATTCGTTGGCCATGGAAGAAAAAAGCGGTTTCGGATTAGTTTTATTTCTATATTTATCCTTAAAGTTCCGATTATAAAAAATAGTAATTTACACTTAAGCAGACAAGGCACGTTGTTAGGAGCCTTGGTTGTTTTGTTAAGAAGTTCGTTATAGTTTTTTAACAATTCCAAAAGTAACTTTATACCGAGTAAAGTAATTTATGATTAAAAACATGTTTTGCTTTGTAATGCTTGATGAAATTATTTATAATGCTTTCAAATAAGGCCCTAAAAACAAATGTTGTATCAACCATTTTAACGAGTTAGAAGTTCAGAAAAATATAATAGTAAGACACAAAAAAATAAAGGTAATGAGAGAATTTTCACTAATATTAAAAAAGGATGTTTTTTTTTCCAATTCATTATTTATATTTACGATTCTGTTAAAAAGTGTTAAGTATAAAAATTTTATGTTATTAACGAAATTATAATCAAATGATTATGTTGCGAAAGATTTTATTCGTTTTAGCTGCTGCTATCTTTTCTTCGGGTGTTTTTGCACAATCTGGAACATTACAAGGAAAAGTACTTGATGCAGGCAATGGCGAGGCTATTGCATTTGCTAACGTAAGTGTTGAGTCAAACGGACAGGTAATAACCGGCGGTATGACCGACTTTGATGGAAAGTTTGTAATTAAACCTATTCCAGCTGGTGTTTATGATGTTAAGGCTTCATATGTAGGGTATCATCCTCTACAATATAAAGGCTTAAAAATTATGGCTGGAAAAATCACTTTCCAGGATTTTAAAATTTCATCTTCTGTTCAACAATTAGGGGAAATAGAAGTAAAAGATTATAAAGTTCCACTTATCAGTAAGGATCAAACTTCTACTGGAGGTGCTGTAACTTCAGAAGAAATTTCTAAAATGCCAGGAAGAAGTGCCGAAGCTGTTGCAACAACAGTTGGTGGTGTTTATTCCGAGCGTGGAGAAGTAGGAAGTATTCGTGGTTCCCGATCAGAGGCAACTGTTTATTATATTGATGGTGTTAAGGTTTCTGGTGGTGCAAGTAAAAGTATGCCTAAATCAGCAACATCTCAGGTTGAGGTTATTACAGGTGGTGTGCCTGCAAAATATGGCGATGTTACCGGTGGTATTATTAGTGTAACAACTAAAGAGCCTTCTCGCGAAATTTATGGCGCTGTTGAATTAGTAACATCACATTTTTTAGATGCTTATGATTTTAACTTAGCAGAAGTAATGGTAACTGGTCCACTCTTTTCTAAAAAAACAGTTGATAAATATGATTCAACAAAAGTCAAGAAAAATGTAATTGCTGGATTTTTTGTTTCGGCAAGTGTTAATTACGAAAAAGATGGTACTCCTTCGCCAATTGGTTGGTGGACAGCTAAAGATGGTGTAACAGAAGAGTTGCTTGCAAATCCTTACCGCACTAACGATGCTGGTTTTGGTACTATATTAAATTCTGAGTTTCTTAGAAAAGAAGATTTCAATAATATAAAAGCAAGAAATGATGCTGAAGCATCACAAATGATGATAACAGGAAAAATAGATGTTAAACCTTCACGAAACATTAACCTTACATTTGGTGGTACTTTCGATTATAATAAATACAGAGATTTTATTTATGCTAATTCCTGGTTCAATTCAAAAAATAATGGCGAAGTATTAAACAGAACTATGCGTGGTTATGCTCGTTTAACACAAAAATTTCAAAGTGAAAACGAAAAAGATAATGCAACTGCACTTATTAAAAATGCATATTATCAAATACAGGTCGATTATCAAAAGTTTAACAGAACAGTTCAGGATAGAGATAATAAAGATGATTTGTTTAAATATGGTTATGTAGGAAAATTTAGAACTACAAAAATTAATTCTTACGATTATACCGATACAATTACCGGATATGCAACAGGAGTTTTTCAACATAATGGTTATGCCGATGTAAACTATGCTTTTGAAGCATCGGATATTAATCCCGATTTAGCTAGTTATACAAGTTCATATTATAGTCTTTACGGACCAAATAGCGGAATGTACCGAAATGCTGAATTAGTTCAAAATGGTGGTGGTTTACTTAATGGTCAGGCACCTGATAATATTTATGGATTATTTAATAGTCCTGGTACACCTTATAGTTCTTACAATAAAATAGACAATTCACAATTCAGACTATCTGCATCAGGATCAGCAGATATTAAAGATCACGAAATTTCATTAGGTTTTGAATTCGAGCAACGTGATGACAGATATTATGGTGTTGCACCAATGGGTTTATGGGATTATGGTCGTAAATTCACTAATTTCCATATTCAGGAATTAGATTTTAGTAATCCTAATTTTGTTTACGATGCTAATGGTATTTTTCAGGATACAATATGGTATAATCGTAGGTATAATGCTTCTTCACAATTTCAGTTTGACGAAAAACTTAGAGAAGCTCTTGGCATGCCAATTAATGGAACAAACTGGATCGACTTTGATTCATATGACCCATCGATTTTCTCAATTGATTTCTTTTCTGCTCCAGAGTTGTTAGATAACGAACTTGTTAGTTATTATGGCTTTGATCATACAGGTAAAAAACTTACTTCAAAACCAAGTTTTAACGATTTTTTAACTGCAAAAGACGAAAACGGAAGATTTACCCGTGAAGTTCCTTCTTTTCAGCCTATTTATGGTGCTGGTTATATTCAGGATAAATTTGCTTTCAACGATTTAGTTTTTAACGTAGGGGTTAGAATTGATCGTTTTGATGCAAATCAAATGGTATTAAAAGATCCTTATTCATTATATGAAACAAAAAAATTAGGTGAAGTTTCTGCTTCGTTAAATCCAAATTTTATTCATCCAACTAATCTTTCCGAAGATGCAGTTGTATATACAAATGTTGCAGGAACTTCTATTAAAGGTTATCGCGAAGGTGTTAGTCCTACAGATGCAAAATGGTACGATTTTAACGGAACACAGGTTAACGATCCAACTTTAATTTCTGATAATAGTCAAATGCATCCAGTATTAGTTAACCCAGGAAGCGAATTAAGCGTTAATGCTTTTAAAGATTATGAACCTCAGATAAATGTTATGCCACGTATTGCATTTTCATTCCCTGTGTCTGACGTTGCATTATTCTTTGCTCATTACGATGTGCTTACAAAACGTCCTAGTAATTTAGTTCGGATGAATCCTATTCAATATCTATATATTCAAAAACAAGGAGACGAGCCATTAAATAATCCTGATTTGAAAACAGAAAAAACTATTGATTATGAACTTGGTTTCCAACAGAAATTAAATAATACCTCTTCAATTAAATTCTCAACTTTCTATCGCGAAATGAGAGATATGGTTCAGGTACAATATATTTATGGTGCTTATCCATTTAAATATATGACTTATACTAACATTGACTTTGGTACAGTAAAAGGTTTAACACTTGCATATGACTTAAGACGTACTGGTAATATAACTTTCAGATTAAGTTATACCTTACAATTTGCTAACGGTACCGGTTCAAATGCCGAAACAAGTAAAGCACTTATTCAAACTGGTCAGCCAAATTTAAGAGCGACTATCCCTCTTGACTTTGACCAACGTCACGCTATTACAGGTAACTTAGATTATCGTTTTGCAAGTGGTCGTGCTTATAACGGACCAAAAATAGCTGGTAAAGATATTTTACAAAATACTGGTGCAAATTTTACTTTTAATTATGGTACAGGTTCTCCATATAGCAAACGCGATCTTAATAATAATAACTTAATAGGTTCTATTAATGGTTCACGCAACCCATCTCGTTTTACAATTAATATGCGTCTCGATAGGGATATTGAACTTAATTATGGTAAAGGCGAAGGAGATAATAAGAAAACCGCTAACCTTAATTTTTATGTAGAAATAAATAACTTATTAAATTCCAAAGAAATTTTAAGTGTTTATGGCAAAACAGGAAATCCTGATGATGATGGATATTTGAATAATGCCGCAAATCAAGCAGGTATTAATGCTCAAAATGATCCTCAATCATATAGAGATTATTACACTATGTATATTAATCACCCATATAATTATTCTTTTGCAAGAACTATTCATTTGGGAATTCAACTTAGTTTCTAATAAAGAAAATATAAAGATATGAAAACAAGGGAAATAAAGAAGATTTTCGCGATAGCAGTGCTTTTTGCTGTTTTTGCTCAACCATTGTTTGCAAAAAAATGGATTGGCGATCATAACAAAAGTTCTGCAAATTATGAAAAATCGATTACTGCCGGATGTATAACACCTTCTGCGGTAAGTGAGTTGGATTTAAATAATGTTAGGGCTAGAATATATACCGGTGGCGATATGTGGTGGGATATTCAAACCCGCTTGGCAAGTTACGAGATACCAAAAAATTCTGGTAAAATGGCATTATATGCTGGTGCTATCTGGATTGGTGGTACCGATGTAAATGGTCAGCTTAGAGTTGCTGGTGCAAGATATCGCGACGGACAGGATTATTTTACTGGTCCGCTTATTAAAGACGGCGCTGCACAGGGTACTACAACTTCTGATGCTTGTTTAAAATATGATAAGCATTTTATTATTTCAAGAGAAGAGGTTTCGGAATTCAGAGCTTTTAAAAGAGCAGAAGCAATTCCAGGCGGTGATATGTCTTTATATACCGGTTATTCAGTGCCAGATATTATCACAAATTGGCCAGGAAATAACTTTGATGCAGATTATGACTTAAGTCTTGCTCCATTTTATGATGCAAACGAGAATGATATATATGAACCTTCGGCCGGAGAATATCCTTGGTTCGATTTAGATAAAATTGTTGAATGTACCGCTACCCAAGATTTAAGAGAACATCTATTATATGGTGATAAAACTATGTGGTGGGTTTATAACGATCGTGGTAATATTCATACCGAAACCGATGGTGCATCAATTGGGATGGAAATCAGAGCTCAGGCTTTTGCTTTTGCAACAAATGATGAGTTAAATAATATGACCTTTGGTAACTATACTCTTATTAATCGTTCAACGTATATCTTACAGGATTGTTATTTTGGAGTATGGACAGATGCTGACTTAGGTGATGCAGCTGACGATTATGTAATTTGCGATGTGAAACGTGGTTTAGGTATTTTGTATAATGGCGACGAAAGCGATGGTGATGGAAATGGAGCTACTTATGGTACTCAGCCGCCTGCAATTGGTGTTGACTTTTTCGAGGGCCCATATATGGATCCATACGAAGTAAACGGAATTGCTCAGGATAGACCTACAGCTTGGGTAAATGGGGTTTTAAATACTAGCAGTCAGTATGTTAATAATGGATGTATTAATGGTATTAACTTTGGCGATGGTGTTCCAGGAAACGAACGTTGGGGAATGCGCAGATTTATGTATTTCCAGAATGATGGTAGTACATTAAGTGATCCGTCAACTGCTACAGAATATTATAGATTCTTAACTGGTTATTGGAAAAATGGTGTTAGAATGACTTATGGTGGCACAGGATTTTCGACTGGATCAGGAACTCCTGCTGACTTTGCTTACCCAGAAGATACCGACCCAAGTGGATGGGGTACTGGTGGTAATCCACAGGCTCCTTGGTCTGTTGAAGGTAATACTGCAATTGATTATAGATTTGTTCACTCCGCTGGTCCATTTACTTTAAAACCTGGTGCAGCAAACGATATTACAACTGGTATGGTTTGGGCAAGAGCAACATCAGGAGGCAGAAGAGCTTCTATTATTGAAGTAAAACGTGCAGATGATAAAGCTCAAAGATTATTTGATAATTGCTTTAAATTAATTGACGGTCCTGTTGCTCCTCTTCTTGATATTATAGAACTTGATAGAGAGTTTATTTTTCATATTGTTAATGTTAAAGGAACAAATAATTATATGAATACTCCGGAGGATTATTCAGAGAAAGATCCTTTTATTGTATGTCCAACAACTCTTCCTGGTTGTGTACCTTATTTCACATTCCAGGGATATCAGGTATTCCAGTTAAAAGATGAAAGTTCATCAGTTACCGATATTGGAAATGAAGATAAAGCAAGATTGGTTTTCCAATGCGACGTGAAAGACACTATTAGTAGAATTATAAATTATGATTACGATAATCAAATAGGCGCTTCTGTTCCTAAGCTTAAAGTTGAAGGTGCAAATGTAGGTATTCAACATGCCTTTACATTAACTGATGATGCTTTTGCAATTGGCGATAAACGATTGGTAAACCATAAAACATATTATTATGTTGCAATTGCTTATGGATATAATAATTATAAAACCTATGACCCAACAGATCCTGCTGCATTAGATGGTCAGAAACAACCTTATTTACCTAGTAGAACAGGAATTAAAACTTATTCTAAAATTCCTCATATTACTGCACCTGCAAATGTTGGAACTATTTTAAACTCTACATTTGGTGATGGTCCAAAGATTGTTCAAATTGAAGGATTAGGTAATGGCAATAATGAGCTAAGATTAACTCAAAAAACTATAAATAAAATTATGGCAGGTTCTCCATGGAGAGCCGATAGCGTTGAATACGAAAACGGATATGGCCCAATTAAAATTAAAGTAATTGACCCATTAAATGTTCCTGCTGAGAATTTTGGCCTTAAATTTATACCTAGTTCAGCAAATGTTGGTATTGCTTCTGCAGGTTATTATATTAATACCGCATCATGGATGGCATTTAAAGAGAATGCTGTAGATTCGAAAGATACAGTATGGTCAACATCCCCAATTACATATTTGAATGAGCAAATTATTCCAGAATGGGGAATTTCAATTACAATTAATCAGGTTCCATGGCCGGCAAAAAACGATCCTGCTGCATTTCAAAATGGATATATATCATCAAGTGTGGAATGGGCCGACCTATCAAAACGGTGGATAGATTTTGTTCAGGATTATGATGGTTGTGGTTTTCCAAACTGGATAAGATGTGGAACAACTGTAGTAACTGATAATTCTACCTGTAACGATATTAATAGTGCTACTTCTGGCGATGCACTACAATTCTTTGAAAAAGTAATTGATGGAACTTGGGCTCCATATATGTTTGGAATGGAAGATAAAGCTGGGTCGGCAACTTATGATCCAATTAATACAGGTGTTTCTTTCGGACTTTTACATTCAAGTATGAGTTCTATTTCCAGACGTTTGTCAAGCGTAAAAGTTGTTATAACAAAGGATAAGTCAAAATGGACTCGTTGTCCTGTAATTGAAACTTGCGATTACGATTTAGCTACAAGTGTATTTAATCCTGGGTTAAATGAAGGAAATGCATATAAATTTAATTTACGTAAGCATGCATCGGTAGATAAAGATGGAAATTCAAATACTATTTTAGCTGGTGATAGTACTAATCCAAATAACTCTAATTATATTGCTGGAAGAGGTATGGGTTGGTTCCCTGGTTATGCTATTGATGTTGAGAATGGCGAAAGATTAAATATGGTTTTTGGAGAAGATTCAAGATATCCAGGAGAAAATGGTAGGGATATGATGTGGAATCCAACCAAAAATTATGCATCCGATTTGTATTTTCAATCTGGTGGTTTAGCAGGTGATTTTTACCTAGGCGGAAAACATTTTATTTATGTTTTTGGACATAACGAAGCTGGTTCAGATACAATTCCACGTTACGATGCTGGTTTAAATATGTATAAAAAGTTTATAACAATAACAGGTAATTCTGGAAATACTAAACGTAATTTATGGTGGAATGCAATGTGGGTTTCTATTCCAATGCTTTCAAGAGATGTACAGGTTAGTGCTTCCGATCCTTATTCTTTTATAAGGTGCGATGCTACTTTTAATTTTAATATTGCTAATCCTTATATTAAAGCAACAGGTAATTTTAAACGCGATCCAGCTTTAGTAGAGAATAGTGATTTACCATATTATAACTTTAGTTTGAAAGATTTGGTTCCAACTATAAATGACGAACAAACTGCAAAGAATGCGTTAGATTTAATTAGAGTTGTTCCTAATCCTTATTATGGTTACAGTGCTTATGAAAAATCGCAGCTTGACTATAAAGTTAAAATTACAAATCTTCCACAAGTTTGTACAATTAGCATTTACAATGTTAGTGGTACTTTAATCAGAAGATTTAAAAAAGACAGTCCGCTTTCATATCAGGATTGGGATTTAAAGAATGAATACGGCATTACCATTGCTAGTGGTGTTTATATTGTGCATATAGATGCTAAGGCGCTTGGCGAAAAAATTGTTAAATGGTTTGGTGCATTACGTCCACTTGATTTAAACAATTTTTAAAAATTAAATGATTTAGAACAAAATATTGGAGAATCATGAAAAAAAGATCAATTAAAATTCTGGCAGTAGCGGCATTAGTAAGTGCAACTACATTCTGTTTCGCGGGCAATGAGCAACGCGCAGGCCAAGCAGGAGCAACCGAGCTACTTATTAACCCTTGGGCTAGAAGCACAGGTTGGGGTGGTGCAAACTCAGCAGGAATAAGAGGTTTAGAAGCATTACAACTTAATGTTGCCGGAACTGCTTTCACTAAGAAAACTGAATTTATTTTCGCTAGAACTAACTGGTTAGGAGGTACTGGAATTAATATTAATTCTTTTGGACTTTCTCAAAAAGTTGGTGAAAGTGGAGTGTTAAGTATTTCATTAATGAATATGAATTTTGGCGACATAGATATTACAACTGTAGAAATTCCAGAAGGTGGTATAGGTACTTATCGACCTAATTATACAAATATCGCTTTGGCATATGCTAAAGAGTTTTCAAACAGTATTTATGGCGGTTTAGCAGTCAAAATCATTAATGAAAAAACTGCCGATTTATCTGCTTCTGGAGTTTGTTTCGATGCGGGTATTCAATATCTTACTGGTTTAGGAAAAAATAAATTAGGAAAGAAAAACCGTGATAACTTACATTTTGGAATCTCTATTAAAAATGTTGGTCCAACAATGCGTTTTAAAGGCGATGGACTATCATTTCGCGGAGCAGTTCCACCAAAAGATATTGTAATGACAGTTGAGTCACGTTCGGCAGAGTTTGAATTACCTGCGTTAATTATGATAGGCGGTATGTATGATTTTTATTTAGCTCAGAAAGTGGATACCGTAGCAGACAAAATCAGAAGCGATCACCGTATTAGTTTTGCTGGAAACTTTACATCAAATTCATTTACAAAAGATCAATATCACGGTGGTTTAGAATATTCATTTAAAGAAATTGTAATGATTAGATGTGGTTATGTTTATGAAAATGGAATTACAAAATTAGATACACGTACAACATGCTTTACTGGTCCAACGGTAGGTGCTTCTGTTCAAATTCCTATTAGTAAAGAAAAAGGCTCTACTTTTTCTCTCGATTATTCATATCGCGACACAAACCCATTTAATGGCGTTCACACAATAGGAGCTAAAATTACACTGTAATAAAATTTTTATTATATTTGCACTTAAAGAGTCCCGAACTATTCGGGATTCTTTTTGTTTTTAAAATTAATGAAGTATGAGCAACATTTCGTACCTAACCCCAGAAGGTTTTGAAAAATTAAAAGCAGAACTTATTCAGTTAAAAACTGTTGAACGTCCTGCTATTTCAAACGCTATTGCCGAAGCTCGCGACAAAGGTGATTTGTCGGAAAATGCTGAATATGACGCAGCTAAAGAAGCGCAAGGTATGCTTGAGATGAAAATTAAAAAGCTACAGGAATTAATCTCAACCAGTCGTATTTTAGACGATACTAACATAGATAAATCTAAAGTTCAGATATTATCTAAGGTGAAAATTAAGAACATAGCAACCAATGCTATTCAGCAATATACATTAGTTTCAGAAAGCGAAGCTAATTTTAAGGAAGGAAAAATTTCTATTAATACTCCAATTGCAAAAGGACTACTTGGAAAAAAGGTTGGCGATTCAATTGAAGTTCAGGTTCCAAGCGGAAAATTATCTTTTGAAGTAATAGAAATTACCCGTTAATATGCCAACTGTTTTTTCGAAAATAGTAGCCGGCGAAATTCCTTGCTATAAAATAGCTGAAACCGACGAATTTCTGGCATTTTTAGATGTGTCACCTTTAGCAGAAGGGCATACTCTAGTAATTCCAAAGAAGGAAATTGATTATATCTTTAATGTTGAAGATAATGTTTTATCTGGTTTAACTTTATTTTCTAAAAAAGTGGCAAAAGCAATAGAAAAAGCTATTCCATGTAAAAGAATTGGAGTTGCTGTTATTGGTCTGGAGGTTCCTCATGCTCATATACATCTTATTCCCATTAATAATGTTTCGGATATTGATTTCTCAAGAAAAAAGTTGGTTTTTTCTAAAGAACAAATGATAGAAACAGCTGAAAAAATCAGAGCAAATTATTAGAACTTTTTATTAATATTTTGTAACAAGCGAAGACGCTTGGTACAGTTTTTTATTTGTAACTAACACAAGCGTCCTCGCTTGTGTTAGTTATTTCTTTAATCTCTCGGGATTTTTACTTAAGAACTCTTTCCAGCTTTTAGCAGCATTTTTATTCTCGCCAACAGGAATTTGATAATAGTGACAAAGCGCAGCAGCCAGACCATCGGTAGCATCCAGGTGTTTAGGCATTTCTTTTATGTTTAGAATTTTTTGTAACATACTAGCTACTTGTTCTTTTGATGCATTCCCGTTTCCGGTAATAGATTGTTTAATTTTTCTTGGAGCATATTCAAAAATAGGAATAGAATGAGAGATTGCAGCTGCAATAGCCGTTCCCTGAGCACGGCCAAGCTTTAACATTGATTGAACGTTTTTTCCAAAAAAAGGAGCTTCTATAGAAAGTTCATCAGGTTTGTATTCGTTTATTAAACCAGATACACGCTCAAAAATATGCTTTAACCTTACAAAATGGTCGTCCAGTTTTTGTAATTCAATTACTCCAATAGCTATAACAATTGGCTTATTAAGCTTAATTTCAAGTATCCCATAACCCATTATTGTTGTTCCAGGATCAATACCAAGTATTATTTTATCTGCGCTCATTATGCAATAAAGATACTATAGAGAAATTAAACAATAATATTTAACTGTTTTTTTTAAGTTTAGCTTTTGATAAAAATATTCCGAAAACAATAAGTAATAAACCTGCAATTGTAGAAACATGAATGCTTTCGCGAAGAAAAAATGCAATAAAAAAAATTGAAAGAAAAGGGGATAAAAAAACTAAGGAACTTATTTTTTCGGGTGATTTGGAATATTTTAATGCAGTTAACCATAATACAAATGTAATTCCCATTTCAAAAACACCGACATAAATTGCGGCAAAAAGAGAAATGTTACCGCTAATTTTAATGGGCTCAAAAAATAAATGGTATAGCGCGATATAAATAAAACCAAAAAGAAAATTTAAAAAAAGTTTTGGGGTTTCTTTTCGTTCGTCTTTCATATTAATAAGCCAAAAAACCGCCCATATAATTGAACTGCCGGCAGCAAGAAATACTCCAAATGGATTGGAGATATTTAAATTCCATTTGCCTTGGAAAGAAATTACCAAAACACCAATAAAGCATATAAAAAGGGCAATTAATGCTTTTATTGATATTTTTTGTTTTAAAAATGGTGCCGATAAAATTACAAGTACAACAGGCCATGTGTAATTTAACGGTTGCGCTATTTGTGCAGGTAGTATGCTATAGGCCTTTAATAACACCATGTAGTATAAAAAAGGATTTAAAAAACCTAATAAAGCTGAGTATAACCAGGATTTCAAGCTAATTTTAAAAGTGGCATTAATTTCTTTGTTTAATATTATAACAACACCAAATAGCAGTAAACTTGTTAGTGTACTAATAAAAAGCAGGTTGGTATAGTTCATGCCGGCTAGTGCAGTTTTAAACGCAGTTGCAACTGTTGACCATAGCAATACAGCAGAAATTGCAAAAAAGTATGCTTTTTTCTGATTCTGCATGAATTTAAAATTGGGTATCGTCTATTATAGCAGGAATTTCTTCTTGTAGCTTATCTCCTCTTAAAAAACGATATTTTTTTCGGGCTTCGTTTACTATTATGCTACCTGGATGGTTGGTTAAAATTTTCTGGTAATATTCCATTGCTTTTTTATTATCGAGCATATATTTTTCATAAATAGTTGCTGATTTAAATAGTGCATCGTCAGATAAAATTCCAACACTAAATTTGGTGGATACTGTATCGAAATAAGAAATAGCTTTTTGATAGTTTGCTTTTTTAAGAAATAGCTCTCCTAATTTAAAATACGAATCGTCTAAAATTTCATTAGAAGAGTATTTTCTAAGAATACTGTCTAATGTTATAATAGCTAAACTATCAGTATGTTTAAAAATTTGCCATTCGGCTCTTGAGTACATTTGTAAAGCTTCGCCTGTTGAGTCGGCTGTAATGTTTTCGCTAATTAATAATGATAAAGTAAAAGCGTCGTTAGCTATAAGTTTTGAAGTTGAAGCTTTTAGAACATCCAACTGTGCCTGTGCCCATAAAAAGTCGCCAGAATAATATGCTAATTTTGCTTTTCTAAACTTAGCTTCATGCCCAACAGGTTCGTTTTCATTTGCTTTTTCAACCTGAGCATAATAAATGGTTGCTCCCCAAATATCATTATTAAATAATAAAATATCGCCCATTAATAGTTTACATTCTGCAATTTGTGTTGGGGCTAAAATATTTGAGGCGAGTGTTTTTTCTAAATCCAGGCTTGCTTCATCGGCTTTATTTAGATAGAATGCTTGAATAAATGCAATAGCTTTAATTAATGAGAAAGTTGATTTTGAACGACCTAATTCGTTTAATGTTGTTTGTAAAAGTTTTTCTAAATCTTCTACATCAGATTTTTTAACTCCTGGTTGTTCTATTATTTTATTGTAAAGCGTATTCATGTAATCGCTTCTTGCATCAACATACCAGCTGTTACTTTTTCCTTTATCAATTACATATTGGTATGCTTTTAATGCTACATCATAATCTTTATTTATTACTGCCTGGTTAGCTAATTCAATCAGTCGGCTGCCATCTTCTTTAAGTCTTTTATCTAACGCAGAACATTGAATAAATGCATTTTCGTAATCTTTATCTTGCAAATACAACCAAATTAACAATTCGCTAAATATTTTTCTGTCTGGATTTTTCTGAATTCTTTTAATAAGTTGAGATTTTAAAATGCCGATTAAATTATTTTCCTTATCAGCATAAACCGAAGACTGTAATCTGTTTTGAACGGTTTGTAAATAGCTATCGTTAATTTCAAGTAAATCTAAATACTCGTTAATCATTTTATCATACAGAAGTTGTGCCTGATATATATTTGCCAATTCGAAATTAAAACCATAAACGTCTTTTAGCATTTTTCTGCCTTTTAAATATGTTTGCTCGGCAAAACCAAATTCTCGTTTCGACAGATAAGCATTTGCCAGGGTAATAATTTGATTATTGTCTGGCTGAAGCAGTTTTAATGCTTGCATATATTCTTCGTCTGATTCTTTTAACAGATTTTGAATTTTGTATAAATAACCTAAATCAACCTTAAAGCTGAGGTCGGTATTATTCCTGCGAATTTCTTTTTTTAAAATTTTCTCTGCAGTTTCAAAGTCTTTTAATTCAATAAGGCAGTTCAAATAATATGTGAAATATATTTTAGATTTCTGGTTGCTATATAAATCAGAGAAAATAGTTGCTGCTTTTTCAAACTCCTTGTTTTTATAATATTGTTGAGCAAGTTGATTTTGCTCATCGGGAGTCTGAGATTGAATGGTGTTTGCTATACCAAAGAAAACTAATATTATAATTATAAGTTTAAGCATTTACCAATTATTTTTTTTGCAAAGATAAATTCAAAAGGGGTTTTTATTATAAGACATCTAAAAAACAAAAAAGAATTTTAATAAGTATATTAATAGTGTTAAAACAATAGCGTCCTAAATAAATATTAATCAAAATCAAAGGTATTGATTCTATTGATTTTCACCTAAAGTATTTTGTTTTTTCAAAAGAGTACCCCCTGATGATTTTCCGTTAGATAGTATTCAT
>CAILUD010000077.1 GCA_903837285.1 uncultured Bacteroidota bacterium | reverse complement strand
ACGTGTTGATAAGCGAATTGACTGAATAAATCCTTGTTCAATATATGGTTGACCAACTTTTAAATATGCTTCTTGCTGATGCAGAGGAATTCCTGTAAAGCTACCTCCAAAAAAACCAATTTCAATAACTGTATTGTCTTTTGAAATTGTTGAAAGGTGTTTTTCAATAATACTTTTAATATCAGAAAGAGTCGGAATGCTTTTTGTTCCAGATATTTTTTGCTGGTCGCAATAAATACACCTAAACGGACAAGCCAATTCAGGAATAAAAATAGGAATAATGTAGTGTTTTGTTTGCATTTGTTGGTGTAACGGAAGTTACTTTAAGATTTTGAGTAAATACAGTAGTTTTGGCTGATATTTTTTGCGATTATTTGCTACATTGTCATTAGTTCTGGTTTTATATCCAATTGCATAAAAATATCTTTTTGTCGAGTTGTTAATGCTGTGATTTTAATTTCTTCGTGATGTTTGTTTATTTGAAGGATATTTAGTTTTATCATCTTTAATTCTTCCTCTATGTCGCTAAGTGAGAGCTGTTCTTTTTTCGACTTATTGCTTTGCTTTAACCATGGGAATAGGCGATTTTCTATTTCTCGTATTATCGTATAAGCTAACATACAAACAAATACATGCCCTCTTGTGGTAGCTTCATTTACATGAAATATTGGACGTATATCTAAGTGCATTGTTTTCATATCACGAAAAGCATGTTCTACATGTTTAAGGTTCTTGTATTGGGCTCTAACTGTTTCTTTGTTCATTTTTTCTTTCGGAGCATTGCTAACTATTACATACTTCCCATCTAACTGCTTAGCTTGTGTGTATTTATCAAAATAAAAGGTTACAACAAACGCTTCTTGTGTTATTTCTATTTTGTAGAACGATTGCATATGGTTTATTTCTAAAGCTTTGCGTATTCTGTATTTATAGTTATCTAATTGTTTTTCCGAAAATTGGGTTACTAATTTTTTGTTTTTATCATTTTGATGAAGCCTAATTTTGTTATCATTATTTTTTTGCAGGCGATTATCGTATGATAATTTTATGTCGTACAACACGTTTTCAAATCGTATTTTTAGGGCTTCTCTTGTTTGTGAATGTTCTTTTTCTAAATCTGGGTTTGTGCATAATATGTACCGTGCATCTTGGTCTTCTATCTCGGCTAAATCTTTCGAAAACATATTTAATTGAAGTACATTTTCATTTATCAAACAACGTATTTCTTCTATGCTTAATGCTGTAATATATTGTATTCCTGATTTTTGCGATTCTTCCATTTGTTCCAGATTGTACCTTATTCGCATTCCTCTGTCACCAACAAATACTACGTTACTGGCTCTAAAATCGTTCTTTATTTTTTGTAATTGGTTTATTACAGTTGTGTGATCGTTTTGGTTTCCTTCAAAAACTTCGATGCTTAAAGGAAATCCTTCCTTATTGGTTATCAGACCTATTACAATCTGCATTTTTCCTTTTTTTCCATCTCTATTGTATCCAAAAGCTGCCAATTCATTGGTAGTTCCTTCTAAATAACTGCTGGTAATGTCGTACAAATACACCTCATCTTTTTCTGATTTGTGATAAATGTTCCATTTTCTTTCTATTTTTCCTTGTACGTATGACAAATCTGCTAAAGCACTATATAGTTTTTCTAATTTTAATGTGCTTAAATCAATGCCCAACTTCTTTGATAAAAGCTCATTACGCTTTATCCAATTATATATACAAAGTTTACTGCCTCTACATACTATCTTTCCTATTATCATCAACTTCACATATTTGGCTTGCTCGCCCAACACTTTTTCTAAAACTTCGCTAATACGAAGCCTATTCATTATTACAATTAAAATATAGACAAATCCATAGTCGATACTTTTTGTAATAACGATGTTTTTTAAGGAAACTAAAATGTCTGTGCTCTTTTTTAATGCTCCTTCTATGGCTAACACCGTTTCTTTTGGAAACTTTGTTAAATTTGCTATGACTTCCGTTTTGATTTTTCCCAATTCTCTATACTTCCTGCAAAGAAGTGGGTAGGTATAGCTTTTACCGTTTTGTTTTGATGTGCAATATTGTATATACATAATGCAAAGATACAAATTATATTAGCTACTTTAACATGGTTAATAAAAAAGTTATCAACAAGTTATTAACAATTAATATTTGCTACGTAACTTAAAAATAACCTCTATAACCTTTGATAAATATGGAAAAATTGATTTAAAATCCGTTGTATAATTGTATCTTTTATTGATTCTAATTTTATGGGTTCAATTCTTGAAGGTTCGCTCCATGGTGAATATGAATAATGCCAAGTAGCACCAACGGGTGCAAATTGCTGTGATATACAGGTTGTGCTAATAAGCAATAGAAATAACAAAATACAGTTTGACTT
>CAILUD010000076.1 GCA_903837285.1 uncultured Bacteroidota bacterium | reverse complement strand
TTTCGTTATTTTCCAATAAAAACAGCTATAAAATTACCTGTTTTTGTTTCATCTTCAGTTTGGCTAAAAAAGATTAATGGAATAATAAAAATTGATGCTACTGTTAAAACAGGAATGATTAAAATTGGGTTTGGTGATATTTCAATTTTTGATAAGAAGAGATCAAGAAGTATTTGGTCTGTTGAAGGTAATGTGATTTTTAAAGGTAAATGCGATATAGGTCATGGTTCAAAAATAAGTGTAGGTAAAAATGGAAATTTAATATTTGGAAAGAATTTTTCAATTACAGCAGAATCGTCAATTATTTCGAATAATAGAATTGTTTTTGGGTCTGATTGTTTATTGTCTTGGGATGTTTTATTAATTGATGATGATTTTCATAATATTTTAAATATGGAACTTGAAAAAATTAATCATACAAAAGAAATCTTGATTGGTAATAAAACTTGGATAGGTTGTAGGTGTCTAATTTTAAAAGGAGCAATTATTCCAAATAATTCTGTAATAGCAGCAGGGAGTGTTGTTTCAAATAAATTGATTCAAGAAAACGCAATTTATGGTAGTAATCCTTTAAAAATATTAAAAAAGAACATTTTGTGGGAGATAGATTAAATGATAAGCGTAGGTATTGTAATTCTTAATTATAATAATTTTACTGATACAATAAATTGTATTAAATCTATTTATTTGCATTGTCAAAATGAAAATATTATTTTGACTATTGTTGATAATGGCTCTTCAAACGATTCCATTATTCGGATTGAATCTTTTTTTAAAGAAAATAAATATGCCTATCACTCAATTAACAATGTTCATGATTTTGATGACCTGACATATAAAATTGTAATTATAAAAAATATTGAAAATTTGGGTTATGCAAAAGGAAACAATGTAGGAATTAGGTTCTTAATTAATCAAAAAGCTGAATATATTTTAATACTTAATAATGATATAATACTAACAGGTAATATAATTAATCCTCTTGTAAATTGTTTAAAAACTCATCCTGATTTGGGACTGGTAAGCCCGCTTTTAATGCGAGATGAAATAACCATTGATTATAATTGTTGTAGGAAAAGCCCTACTATTGGTATGATAATTTGTGAAAGTACGAGTTTTTTAAAATTACCAGGTATAAAAAGAGTAATTAATAAAAAATATTTACTTAAAATACAACCTAATATTATTAATAACACAATTGTATTTTGTGATATTATTTCTGGTTCATGTATAATGGCAAGTACAGTTACATGGGAAAAAATTAATGGTTTCGATTCAAAAACATTTTTATATTATGAAGAAAATATTCTATTTGAAAAATTGAAAAATGTAAGTTTAAAATCTGCAGTATTAATTACTATTAATGCAATTCATTTGGGTGCTAAGGCAACAAAAGAAGTAAAAAATACAAAAATTCTTAGAATTGACATGAATAGTTTAGTTTATTATTTAAAAACATATCGTAATGTAAACATCATTGTGATAGTTATAATTAAACTAATAAGATTGTTGCAAATTCAATTTATCGTAATAAATAATAAAATAAACAATAAATATAGCTAATTGCTTATGGATTTTTTAAGTTTACTTAGTATTTTTCTCTTTTTTATTGGTTTTGTATCATATTTTAATAATCAAAAACATATTACTCTTATAGTAATTATTGTGTTATCTTCTGGATATTTTATACTAACAAAACCATTAACATTAAATATTGGAACTTTTTCGATGCAATATGGTGATTTAGCTTTATTACTTATTTTTTCATTATTGCCCTTCAGAAAAAAAACTACAGATAACCATATAAAAAATATTACTAAAGCGCTAATTATATTTTTAGTGTTTTTAATTGTCAGTTTTTTATATGATTACCTTATATATCATACAACACCAATGCAAATTTTTCGTACTAGTAGAAAATTAGGCTATATTGCTTTTTTCTTCTTAATTAGCTCGTTTGAACGTAAGAATTATATTCAAGTCATTAAATTCATTTTTGTAATTACAATTATACATTCATTATTTTACATTTCACAATATTTTACAGGATATTCTTTAACGCCTAATTCGGATATGGAGAACGAACTAGGTGGATTGAGATACAGCAATGTGCCATCTTATATTATACCGGTTTTGGCTATAAGTCTTTTTTCAATTAAAAACATGTTTTTTAAAATATTTGCATTAATTATAATTTTAGTAACAATTGTACTTGCTCAAAGCAGGGGTGCAATTATTTCAGTAATTGCTGTTTTGTTTTTATTTCTGTTATTAGAAAAAAAAATTCAGCTATTAAATTTAATTTTCATTTCAGTGATAGTTTTTTTTAGCTATAATATTATTCTTAATTATTTTCCAATTATAAGTGAAAGGTTTCTACATTTAAATGATGAAATGAATATGGTAGATAAAATGGATTATAAAAAAATGGAAGACTTTTATCAGCAAGGTTCATTTATATTTCGTTATGGGTTAACATATGAACGCTTATTATATGTACTTGAAGAACCTATGCGAATAGTTTTTGGTGTAGGCTTTGTCCCTGATATAGATCTTTTAAAACCTATATTTGTTTTGGGTACTCCTTCGCCAGCTCTACCTACAGGATATGAACAGTATAATTCAGTCGATATATTTTTCCCAAATATTATTACAAGGTATGGTATTGTTGGAAGTATTTTATATATATACTTTATTGCAGAATTATTTGTTTTTAGTTTTAGATTTAGAGAACTTCTTTATGGAAAAATTCTTTTCACTTATTTATTATCTTTGGTTTTTATATCACTAATAAATGAAACTTTCTATAACAGTCAATACTTTTTGATTCTTTTCATTTTAATTGGACTTATTACTATTGATAAACAACAAATAATTAACGACAATAAACTGTCTAATATTAAAAAACAAAGCTTTTAAATAGAATAAAGAAAAAACATGTCATTTATTTTTCAAGTAAAAGAAGAAATGTTTCAAAAATAAATTAGTATATGCTAAATGATCAGTTTATAAGTGATATGTCGAAAAAAAACGATAAATATTACAAATATACACGACCTGAGATAATTGATTTGATACCCAAAACTGCAAAAAAAATATTGGATGTTGGTTGTGGTGCGGGTTTTTTCGGCGAACAGTTGAAATACAAATTAAATGCAGAAGTATGGGGGATAGAATTAAATAATGAAGCAGCAACATTAGCTAAAGAAAAAATAAACAAAGTACTTATTGGTGATGTCTTTGACTTAATTAATAAATTACCTGATTTTTATTTTGATTGTATAGTTTTTAATGATATTCTTGAACATCTTACAGATCCTTATAGCATATTGTTAAAAACAAAAAATAAACTTAACAAAAATGGAGTTATTGTTTGTTCTATTCCAAATATCAGATATTTTTTTACACTAAAAGATTTATTATTAAAAAAACAATGGAAATATGAAGATGCTGGCATTTTAGATAAAACACATTTAAGATTTTTTACAAAAAACAGCATAACAGATATGTTTAATGATTTGAATTTTACTATTATTAAAATGCATGGAATAAATGAAATAAAAACTTGGAAATTTAATTTAATTAATGTTTTATTATTTGGATATTTATCTGATACCAGATATTTACAATTTGCTTGTGTTGTAAAACCAAAAGAATTATAGCTATTTTTAATTAGAACTTTTCACGCCATAATTTATTGTTTAAAATGAAAATTGTTCATCTTTTTTGGTCTTTTAATATTGGTGGTGCAGAAACAATGATTGTTGATATCATAAATAAACAAATTAGTTCAGGTAATAATGTAATGTTAATTGTTATAAATAATGTTTATTCTTCAGTATTAATTTCAGAAATAGATTCAAAAGCAAAAATTAAATTAATTGAAAGAACCCCAGGCACTAAAAATATAATTAATTTTTGTAGATTAAATTATGTTCTATTAAAATTTTCGCCACAAGTAATTCATTGTCATAATTATAACCTTGAAAAAACTTTAAGTTTTAATTTTCTTAAAAAGACTATCTTAACAGTTCATGGGTTTAATAGACCAATTACTAAAAAAAATAGTTATTATAAAGTGATTGCAATTTCTAAAGCTATTTATAGCGATATTGAGAGAAAGGGTCTTAAAAATATAGATATAGTTTATAATGGAATTAATCATCAAAATATTGAAAGAAAAAAAAGTTTTAATTCAACAATCCAAATTGTTTGTATTGGTAGGCTTGATCATACAATCAAAGGTCAAGATATACTTTTAAAAGCATTTGCTTTGTTAAAAAATGATATAAAGAATGTTAGCTTAAATTTTATTGGAGATGGTTCTTCAAAAGAATATCTACAACAAATTACTAAAAATCTTGAACTTGAAAAAGAAGTAATATTTCATGGTGAAAAAACAAGATCTGAGCTTTATAAAATGATTAAAGATTTTGATATTCTTGTTCAGCCATCTATTCATGAAGGTTTTGGATTAACAGTTGTTGAGGCAATGGTGGCTAGGGTTCCAGTAATTATATCAGATGCTTTAGGTCTAAAAGAGGTAACAAATAATGGTTTATATGCACAAGATGTTATAGCAAATAATGATGCTGAAAAATATTATAAGGCAATATTGAATTTAATTATAAATATTAATACTAAAAGTTCAATTTTAATGGAAAAGATAGATACTGCAGAAAAAAATGCTGTTGAAAATTTTTCAATTGAATCTACTTGTTTAAATTACTCTAAAATATACAATGAAATTTGTTTGGCAAATAATTAAACTTGTTAATTAAAACTAATTATGTGTGGTATAACAGGGATATATAATTTTGATAAAAATCGAATTGTCGATGAACTTCGTTTAAAAAAGATGACCGATATTATTCGGCATCGTGGGCCCGATAGAGAAGGATATTATATAAATAAAAATATTGGTTTAGGTCATAGGCGGTTATCAATTATTGATATAAACACAGGCGACCAACCTATGTTTAATGATGACAAAAGTATTGCTTTGGTATTGAATGGCGAAATTTATAATTATATAGAGTTAAGAGATGAGCTGATTAAATTGGGTTATCATTTTAAAACAACTTCTGACACAGAAGTGGTTATTCGGGCATACGAAGAATGGGGTATCGATTGCCAGAACAAATTTAATGGAATGTGGGCTTTTGCACTTTGGGATGATAAGAAACAGCAAGTTTTTTTATCAAGAGACAGAATAGGAGAAAAGCCATTAAATTATGCAGTTTTTAATAATACTTTAATTTTATCCTCAGAAATAAAATCTTTATTCGAATTTGGTGTTCCGCGTGAAATAAGGCCTGAACTGATTGAAATATATTTGGTACTTACAAATATACCAGGTCCCGATACTTTCTATAAAAATATTTACAAATTAAAGCCCGGGCACTTTATTATTGCAAACTCGCAAGGAATAAAAGAACAGAAATATTGGGATTTACCTGAGATTGACGAAGGAAATATGCTTTGTAACAAATCAGCAATATATGAGCAATTCACTTATTTATTAGAAGACTCAGTTAAAATAAGAATGCGATCTGATGTGCCTTTTGGTGCCTTTTTAAGTGGTGGGTTGGACTCGTCGTGCATTGTAGCTCTTATGTCGAAAATTTCTGCACATCCTGTTGAAACTTTTACTATTGGATTCCCTTTCAAAGAATTCGATGAATCTTATCTTGCTAATTTGGTGGCAGAAAAATTTAAAACAAATCATTATTTAGGAACAGTAAATCCAAGTTCACTTGAAGATGCAATTAATTTGTCTGCTTTTCATTTTGACGAGCCTTTTGGCGATAGTTCTGCCATTCCAATGCATCAGGTGTCAAAATTTGCCGAACGTAAGGTTAAAATGGTATTAACAGGCGATGGTGGCGACGAGGTTTTGTCTGGTTATAATTCTTATGCGGGAATAAAATTCAGTAATAAATATTCGCAATTACCGGTTATTATTCAAAAAGCTTTTCCAACAGGAATTGATTTTTTATCAAAAGCGTTTAATGGAAAAATAAGATATAAACTAAACCATATTGTAAACGTTTTGGAAACTGCAAACTACCCTTTTGTACAAAGAATTGCTAACAAAGCTTCTTTTACACCTTTGCCGTTAATTAAAAATCTAACCTCTAACATTAAAAATATAATAAGTATTGAAGATTATCTAACTGATAGGGTTAACAAAATACCATATAAAGATGATTTTTACAGATTGATGTATTTTAACTATAAACATAATTTACCAGATGATTATTTAGTAAAGGTTGACAGAATGAGTATGGCATGTTCTATTGAGACCAGAGCACCATTTATGGATTATCGTCTTATTGAATATATGGTTAAAGTTGATAAGAATATAAAATTGCAAGGATGGGAGCGCAAAAGTGTTTTAAGAAATACTATAGGTAAACAACTTCCTAACAAATTACTGAAAGCTCCCAAAAAAGGATTTGTAATTCCTTTAATGACATGGTTTAAAGACGAATATAATTTTAAATTAATGAAACTGGAGAATTTAAAATCTATATGTGGTTTACAATTTGTTGAAATTATTATTAACAATAATACTAAAGGTATTAGCAATAATGGAAATTTTTTATGGACAATGATAATGCTGGATAAGCTGATAAAAAAATAGTTTAATAATGAATTAATTATTAAAAAATAAATTATTGTATAATATTTTATAAGAGCT
>CAILUD010000075.1 GCA_903837285.1 uncultured Bacteroidota bacterium | reverse complement strand
TTAAAAAAAAGTTTTGTGAAAGATTATATTTTCATACTTTTGCAACCCAACAAAAGGGTACCATAGCTCAGTTGGTAGAGCAACGGACTGAAAATCCGTGTGTCCCCGGTTCAATTCCAGGTGGTACCACAAAAAGCTCCGAATTTTCGGAGCTTTTTTAACTTTAAGAAATATTTTAATTCAAATTCTGAAATGAAACATTCTGTAAAAACTTCGTGGCAAGGCAAAATGGCTTTTAATGCTGAAGTTAGCGGACATAATTTAATAATGGACGCACCTTCCGAGTTTGGGGGCAATAATGACGGACCTAGACCTAAAGAGCTTATGCTTGCATCTGTTGCAGGCTGCTCAGGAATGGATGTAGTTTCATTATTAGAAAAAATGCGAGTTGAGATTACAAGTTTTAATATAATTGTTGATGCAGAACTTACAGAAGAACATCCTAAGCACTATACTAAAATGCACATTATTTACGAGTTTCAAGGAAATGATTTGCCTATTGATAAACTTCAGAAAGCAGTAGAATTATCACAAGATCGTTATTGTGGTGTTTCTTATATGTACAAAAAAGCTTTTGAAATAACTCACGAAATAAGAGTTACAAATAACTAATTACTAGTTATTTTTTCCCATTCTGCCATTCTTATCATAATTTTTTCATATTTATCTTTAATTTCTGAAATTGAACAGGTAAAATTATTTGTAATTATTGCAAAAATTAATGTCTTCCCTTTTATTGTTGTAACATAACCAGCATAACTGGAAACCCTTGACATTGTACCACTTTTTGCAAATACTCTTCCTTCTGCTAAAGTATTTTTTCCAATTCGCCGCATAGTTCCTGTCTTACCCGCTTCTGGCAAAGTATTTTTAAACGACTCATAATGCGGACTTTTATTTTTCATATATGACAACACAAATGCAAGTTGAGAAACTGTAATCCCATTGTATCTGCTCAACCCACTTCCGTCATGAAGAAACAAACCGCCAGTATTCATTTTTTTTGCACTCCAGTATGCCATTTCTGCATTTAAACCCGATTGTCTATTTCCTTTTCCGCTTCTCATAAAACCCAAGTGTTTTAAAATGTGTTCGGCAAAAAGATTTCTGCTTACTAAATTAGTTTCAGAAATAATTGAATACAGACGTGGAGAATAAGTAACAAGTATCTCTTTTCGTTCACCACCGACTTCTTCTCTTTGTAATTTAATTTCACGAATTGTTGTTGCAGTATCACAAACCTTTACCCCATTTCGTTTAAGCCAGAAATTTAACTGATAAGCAGCCGCCAAAGCAGGATCGGGCATAGTTCCAACCATCATTGAGCTTCCCTGACTAGTTGGATAATAGCCCTGAATATCAATTCCATTACCATAAGGCATTCCTAAAAAATATGTTTCAAGTTCGCCAACTCCTGCACCCTGAGAAAAATTATTAAATCTAATTCCAGGAACAAAAGGTTTCATATTTGCTGAATTTGACCATATTGCCCCTTTATTACTAACATTAAACCTAAGCTCATAAACATTATCATTAAATGTTAATCCACTTGCCGACTGGCAATATGAATTAGCAACCTCTCCCCAACTCCATGTTGGGCAAGCTAATTCATCTTCGTAAACAGAGGCATCACCAACAATTTTACCGTTAATAGAATCAATGCCTAGTTTTTTTATTGCATTTCCCCACCGGGAAACAATGTTAGTTTCATCACCACGACCAAGAGTTGGATCGCCTCCACCTTTAATTAAAATATTACCATTTAAAATATGCCCTTCTGTTATATTCCCATTGTATTGCAAAGTAGTTTTAAATGACATACCACCACCTAAAAGCTCTAATGCTGTAGCTGTTGTCAATAATTTAAGTACCGAAGCAGGCACAAGACTTAATTGAGGATTATTCTGGTAAATTATATTTTCTAAAGAATCTTCTGCAATAATAATTCCTACCGATGCATGTTGAATTGCACTATCCGAAAGAAATTTTTCGATTTCCCATTTTAACGAATCTATAGGTTTTACCTTAACGCTATCAGTTTTTGTAATAACATCCTTTTTTAAAACATCTTTTTGAGATTCACTATTACAAGAACTAAAGTAAATACCTAAAGAAAAAAATCCTAGAATAAATAAAATTTTCATTAAATTAAAATTTAAAAACTTGGTAAATGTAAGAAAAATAGGAAATAAGATTTTCAGGTAGAATTTAATATTGACATAAATAACAATCAAATTCTTGCATTAAAATTAGATTATTAGATTTATA
>CAILUD010000074.1 GCA_903837285.1 uncultured Bacteroidota bacterium | reverse complement strand
CATTTATTAATTTTGAAGAATCAATAGATGCCGAAATAAATCCATTGGATATAAGGCAATTAACAAATGTTTTTGAAACAGAATCTGTTTGATTCTCAATTATCTTTTTAGGTAAAAAGTTATTGCACTTTTTACAAATTTCTGTGGGGTTTTTTAAAACAACTGTAATTGGTTTTTGTGCTAAAGCATAGAGATTTGCAGTAGCGACAAAAAACAATAATAACGCAACTCTTTTTAGCAAGCTATAAAATTTCACTTGTGATTTAAAAAACCTTGTTTCTCAAGAACATTCATTAACGAATTTGAGAAAGCAATATTGTCTTTTTTGGTATATCGTTTTTCGGTAAAAATCTGAGCTAAAGTTTCTAATTCATTAATTTTTAAAAGCTCAGCAGTTTGAGGTAGCGATTCTTTTTCGAAATACGCTTTATCAATATCTTCTTTGGAATAATCTTTATATGTCTCGAAATGAATTACCGAGTCGAGTGGAAGTCTATCTGTTAAACCCGGTGCTTCGTCTGGATAACCTAAGACAATTGCTGTTACAGGAACTACAAATTTTGGAAGGTTTAAAATATTAATAAATTTATCGGCCATATAGGTTGTTGTTCCAAGATAGCAAATACCTAATCCTTTCGCTTCTGCTGCAATGCAAACATTTTGAGCAACTAAAAGCGCATCAATGGCAGCAGTAATAAAAGATAAAAAATTATCATAACCAGGAACAGCTTTTCTTTGCTCGCACCATTTATTAAATCGATTAAAATCTGCACAAAAAGTTAAAACTACGGGAGCTTGTTTAACCATATTTTGTTTAAAATGGGATTCCCAAAGTTTCTCTTTAATATTCTCATCACGGCTTATTATAATGCTATATACCTGCATATTGCCAGTGGTAGAGGCTTTTGTTCCTGCAATTAAAATTTCATTCAATAACTCATCGCTTATTTTATCAGATTTATACTTTCTTATTGATTTATGTTGCAAAAGAGAATTAATCATATTTGGATGTTTTTTATACAAAGATGATCATTTTTCTGTGTCTAAAAAATGATTTTATCTTGCTCTGATTTCAAATTTAACCAACTTAATCGGTTTAGAAAAACTTAAAAAAGCTTCAATAACACAAGCGTATAATGCAGACATTTAGGTGTATACATAAGTACATAAGAAAAATTGAAATAAAATTAATCTTTAGGGTTATTGTATTTTTTTTCTCTAAATAAATAGTTATATATTTGCACTAAGAATTATTTACAGAAAACTAAGGAAAATGAAAAAAATTGCAACTGTGTTTGTAGCCGCTTTAGTGCTTGCACTTGTTTTAAATGCTTGTAAAAGCAGCGAACATTGCCCAGCATATGGTCAGGTTGAGACACCTCAAACTACCCAACACGGTTAATCCGTCTTTTTTGCTTTTTTTGTATTGTTTTCACAAGTTTATTTCGATAAATTTGTGAAATTTTTTTTATGTACCGCTTCACTTTCATATTTTTACTTATATTTTTTTCATTAAGCGCTTTTTCACAAGGAGAGCTTAACGACGAAGTACGTGTAGTAACGGGAAATGAAAAAACTTATGCGGTATTAATAAATTCAAATGGCTGGGGTTTTAATTTACGAAGAGGAAAACGATTAGATGGTTTTAGAAAACGATTAATTGATTTTGATCTGGCATATGTAAAACATCCCAAGGAAATTAAAACACAGAATCCTTACTTTGAAAACCAGAAACGATTCGTTTTTGGAAAACTTAACACTCTGGTAACTTTTAGAGCTGGTATTGGACTACAAAAAGAAATTTACAGCAGATTTGACAAAGGAGGTATTGCAATAAAATATTTTTACGAAGGAGGTATTTCTCTGGCATTGTTAAAACCTATGTATTATCAGGTAGTTGATAGCGAGAAAATTAGCGACAACAAAAGAATTCTTTATACAAGCGATAAATTATTTGACTATAACATTCACCAGGTAAGCGACATATACAGCCGATCGTCATTTCTTACAGGTATTAATGAGACTAAAATTAAGCCTGGATTATTTGTTAAATTCGGATTATCATTCGTTTACAGTAATTCGAATGATGCTATAAACGCTTTGGAGGCTGGAGTAATTTTAGATTTTTATGCAACTGAATTACCCATTATGGCAACAAAAAAAAACGATCCATATATTATTTCATTATTTGTTAGCTATCGTTTTGGAAGAGTTGGTATAAAAAACAAAAAAGGCATTTCGCTTGACAATGCATCCGAAGAATTATAAAATCGATCCTAACAAACCAAAGGTAAAACTTCCTTCAGGTAAATCGTACTTATCTGTAAAACAAGCTGTAGAAGAGAAAAAACTTCACACTATTTGTCAAAGCGGTAATTGTCCAAACTTAGCTGAGTGCTGGGGAGCCGGTACCGCAACTTTTATGATACTTGGAAATATTTGCACACGCTCTTGTCGTTTTTGTTCTGTTGAAACCGGAAAACCATTACCACCAGATATTGACGAACCAATTAAAATTGCTGAATCTGTAAAACACATGAAATTAAAACATTGTGTAATAACAAGTGTTGACAGAGATGATTTAAAAGATGGTGGCGCACAGCATTGGGCAAATACTGTCAATGCTATTAAATCAATAAATCCATTAACAACAATAGAAATTTTAATTCCGGATTTTAAATTTGACAAGAAAAGTCTTGATATAGTTATAGAATCAAAACCTGATATCATTTCGCATAATCTTGAAACTGTTGAAAGGCTTACAAAACAAATAAGAGTTCAGGCCAAATACCAAAGAAGCCTTGATGTATTAAAATATTTATCTGAAAACAATGCTACTGTAAAAAGTGGTATTATGCTTGGTTTAGGAGAAAATGTTGAAGAAATTCATAATACCATGAATGACTTACTAAATGTGGGATGTAAGATAATTACTATTGGTCAGTATTTGCAACCAACTTCAAATAATGTAAAAGTTGAAAAATATTATTCCGAAGAAGAATTTGCCGCTTTAAAATATACCGCTTTACAAAAGGGATTTAAAATTGCGGAATGTGGAAGCCTGGTTCGGTCGTCATATCATGCAGAAAAACATTTAATTTAAAGCGAGTTTGATATAAGTGCAATAATCCAATTATCAATATAATACAAAACACCTCAATGTCATCCTGAGAGCAACGAAGTATCTATAGTCTAGAATAGATTCTTCATTACACTTCGTTTCATTCAGAATGACAAATTATATCGAACACGCGTTAAATTAATTTGGTGGCAAAATATATTTTGTCATTCCATTAGATTGCCATGTTTTAAGTACCCCTTTATCGTCAGAATAAATAAAATATGCTTCTAAAAACTTATGTGTTTCTACAAATTCTTTTCCTTTTTCAAAACCCATTACCATTATAGGTGTATCAAAACCATCGGCAATCGTTCCATTATCAGCAATAATTGTAACACTTAACAAATTGTGATGAGTAGGATATCCCGTTTTCGGATTAATTGTATGTGAATATTTTATTCCATCTTCTTCAAAGAATTTTCTATAACTACCACTTGTTGTAACTGATTTTCTAGAAATAGCAATAATCGTTTGTAACGGGTTCTCTTCAGTTGCTTCCGGATTATCAATACCAACTTTCCATACTTCACCTTTATCGTTTAGTCCTTTAGTGCGAACCTCGCCGCCTATTTCAACCATATAATCAGTTATTTTATTTGTTTCAAGATACAAAGAAACATAATCAACTGTAAAGCCCTGAGCAATTGAATTAAGATCAAGCTGTATTCTTGGATCTTCTTTAACAATCTGATTATTTTCTAATTTTATCTTATTCATTCCAACAAATTGCTTCATGCTATCAACCTTTGTCTGATCTAATTTAACTTTTGCAGACGGTAAAAAGCCCCATGCTTTAACCAAAGGTGCAACTGTAATATCAAAATAACCATCAGTTTTCTGATATACTTTTACACTTGCATTATATACTGCATTAAATAAATTATCGGTTTTTACATTTGGGTCGTTATTGTTTATTCTGGAAATAATTGAACTATCAACATATTCTGACATTGAATTATTAATATTATCAAATAATGCTGTGATCTCTGATAATTGAATACTGTCTGTAACTATTTTATATTTTATGCTAAATGTAGTTCCCTGAGTATTACCTGTAAAATGGACATATTGACCAATTAATGCTTTATCGGAACCTTTTTCGGTGGAATTATTTGAGCAAGCAAATGAAATACTTGTTATAAAAAGAATAAGTGTGAAATTTTTCATGGTAATTTGTTAAAACAACGAGTTAATTAATTTATCATCAGCAATATTTGGAATAGTAACTTTTAAACTTGGTTCCTTTTCCATAGCACGTTTTATTGCAAAAATAGCTTCATCATTTCTAGCCCAGCTACGTCTTGAAATACCATTATTTACATCCCAAAACAACATTCTTTGTAAGCGAACATCTGCTTCTGCACTGCCATCGAGTACCATTCCAAAACCACCATTTATTACTTCGCCCCAACCAACACCACCACCATTATGAATTGAAACCCAGGTAGCTCCACGGAAAGAATCACCAATTACATTTTGAATCGCCATATCTGCTGTAAACTGCGACCCATCGTATATATTTGAAGTTTCACGGAATGGTGAATCAGTTCCCGAAACATCATGATGATCGCGGCCTAAAACAACTGGTGCCGAAATTTTTCCATCTTTTACTGCTTTGTTAAATGCCTTTGCAATTTCTATTCTTCCTTCTGCATCTGCATAAAGTATTCTGGCTTGCGAGCCAACAACTAGTTTATTTTTCTTTGCTTCGTTAATCCATTTTACATTATCAATCATTTGTTGTTTAATTTCCTTTGGTGCATCTTGACTTAATTTCTCTAAAACATTTGCAGCAAGCTGATCGGTAAAATCTAAATCTTCTGGTTTTGATGATGTACAAACCCAACGGAATGGTCCAAATCCATAATCGAAACACATTGGTCCCATAATATCCTGAACATATGAAGGATATTTAAAGTTTCCATCTGCTTTCATCATATCTGCTCCCGCACGACTAGCTTCCAATAAAAATGCATTTCCGTAATCGAAAAAGTACATTCCTCGAGAAGTCAAAGTGTTTATTGCAGTTACTTGTCTGCGAAGCGATTCGTATACTTTTTCTTTAAATTTTTCTGGCTCTTTTGCCATCATTTCATTTGATTCTTCTAAGGATAATCCGGCTGGATAATAACCACCTGCAAAAGGATTATGAAGCGAAGTCTGGTCGCTTCCCATTTCAACATGAATATTTTCTTTTACAAATTTTTCCCACAAATCAACTACATTTCCCTGATATGCAATAGAAACTGATTCTTTATTTGCTTTTGCATTTTTAACCCTTTCAGCAAGTTTATCCAAATCAGAATAAACCTCATCAACCCAACCTTGTGAGTGACGAGTATGTGTAGCTTTTGGATTAATTTCTGCAATAACACCTATTGCACCAGCAATAACTGCTGCTTTTGGCTGAGCACCTGACATTCCGCCCAATCCGCTGGAAACAAATAATTTGCCTGCAAGCGAATCATTACTTTTTGAAATTAATCTGCCGGCATTTAGTATTGTTATAGTAGTTCCATGAACAATTCCTTGTGGTCCGATATACATAAACGAACCGGCAGTCATTTGTCCATATTGAGAAACTCCCAAAGCATTAAATTTTTCGTAATGATCTTTTCCAGAATAATTTGGAATAACCATTCCATTTGTAACAACTACTCGAGGTGCCTCTTTATGAGAAGGAAAAAGCCCCATTGGATGACCTGAATACATAACCAAAGTTTGTTCATCTGTCATTTCGCTCAAATACTTCATTGTTAAAAGATACTGAGCCCAATTTTGAAAAACAGCACCATTTCCGCCATAAGTAATTAATTCATGAGGATGCTGAGCAACTGCATGATCTAAATTATTACTTAGCATTAACATAATTGCTGCTGCCTGAACCGATTTATGAGGAAATTCGGTAATACTTCTGGCATAAATTTTATAATCGGGACGAAAACGATGCATATAAATTCGTCCGTAAGTATTTAATTCATAAAGAAATTCAGGAGCTAGAATTTTATGCTGGGATTCGGGAAAATATCTGAGTGCATTCTTAAGAGCAAGCTTTTTTTCTTCCAAGCTAAGTATCTCTTTTCTTTTTGGAGCATGATTTACATTT
>CAILUD010000073.1 GCA_903837285.1 uncultured Bacteroidota bacterium | reverse complement strand
GTTTTGTTTTGAGAAATGCTTATAATAGGTTGACCTGCCTCAATATATTGCCCATTCTTTACAAATAATTGTTTAATGTATCCATCCATCGTACTTGAAACTGATTGTCCTTTTGCACTAAAATTTTTACTTAAATTTACATAAATAGTTTTAGCATTTTCATAAGAATTCATGGCACTTAATAAGTCTTTTTCAGATACAATTTTGTCTTTTGCTAATTCTTTTTTTCTTTCATAATCCGACTTGGTTAACTCATAATTATTTTGTGCTTCCACATAGCGAACAGTGGAGTTGTTTTCTGCCATTGCACTACTTGATATTGAGAATAATGCTTGATTGTTATTGATATTTTTACCTTCTAAAATATTGTCACTTATAAATATTATTATTCCATTTGTTTTGGCTGAAACAATTACTTCATCACCCTGTGCTGATTGAACTTGTGCAGAAGTCTTTATTACTTGCCCAAAGGGTTCAATTGTCGGATACTCTGTTGCGTATTCAATTTTCCATGCCTGTTCTTTTGTAAATACAATAGTGTTTGTTCTCGAAGGAGTCTGTTTTTCTGCTGCTTCAATGGCTTTGTTCTTGTCTGAAAATACAGTTATTTCTGGTGTGATAAGTTGAAAAGAACCATTTGATGTTTTTATGTCGAAAATTATCTTTCCTGAGCCTGCAACTTCTGATTTCAGATTGAAACTGAATATACCTTTACGTGTAGGCTTTTCAATAGTTTGGCTTACTTCTTTTGAGCCAACAATCAAACGAATAGTTACACTTCCGCTATCAAGAGCTTTGAAAGAAGGCAAATGCGAAAAATGCGACAATACGTTAGAACTATCACCAACAACAAAAGGATCAGCTTCTGCAAAAAGTTCGAAATCTGAACTATATGCTGTAATTTTAACTTTAACATCTTCATCGGCATGACTATCTTTTATTTCTTTATTGTTTTTATTGCAACTTGCTAAAACCATAGTAAATATTGCAATTAAAATTATTTTATTTTTCATTGAAAACATTGTTTAAATTTAAAAATCTTTGTACTAATGCATATAAATTATTGAACGATAAGTTAATACCGTAAATATGCAATGTTGAAATTATAAAAAATTAAACTGCAGGTGGTGCCCGCAAACCAAGGGAAATATTTACGTAATGTACGTAACTGGAAGGTATTAATGGTGTATGTGTATTAGATGATAATTTTTTTATTATCAGTACTAATTTATAATTTGGCAAAATGGCTTGAAGTCCATCTAATTTAAGATTATTGTCTGAACCTAATAAACTTTTATACTCTTTAATAATACGATTGGTAGGAAGTACAACTACTTCTTTTAAAATACAGTATTCCTTATCATTATCATCATCATGTTCGTGCTTGCTTTCTATTGCTGAATGTATATGTACATTGCTGTAAGATTTACAATTTGAATTAACAATACAAGCTTCGCTTTTATGATGGTGGTGAGGAACAACAGCATGTGCCAATAAAATAATATTGGCAAGAAGGATGAAAAATAATGCTGTTCCTTTTTTTATCATTCAAATTTTTTTTTGCAAATATAACTTTTAATTTGGTATTATTAGATCATTCAATTTATTTTTCTGTTGGGTTGGATTTTATTTTCTTTTGTTTGTTTTGGTTGCATATCAACTGGTTTGATTTACCAATGTGTGCAATGTTGGATGGGAAAAAAAATTATAGGGTCGTCTGGTATGATCAACAGTAATTCAGATAAGTCTTTCTTATTTGTCTATATTTGTTTTACCTATATGTCTCATTCTATTGCTCTCTTTTTTGGGTTATTGGTAACAAAAAGATTATAAAGCAAAATAATGGGCATATTTATACTCTATAAGTACTAAGAATAAATTATCGGAACCTCTAAAAATTAGCTTTTCTGATAATCAAAATAGTTCGTTGACCTTTGACAACGTTTTCTTACATGTAATTAGCAACTTTGTCAAAGTTAATAGCTGCTACTTATAATTGCATAGCGGAGTATTGGAATAAAGCATTAATCATTATAAATACTATTTCTGGAACACGGATAACGCTGATCCCTCCGGGAGACGCAGATAAAAACGGATTTTTTGATAGCTGAAAATTAGATTAGTATAAGGGTTTTGAATTTTTTTTGATTATCAAAATAGTTTATTGAACTTTGACAAAGTTTTCTTACAAAATTCAATAAATTGATAATTAATACAGGATGTAAACAACAGGAACTTTGTCAAAGTTAGCAATAGCTGCTACTCATAATTGCATAGCGGAATTTTAGAATAAAGCATTAATAAATATAAATACTATTTCTGGAACGCGGATAACGCTGATCCCTCCGGGAGACGCAGATAATAAAGGATTTTTTAATAGATGGAAATAAATTCATTTTCAAAAATCCGTTTAATCCGCGTTTACGGAACGTATCT
>CAILUD010000072.1 GCA_903837285.1 uncultured Bacteroidota bacterium | reverse complement strand
TTTCCTTTTAGTTATCCCTTAGTATATTTATTAAAGTGCACTTGGTCATGCTGTGTTTAATTCAAAATAATATTATAGTTTAATAAAAGAGATAATATGATAAGTACTATAAAAAAGGAATATTACAACCTAAATGAATTAGTAACTATAGTTGATTTAAAAATTAGAGCATTAAAATACAGAATGCTTTATGTTAAAGTTAAATATAAGAATAAAAGGAAGCTATTATTTAAAAAGGGAAAGTCATGGAATATACATTGGACTATTTTGTTTGAATTTGATAGAATCCAACTTACTAAATATGAAAAATCAAATAACTTTAATACACTAGTTACAATATCACCATATGGCAATTATGACTATGAGGCTTTAGTAGCAGTAGTTTATCAGGTTTACAATGATTTAAAAAAAATAAAGGCAGATATACGATTACATTACTTTATTGAGCAAGGTGAAAGAGGTTTATTAAACCACATTCATTTTATTACCAACTTAACCCATAATCACGAAAAGATGATTATTCGAGCCTCAAAGCAACTAATAATTTGTAATACGGATGTTGATTGTATCTATGAAAAATGGAAATTATTGGATTATTTAAAAAAAGAAATTAAAGCTCAAGGAGAATTAACAAATATTCAATAAAAAAGCCTGAAATTTTCAGGCTTTAAAATGAGAAGAGATTTATCTATTGAAGTATTATTTTTCTAATAACAACAATATTACTTTGTGAATCAATTAAGGTAACAAAATAAGTTCCCATTCCACCAAAATTGTTCAAATCAATATATGACGATTGTTGATTAATCGGAGTTGTATAAACTTGTGTTCCTAATGAATTGGCAATTTTTAATGTGTAACCACTCATTGAAGAGTAGTTTCCAAAATTAATTGTTATATGGTCATTAGCTGGATTTGGGAAGATTTTAATACTGTTTATATTAATTAGGGGACTTATACCAACATTAGCATTAATAATCAAAGTGTCAGTTACTGAAATATAAGTGGTTACCGTATCGTAAACAGTTGCTGATTGCGAACTGAAAAAAATTGTATCAGTACATTGGCCATTTGTAACCCAGATATAAGGAAGAGCTTGGGGATTAACAGTTATAGAATTTCCTGTTGCTCCAGTTGACCAAGTATAATTTGAAGGTAATGTGTCTGCCTCAATAGAAAATCCAGATGTATTAGCACCATAAAAACTTATAGGCCAACAAGATTTTATAGTATTAGGTTTAATCCAAAACTCAAAAGTCATATTGCTTGTTGGTATTGCCATTGGAATCGTTGCTCTTGCATTTGTTCCGTTATAGTATAAACAACTACCAAACTTGCCACTTGCATCCCACTGAGCGTTTGTAATTGAGCCAGTAGTACCTGTCGTGCTATTTATAACAGTGCCTGTGCTTTGGTCAAAATGCCATAATCCAATAGTGTTCGCATCTGATGTAAACGGTATATTTGCTGTGTAATTATTTAAAATAGTTTGTGTGGTAAGAACAGTATTTGATATTTTAATCTCATCAACCCAACCGTTAAACCATTCCATATAAGTTGTGTAAAATGTAGCTCCTAGGTCTAATCTATTCCATGAATAAGAAAGACTTGCATAATTACCTTCAAACACTAGTTGACCATTTTCGTATATTTTTGCATGCTTTGAAGCATCGCTTGTTATTGCAAAGTAATGCCATTGCTGGTTAACTAATGGCATCGGGTTTAAAACTAAAGTATCATATACATTAACAAAATGACCAGTAAATATTTCTGTTGAATCATTTGGTACTGTAAATGTTGCAGAGTTAATTAAATTGCAGTTTTGCCCTCGCAAAATGCTATTAGATATAGCAATCACAATGATTGTAGTGAATAATAAATTTTTCATTTTATTTTGTAACTGTTTGTAAAGGGTTTAATTAAATAACGTGATTTATTTTGTAAAAATACAAAACAATAACCATATGCGGTTAGCTGCTTAAAAAAATAATTTCTGAGCTTGGCTTTTATATGGAAAAAGCCGAATTCAATAGGATGTTGGGCGATTTTGTAAAGAAAAAGCGAATCGAAAATGGTTGGACACAAGCTGATTTAGCTGAAAAAATAGGAAATAATTTTCAAAATATCTCTAGAATTGAACGTGGGGAAATTAGTCCAACTTTATTTTGGTGTACACTATTAGCAAAAGCATTTGATATGACTATTATTGAGCTAGTTAATGAAGTGTTTTGTTCAAATAACTCACATTTTTGAAAACTCCGTTCCTGTTAATAGTCACACAAACAGGCATATATGTCGCTATAGTTAACGCCCACCCCCTGTTTTCAACCCTTCCCCTTTGTAAACCTCGTATCCTTTCATATAAAATCACAAATAAATAATTTGTAATGTAGTAATGGACTCATTCAGATAGCCATAACAACGAGTGCTAAAAATATCATAAGTGCATTAATAAACTTATTTACTAACTACTAGCTTATTTATTTGCTGCTTTATTACTTCAATATCCTTTCTAAACCTTAGAATATTAAGTTCATTATACAAACGTCTTTTCTTTTCAGGATTTTTTTCTAAATTTAACTCAGTCTGTTTAATCATGATTTTATCATCAATTTCTTTTATTTCCATAATCCTAGCTTTTATAATAAATATTTCAATTTTTAATAATTGATAAATATTTCACCATATATGAGCATTGCGGTATGTAAATGCTTCAATGAGGACTTGCAAAATCAATAAAATTATTTTGGCTGATTTCAACAGAATGTCCACTATCTCTATTAGAAGACATTTTCGAAATGGGTAAATGACAGATATACAGCCGAATAATGTTTGGTGTATAAAATTATTTTCAAATAATGTCCACTATTAAGCGTAACAATTTGGAAGTGGTCGAAAAAAATAGTATATTTACCTAAAATTAAAACTTAAATCTTATGTCATTAAAAAATTCCATCACAACAGCATCTTACATGGATTTTGATTCAACTCTTAATAAATCAATGAAATTATTAAAAGATAAGAAAAACTTCAAAATAGCCTTCCTTACCATACTAGGTATTAACGTAGGGCTTCGCATATCGGATTTATTAGAATTGAAACATGAAGATATGATTGGTGAATCATTTCAAGTAATCGAAAAGAAAACAAGCAAACCAAGAACGATTAAGATTAACGATACCATTAAAGCGGCATACATAAGCTATATTGAAATGTTAGGTAAAGTTAATAACAACGAGTACTTATTTATTTCACAAAAGAAAGAAAGATTTTCAATTCGTCAGGTAAACCGATTGCTTCAACAATTATATGGAGCTAAAAATAAAAATATAAGTAGCCACAGTCTTAGAAAAACATTTGGCAGAAGAGTTTGGAATAACGATAATCAAAGCGAAAGGGCTTTAATAATGCTAAGCAAGCTTTTTAATCATACTTCGTCAGCTACAACCCGCTTGTATCTTGGAATTGAACAGGAAGAGCTTAATGATATTTATATGACCTTGTAAATATGATTTTTCTTAGAATACCTTAACTAAAAAAAAGTGATAATTTTTCAATAAAAAGGTATGATTTGGGTATGATTAAACAAATAACCCCCTGAAAATCAGAGGGTTATCGAGGTCTCTTCCGGATTCGAACCGGAGTAGACGGTTTTGCAGACCGGTGCCTAGCCGCTCGGCCAAGAGACCATTTTGGACTGCAAAAGTATAAAAAATTTTCATTATCGGACAAAATCATCAATAAAAAGAAACTAAGTTTGCAAAAAAATACTGAATTTTAAGTGTATATCTCTTTTTATAATGATTTCATTAATTGGCTTGAAAGTCACTTGGGAACATGTTTTTATAAAAGAATTTTTGGAATTGAATGCCCAGGTTGTGGAATGCAACGATCATTTATAGAATTATTAAAAGGAAATATTCTTGAAAGTATATTACTGTATCCAGCTTTACTTCCTTTGATATTTACATTAGTGTTTTTGGTTTTACACCTTATTTATAGGTATAAAAACGGGGCATTGATTTTAAAAATTTCATTTATATTTACGGTATTGTTAATTATTATTGCTTTCGTTGTAAAGCTTGTTAATTCAACCGTTTAATATTTATGTCCGACCAAGAAATTAATATCACTCAACCGTTACAGTCTAATAATTCCGAACTCTTAACAGAAAAGAATTTGCCAAATTCGGCAGGTATTTTAGTTATGGGTATAGTTTCAATTGCTTTATGTTGGTGTTATGGTATACCTGGTATTATTCTCGGTATAATTTCACTTGTACTATCTGGAAAAGCAAAAAAGCGATATAATGCAAATCCAGAATTATATTCAAAGGGTTCTTATAAAAACATGAAAGCCGGTAGAATTTGTTCAATAATTGGCTTGTCGCTTTCTGCAATGTTTATTGTATATTTATTAATAATAGTATTGTTTTTTGGTTTAGCCTTGGGAACGGCATCTGGATCCATGCCTTGGGATACCTTTGATTATTACTAATGTTTTTTATTAATCAGTCTAATCCGTGTTAATCCGCGTCAACAAAAAATTAAAATGAAACTGGAAAAAAGAATAGAGGCTTTTGCAAATCTTGGTAAATTACTAAGAGATTACTTTATTTCCAGCGAAATAAATTATCCTTTATTAGAAAAATGGAAACCAGAAATTGAAAAAATAATTGTCAGTCAGAAAATATATAACCAGTGGTTTACTGCCGAAAATGTTACGCTTGCTTTAAAATCGTGGTCGAAGTTGCTAAATGTTAATAATATTAATAATTGGCTTGACCCATATAAAGAGTTATTTATTGAAAATAAAAAAGCCGTAAATGTTGGAGTTATTTTAGCAGGTAATATTCCTTTGGTTGGAATGCATGATTTTGTTTCTGTGTTAATTTCGGGAAATAATTTTATTGGAAAACTTTCTTCAAAAGATGATCAACTTTTAAAATTAATTTCTTCTATTCTTTGCGATATTGAACCTAACTTCAGTTCATCAATATCTTTTTCTGAAAATCAACTAACTAATTTTGATGCAATAATTGCTACCGGTAGTAATAATTCTGCAAGATATTTTGAATATTATTTTGGAAAATATCCCTGTATAATTAGAAAAAACAGAAATTCAATTGCTGTTCTTTCCGGTGATGAATCAAAAGAAGATTTAGTAAATCTTTCTGATGATATTTTTCAATATTTTGGTATGGGCTGCAGAAATGTGTCAAAAATTTATGTCCCCGAAAATTATAATTTTGATGATTTCTTTTTAGCTATGGATCATTGGAATTATCTTTATCAACATAACAAATACGCAAACAATTACGACTATCATAAATCCGTTTATCAGATGAATAGAATAGAGTTTTTTGATAACGGTTTTATGCTGTTAAAAAACGATCGTCAAATTTATTCGCCACTTTCTGTAATTTTTTATGAGTATTATTCAGTAATTACTAAATTAGCCGCCGAAATAAATGAAAACATTAACGAAATTCAATGCATTGTGGCTAAGAATAATAATTTTGAAAATACGGTGTCTTTTGGTAAATCGCAAAGCCCAAATCTTTGGAATTACGCAGATAATGTTGATACAATGAAATTTTTATTAAAGCTTTAATTTTTATAAAATATGATTTACAAATTCAAGGTTTTGTCTGAAGAAGATCCAAAGTTCTTTATGGATATAGAAATAATGTCCGATCAAACCTTTTACGATTTACATGATTTTATTCAGGAAGAACTGGAATATGACAGTAGTCTTCTTGCTACTTTCTTTATTGCAAATCATAATTGGCAGCAAAAACAGGAAATAGCCCTTATCGAAGCCAACGGAAAAGATGGCGAAAAAATTATTGCTATGGATAAAGCTGTTTTATCTACTTTTATGAAAGATGCTCATCAAAAACTAATTTATTTATTTGATTTTATAAATAACAGAACGTTTTTTATTGAGTTAATGGAAACCAAACAAGAAACATCAAATAAGTATTATCCGATTTGTATCGATTTTGGAGGAGAAATTCCACCTCAATTTGGAAAAAAAATAACCCAAAAATCAAGTTTATTCGAAGATGATGATGACGATATTAATGTTTTTAGTTCAAAAAAAGTAGCGCCAATTATCGACGATGAGTTAGAGGAAGATTTTGCAAGCGAGTCCTTCGAAAAAGATATTCAGTTTGAGTTTGAAGATGATTCAATGCTTGCTGGAGAAGCTGAAGAAGAAGATGATGAAGTGGATAAAGATATGGTGCAAGAGGAAGATGATGGTGATCCTGACGAGGATTAGTCAGTTTTCTTTAAGTTGAAATTTTTCTTTAGTGATAATAAATACCCCATTGTTAGTTGTTCTTGCCGGGCCTACGGCTGTTGGAAAAACTGATACAGCTATCTCTTTGGCTCAATATTTTAATTGTGAAATAATTTCGGCCGATTCTCGTCAGTTTTATAAAGAACTTAAAATAGGTTCAGCGCCTCCTGATAAAAAACAATTAGAAGCAGTAAAACACCATTTTGTTGGCTTTAAAACTGTTACCGAATATTATAATGTAAGTCGTTTCGAGCAAGATGTTATCACATTGCTCCCAATTCTTTTTGAGAAGAATAAAGTTGTTATAATGACTGGTGGATCTGGCCTGTATATCGATGCTGTTTGCAATGGTATTGACGATATGCCTGATTTTGATCCTGAGCTTAGGCAACAACTTACAGAAAGAATGGAAACCGAAGGAATTGAGAGCTTAAGATTAGAACTTAAAAACCTTGATCCCGATTCATATAACAACGTTGACTTAAAAAATACAAATCGGGTTTTTCGCGCACTCGAAATGTGTCTTTTAACTGGAAAACCCTATTCTCAATTTTTACAAAAAACAAAAAGAATACGTGATTTTAATATCGTGCGAATAGCTCTAAATATTGATAGGGCACAATTACACGAAAGAATTAATAAACGTGTTGATCTGATGATGGAAAAAGGATTAGAAAATGAAGCTCGCGAATTATATGAATTTCGTTCTTGTAATGCATTAAAAACTGTAGGCTATAAAGAACTTTTTGAATATTTCGAAGGAATTCACACACACGAAATTGCAACTGAATTAATTAAACGGAATACCCGTCGTTATGCCCGCCGACAGATTTCATGGTTTAATCGCAACAACGATTATAAGTGGTTTGAACCAGCACAAATTTCAGAAATTATTGACCATATTGAGAATGTAAAATAATACCAAAAATAATAATAAAATCGACTAACCAATTGTCCCTCTTTTTTGAAGAGGGTTGGGAGATGAATAAAAAAATGAGACTATTTTATAATCCGCCCCGGTGGACAAATGTTATAATTTCAAAAAATGGATAAGCCAACAAAATTCACAATAAGAGCATATGCAATAATTATAAACGAAAATAATGAAGTTTTGCTAAGTGATGAATTTGTGTTTGGAATGCGAATTACTAAATTTCCTGGAGGTGGTGTTGAGTTAGGTGAAGGGATTGTTGACTGCCTTCATCGCGAAGCAATAGAGGAGCTAGGACAAGACATTGAAATTTTACAACATTTTTATACTACCGAGTTTTTTCAGCAGGGATTATTTAAAAATGATGTGCAAGTTGTTTCGGTTTATTATAAAGCTAAATTGAAAGAAAATCCTAAATTTAAAATTTCCAATAAACCATTCGATTTTGAAAATGAAATCGAAGGTTCACAATCATTCAGATGGGTTTCCATTAATGAAATAAATGTTGAAGAAATAACTTTACCAATAGATAACGTTGTAGCTGGGATGTTATAATAATTAGTTGTTTTTTACCTACCGGCCGTCATCCTGAGCGTAGTCGAAGGAAGGCAGGCTAAGTGATGAATTTGTTTAGGTATCTCCAAAAAAGATTTTCACTTAAGTAAACCATAACAAAAATATAATCAGTATAAAACGAATTTGTTTAGAATATTTGTATATTTGTTAAAACTACAGTTTTATGAAATACTTTATCTTACTTGTTATTTTAATTTCTTCAGTTAGAGGTTTCTCCCAATACGAGCCAATCAATAGACATAGTTTATCTTATTACTATGATGGTAATCAGAAAATGGCTTGTACCAAAATGGACAGTATTACTGCCGAAGGTAATGATTCTATTATCTGGAATTATACTAGTTTTTCGGAATTTTCTTGGATGACAACATTTTGCACTCCTTTTTCGTGGTTTGGAGATAAAATTGTAAAAAAGAATAATGGAATATATATTATATATTCTAAAAATCAGTATAGTGCAACTTATACAGACTCTATAATTATTCATACCAAAGATGTAATAGGCTCTAGTTGGACTTTTTATGGAGCAGTAACTGCTACAATTGAAAATAAGACAGTCATTAATTTATTTGGTCAACTTGATTCTGTGATAGTAATAAGATTAGCTTCAACAGGAAGCGTTTTTGATAATAAAATAATCTCACTAAGTAAAAATCATGGTTTTGTAAATACTTTTAATTGGAAAGGTTTATCGATAGGTAATCTTTCAATGTATAATCTTGTTGCAATTGATAGCATAAGTACCGATTATCATATGTTAAAATTATTTGATGTTTATAATTATGAAGTTGGAGATGAGTTTCATATAGCTAGCAGTATGATGCCAGGTGGTCCAGGGCCATTATATCCTTCTGGCAATTATACCATGATAGAAATTCTTACAAAGAATTATTCTGTAACAACTGACACTGTTACTTATTTTGTTCATACTACAACCTGGTCAAGTAGCTATAATAATGGTATTAGCTATGTTTCTCCTGTTGTTGAAGATACATCGGTAGCTGTTTATACTGATTTAAATAAATATGTGTCAAATTATATGTTTGGGCATAATGTTTTACCACTTGCGCCATCAGGTGATTCAATAAGTAATTTTGGAGGAGTTTATTTTCAGACATATGATACAACTTGCAATCGAATTACCGAAGAGTATAGAACTGATATAGGTTTAATGGAAAATAATGGTAATAATTGTTTTCTGTTCCCTGAATTTCCTGGTGGTATTCCTACGTATTATTATATAGAAGGTGTTGGGGTGGCTTCATTTGCCGCAAATAATTATCCTGACAATCCTCAGCCATGGTCTCAAAGTACAGATTTTGTTTATATTAAAAAAGGAAATTGTATTACCGGAACTCCAATGATAAGACCATTGAGTATTTCTATAACAAATAACAATAATATTCAAATATTCCCAAATCCTTCTAATGGGATTTTCAATATAAATGTTGGGGACGATAAAATTAGTGAAATTGAAATATCTAATTATTTGGGTGAAATAGTAAAAAAACAAAGTGTAAATACTAAAATTGTTGAAGTTGATTTAACGGAATTTCCAAAAGGTATTTATATTGTTAACACCACTGGAAATAAAACAATGTTTGGGAAATTAGTGAAATATTAAAACTTCATGTTTTTTGAGTCCCAAAGAGTCTCCAGAATGGGACTCTGTGCAGGAATAGATATTGAAATAATAAAACTTTCAAAGAGATTGTTAATTTTGTATTTTAATATTAACGGTTTATTTTGAAAAAATCAGTTTTTAATACACTTTCACCATTTTCGAATGTACTAACTAGTTCGATTTATCAGAATATATCTGGCAAAAAACTTATTTTCCCTTTTTATCATTCAGTTGCTTTCGAACCGCTTTTGCATATTGAATCTCTTTATAAAACAAGAACGCCTAAAGAATTTAAGTCAGATTTAGATTATCTTTCTAAACAGTTTAATTCTATAGAACCACAAAAAGCTTTTCAGATTTATAAAGATAAGCAGCAACCTCAGAAACCTTCTTTTTTGCTTTCTTTTGATGATGGTCTTTCGGGTTTTTATCATCATGAAGCACCTTTACTATTAGAAAAGGGAATACCAGCACTAATCTTTTTAAATACAGCTTTTATTGATAACAAAGATTTGTTTTATCGTTATAAAGCAAGTTTATTAATAAACCATTTAAAGGAGAATCCCGAAACTATAAGGTTAATCAATGTGTTTTTTGCTGATAACGGAATAGTTAAAAAAGATGTTTTTGAAGCCTTACTTTCTATTAAATATACTAACAAGGATTTGCTTGATAAGGCTGCTAAAATCTGTGATTATAGCTTTAAAGAGTTTTTAGAAACAAAAAAACCTTATTTAAGCACTGAGCACATTAATGAATTGTCGAAAAAAGGATTTTTGTTTGGTGCTCATAGTATTGATCATCCAAAATATTCCGAAATCAGTATTGACGAACAAATAAAACAAACTCAAATATCGGTTGAAACAGTCAAAAATAAATTTAATCAACCACTTTCACTTTTTGCTTTTCCTTTTACAGATTCAGGTGTTTCTATAAATTTTTTTGATGAGTGTTTTAATGAAAATAGGCCATTAGCTGATTTTACCTTTGGTGGTGCAGGGTTAAAAAATGAGCAGTATAACAGGCATATTCAGAGAATTCCAATGGAAGGTATTGGTGTATCAGGAAAAAATATTATAAAAACTGAGTATCTTTACTTTCTGGCAAAATCAGTTTTTGGAAAAAATTCCATAAAAAGATAATGGAAATTGTAAGATTAAATAGGCAGCAATTAAAAGGTTTTATTCATTCTGATGAATATAAAGTAATGCCTAATGTTCCCATTTCTTTTCACCGTGCAATATCACACATAAATAATCCAAGGGTACAAGATGACGACATATTGTTAATTCTTGTTTATGAAATAGAATTGATAGGTTATTTAGGAGTTATTCCCGACCTTGTATTTGTAAATAATATTCCCGAAAGAATGGCATGGATGAGTTGCATATGGATTCACCCAAATGCACGTGGAAAAGGTATTGCAAAAAAAATGACAGAGTTGTCCATTGAATTATATAACAATAAAATTCTTGCTACGGAGTTCACCCCTATTGCCGAAACATTATACAATAAACTTGGAAAATTTGATGAGCTTGTAATAAAATCAGGAGTCAGGATTTATAGGCGTTCATGTGTGCATAAGGTAATCCCTTCAAGATTCCCTAAAGCATCTTTTTTACTGCCATTGCTTAGTCTGCACGATGTTGTTATAAATTTATTTCATGATTTGTTTTTAAATAAAGAAAATAAGTTTTCATCCGGATATACTGTAGAATTTCCTATATTTCCTGACAATACTTGTTTTGATTTTTGTGAAACATTTTTGCAAAGTCAGCTAATGCATAGATCTGTAAAAGAAATGGAATGGTTTCTGAATTTTCCATGGATTAAAGAAACTTCAGTTCCTTCTAAAGAAAGTACAAGGTATCATTTTAGTTCGGAAGCAAGGTCTTTTAAAACAATTTCAATAGTAATTAAACAAAGTGCTGAAATAGTTGCATTTTTAATAGTAACTATTCGTGATAAACACATGAAGACTCCATATTTATATGTTAAGCCTGGTCATGAAGAAGTTGTAGTTGAAACGATAAATAACTTAATGTGTGAAAATAATGCGGAGATATTAACAACGTATCAAAGTGCAATAAAAAACAATTATAAGAAAAAAATCTCTTTTTTAAATTCAAAAGAAATTACCCGCAAATATCTTCAGTCAAAAGGATTTAATCTAAAAATTACAGAAACAATGTTACAGGATGGAGATGGGGATTGTGGATTTGTATAAAAATTTTTTTATGAGAACAATATTTACAGTTATTATTATTTTTAGTTGCTCTATTATTGGATTTTCTCAGATTATAAAAAACCCACTTGATCATTCTGTTTATGACAGCTGGAAGGCTGTAACAAATGAAATAATAAGTGACGATGGCAAATGGGTAAGCTATGAAATTAATCCGCAAAAAGGTGATGGGTGGCTTTATTTATGGAATGCAACAACAAATAAACTAGATTCTTTTCCTCGTGGTTTTAAAGCAATTCTATCACCATTATCTGATTTTATTATTTATCGTATTAAAACACCAGAAGCAATAATAAGGAAAGCCAAAAAGGATAAGAAGAAAAAGGAAGATATGCCAAAAGACTCTTTGGGAATATATTTTATACAAAAAGATACTGTTTTAAAATACGAGAGAATTAAATCTTTTTCTGTTCCAAAAGAAAACCCAATGTGGCTTGCAGTATATTTAGAAAAGGAAATTAGAAAAGCAAAAAAAGATACTGCTTCAGTTAATGATACTTTAAAAAAGAATGAGAAAAAAACAGAGACTAAAACAAAGAAACCAAAAGAAAAGAAAGAACCAGGAACACGACTAATTTTATTAAATACTGCAAATCTTGATACTCTTTCGTTCCCCCGAATAACAGAATATGCAATTGCAAAAAAAGGACAAATAATATCTTTTGTTCAAACAAATAAAGACACTGTTGATACAGCTAAGGTTTTTGTTTTTAATACTCAAAAAAAGCAAGATTTTTTAATATATAATTCACCTGGTATAGTAAAAAATATTAGTTGTAGCGAAATAGGTGATGCTGTAGCATTTCTGGCAACAAAAGACACATGCGAAAATAAAACTTTTGCATTGCATCTTTGGACTGAGAAGACAAAAAAATCTGATGTGATTTGTGATACAAATTCTGTGAATATACCTAAAGGTTGGACACCTTCTGAATTTGCAACACAATGGTTTTCGTCTGATGGTACAAAGTTATATTTTGGAACCGCAAAAAGACCTGTCAATCTGCCTAAAGATACATTGTTAGATGATGAAAGGTATTCGGTTGATATTTGGAACTGGAATGACGGACAATTACAATCTGTGCAGCTAAAAGATTTGGAAAAAGATAAGAAGAAAAATTTTACTGCAGTATTTCAACTTGAAAATCATAACATAATACAACTTGCAGATACCGTTTTCGATCAGGTTTCATTGCCTTTTAAAGGAAATGGAAATTATGTTTTAGCCTCTTCTAATACTGATTATGAAAAATCTGAATCTTGGGATTTTCCATCTTATCACGATTATTCTATCATAAATTTGGAAACCGGACAAAGAAAAGAAATTGTTAAGAAAATAAAGTATAATGTTTTTCTTTCTCCTTACGAAAAATATTTATACTGGTTCGATTATAAAGATAGCGCTTGGTATGTTAAGCCTGTAAATTCTGATAAGTCATTTTGTTTAACAAAAGAATTAAAAGTTCCATTTTATAACGAATTCGAAAATCAACCTACTCCTCCTGCTGCCTGGGGTAATGCTGGCTGGACTAATAATGATGAGTTTTTTCTGGTTTTTGATCGATATGATATCTGGAGGTTTGATCCCACTGGTAAAAATATACCTGTAAAATTGACAAATGGCAGAGATAATAAAATGTCATACAGGTACCAAAAAGTGGATCCCGAAAAAAATTATATAGATAAAAATGAGCCCTTATTTTTACATGCATTTAATGAAGTAAATAAAGGTGAGGGATATTGTTACTTAAACTTAAAAAAGAATATAATTCAACCCCTGATAGATAAGCAAGCGAATGTTTCGTATAGTGTAAAGGCTAAAAATAGTCGAGCTTTATTATGGACAGAAAACACTTATAATATTTATCCCGATATTCACTATTCTAAAGAAAACTTTAAAAATCCAATTGTGATATCAAACGCAAATCCTCAGCAAAATCAGTATTTGTGGGGAAGTGCAGAATTAGTGAAGTGGAAAGCCTATGATGGTAAAGAATTGGAAGGGTTGTTATATAAGCCAGAAAATTTTGATCCTTCAAAAAAATATCCAATGATTTCATATTTTTATGAGCGCAACTCCAATGAATTATATAGGCACACAACACCTCGTCCGAGCCGGTCTGTAATTAATTTTACTTATTATACAAGTAATGGTTATTTAATATTTGTGCCTGATGTTAAATATGGAATCGGACATCCCGGAAAAGATGCATATAATTGCATTATTTCAGGCATTAAAGAAATATGTAAAAATTCATGGGTTGACTCTAAACACATAGGTTTGCAGGGCCAAAGCTGGGGTGGATACCAGATTGCTTATCTTGTAACCAAAACCGATTCTATGTTTGCTGCTGCAATGGCTGGTGCACCTGTAAGTAACATGACAAGTGCGTATGGTGGAATTCGTTGGGAGTCGGGACAAAGCAGAATGTCGCAATATGAAGATGGACAAAGTAGAATAGGGGTTACATTATGGGATAGCTTAGGTTTATATATTGAAAATTCGCCACTTTTTGCTGCACCAAATGTAAAAACACCATTACTGATAATGTCAAATGATGGAGATGGGGCTGTTCCATGGCATCAGGGAATAGAGTATTTTACAGCACTTAGAAGATTAGGAAAGCCTGTTTGGCTTTTAAACTACAATGGAGATGAGCATAATCTTTCTAAGCGGCCAAATATGGTTGATCTGACAATTAGAATGCAGCAGTTTTTTGATCATTTTCTTAAAAATGCTCCTGCTCCAAACTGGATAGAAAAAGGAGTGCCAGCATTAAAAAAAGGTGTCGAAAAAGGCTATAAATTAACTAATTAAAAATATTAAATACTTTTTATTCTGACTTTAATCAATTTGGGGTTATATTTACAGATTAAACATTATGGTTAATTTAGAATCAATTCGTGAATATTGCTTAAGCAAAAGAGTGGTTAATGAAAGTTTGCCATTTGATAATGATACCCTTGTTTTTAAGGTAGCAGGTAAAATATTTGCATTAATGAGCTTAAGTGGTAATTTTGGATTAAACTTAAAATGCGATCCAGAAAGAGCAATTGATTTACGTGAACAATATTCAGAAATTACTCCCGGTTATCACATGAACAAAACTCATTGGAATACTTTGTTGTTAAATGGAAATTTGCCAGAGAAATTAATTTTCGAATTAATTGATCATTCTTATGATATTATAGTTAAAAGTTTGCCTTTAAAAGTACGTAAAGAACATAAGTTTGATTGAGATGAAAAAGATTTTATTCTATTTTATACAAGGTTTATTTTATACTGCTCCAATTGGCGTAACGTTGTATGTATTATATCGACTTTTTATTTTTGTAGATAGTTGGTTTGCCGGACTTTTTAAACCAGCAATTCCTGGTTTGGGAATAGTAATTACTATAACAGCAGTAACAATATTAGGTTTTATTGGGGGAACTGTATTTGCACGTCCAATGATGGAAATGTTAAATAGGTTTATAACAAAACTCCCAATAATAAAGGAAATTTATGTGCCATTAAAAGATTTTTTTGCAGCTTTTGTTGGTAAAGAGAAAAAATTTACTGAACCAGTTCTTGTAAAAATAAATAATGTTAGTAATCTGGAAAAAATAGGATTTCTTACACAAAAAGATTTATCAGAATTAAAAGTTGAAGGAACAAAAGTTGCTGTATATTTCCCTCATTCATATGCCTTTTCTGGCGAAATGTTCATTGTTCCGTCTGAATTTGTAACTCCCTTAGATATTCAGTCTTCCGAAGCAATGAAGTTTATTTTAACAGGTGGAGCAGTTAAAAATTTTACAAACGAAACAAAAAAAGAAATATGAGAATTTTAACATTAGTATTATTGTTATTTGTTACTTCTGTAACATTTGGTCAACGAAAAATAAAAGTACACGAAGAGCGTGAAAGTATTGGTAGTGGGTCAAACAGTGCATTAGTCGCCACAATCTATGAATCTTCCATTGATGAAATTGAAAAGTCGTGGAAGAAATTAATGAAAGATTATAATGCAAAAGTTGCAATGAAAAAAGAAATATTTGCAGACGATGCTACAATTAAAGATTTGTCACCAAACACTGTCGACGTTTATTCTTTTGTTCGTAAAGCTGGCGATGATGAATTTGAAATTGTTGTTGCAGTTGATTTAGGTGGAGCGTATTTGTCTTCCTCAGAACATTCTTCAAAATTTAAAATTATGGAGAAAATAGTGAAAGAATTTGCAGTTCAATCTACCCTTGATGCAATAAAGGAAAAACAAAAAGCTGCAGAAAAAATATTGCTAGGCTTTACCAAAGAGAAAGAGGACTTAATAAGAGATAAAGATAGATTGGAAAAGCAGATTGAAGATTTTAAAGCAAAAATTTCTGATGCAGAAAAAAGTATCGAAAAGAATAAAACCGATCAGGCTGATAAAGAAAAAGAAATAGAAAATCAACAAAAAATAGTTGATGAAATTGCTGCAAGAGAAAAAGCTGTAGAATAAATTCTACAACTTTTTTTATTAAATATTATTTATTCGGCAAATTTAACATAACCCCCTGACCGCTTCCCATCATATAAACAGGTAATTGCCCATTCCATTTATTTATCCATTCAAGGTCAATAATTTTAGGATTCTGAGCAATTGAAGTTCCTTTAATCTGAAGTGCTTTAGCTTCTCCCTCAGCTTTTTGAATAGCTATGTTTTTTTCAATTTCTGCTTGTTTTAGTTGCTCTTCTTTTTGCTTTGTAACTTCAATTAAACGTAATGCTTCTTGTTCT
>CAILUD010000071.1 GCA_903837285.1 uncultured Bacteroidota bacterium | reverse complement strand
CCATTTTGTTCAAAACCATACTGCTATTCGTAATATTTGTTATTACGTTACTTGTAGCAATGTATGCAACATGGGCAGAAAGGAAAGTTGCTGCATATATTCAGGATAGGCGTGGACCAAGCAGAGCAGGTCCAATGGGATTGCTACAACCTCTTGCAGATGGCTTAAAAATGTTCATGAAAGAGGAAATTATTCCAATGACCGCTAATCGTGTTCTTTTTATTATGGGTCCAAGTATTGCAATGACTACCGCATGTTTAACGGGAGCAATAATTCCGTGGGGTGGAAATTTAACAATTAACAATAAAATATACTCTCTCCAGATTACCGATTTAAATATTGGAATACTTTACATATTTGCAATGGTTTCCATTGGTGTTTATGGTATAATGATAGGTGGATGGGCTTCAAATAATAAATACTCATTACTTGGTGCCATTCGTGCTGCCTCGCAAATGATAAGCTATGAATTAGCAATGGGATTATCCATAATTACTCTTGTGTTAACAACTGGCACACTTAGTCTAAGCGAAATTGTAAATCAACAGCAAGGTTGGCATTGGAATATTTTTTATCATCCTTTAGGTTTTATAATATTTTTAATTTGTGCTTTTGCAGAATGTAATCGTTCACCTTTTGATTTACCCGAATGTGAAACAGAGTTAATTGGTGGTTATCACACTGAATATAGCAGTATGAAGCTAGGCTTTTATCTTTTTGCAGAATACATAAATATGTTTATTTCGGCAGCAGTAATTTCAACATTGTATTTTGGCGGATATCAGATGCCATTTATTCATCATCTTGATTTATCGCCCAATGTTATGACATTGATTGGATCAGCATTTTTCTTTTTAAAAATATTCTTTTTTATATTTTTATTTATGTGGGTTAGATGGACATTACCACGTTTCCGCTTTGATCAGTTAATGAATTTAGGCTGGAAAAGGTTATTGCCATTGGGAATTTTAAATATGTTTATTACAGCATTAATAATTTTATTAAACGAATATTTGTAGGTAACATTATATATGGAAAAATTAACAGGCAGATCGAAAGTTGTTTCTAACAAAAAGTTATCTTTTTGGGAGAGCATTTATTTGCCTGCAATTATTGGAGGAATGTTCATTACAATTAAACATTTTTTCGGAAAAAAAGTAACTATAAATGTACCTGAACAAACAAGAAAAAGATCTGATGTTTATCGTGGAATGCATGTTTTAAAAAGAGATGATGAAGGTCGTGAGCGCTGTACTGCATGCGGGTTATGTGCTTTATCATGTCCTGCTGAAGCTATTACTATGGTTGCTGCCGAAAGAAAACCAGGTGAAGAACATTTGTATCGTGAAGAAAAATATGCCACTATTTATGAAATAAATATGTTGCGTTGTATTTTCTGTGGCGATTGCGAGGAGGCTTGTCCAAAAGAAGCTATTTTCTTAACCGATAGATTAGTTGAGAGTGAATACAAAAGAAAAAATTTTGTTTATGGCAAAGATCTATTAGTTGAGCCTGTAGAAAAAGATAAACGTATTGATGTTTCAAAACGTCAGACACCAGAAGTGTTAGAATTTAAAAAGAATAAAAAATTTACTCATAACAAATAAGATGGCATTTCTATTTTACTTATTATCTGGAATTGCTTTATTAAGCGCACTGATGGTGGTCTTGTCAAAAAGCCCTATTAATAGCGTAATATATCTTATTGTTTGCTTTCTTTCAATTGCAGGACATTATATTTTATTAAATGCACAGTTTTTAGCAGTGGTTCATATTATTGTATACACTGGTGCTATAATGGTTGTGTTTCTTTTTGTAATTATGCTTTTGAATCTGAATAAAACCAACGAACCGCATAAATCAGTACTTACAAAATTTATGGCTGTAATTTCTGGTGGAATGTTATTTCTTGTTTTAATAGCCGCAGCTAAAGGGGTAAATGAAATGATTGTTGCAAAGGAATTTGATGCAAATATTGGTTTAGTTGCAAATTTAGGTAAAGTACTTTATACTGATTATATGATTCCTTTTGAAGCATCATCTGTTTTGTTCCTTTCAGCAATGATAGGTGCAGTAATGCTTGGAAAGAAAGATAAAAAATAAGATAATGGAAAATATAACATCAGCCATAAGAATTATACCGCTCGAACATTATCTGTTCCTTTGTCTGGCATTATTCTCTATTGGAGTTATAGGTGTTCTTTTTAGAAGAAATACTATTGTAATTCTTATGTGTATTGAAATGATGCTAAATTCTGTAAACTTACTTTTAGCCGCATTTTCATCGTATCGGTCTGATCCATCAGGGCAGGTATTTGTATTTTTTATAATGGTAGTGGCTGCAGCAGAAGTGGCGGTGGGATTGTCGATACTGGTAATGATGAAAAGAAATGTGGATTCAATAGATATTAACTTATTAAATAAATTAAAAGACTGAGCATGTTTCAGAATTCCTGGCTCATATTATTGTTCCCTTTGTTAGGATTTGTCATTACCGGCATTTTCAGCAAGAAACTTACAGGAAAAACTTCTGGTATTATTGCTAGTCTAATGGTTCTGGCATCATTTATCTATTCTGCAACATTATTTTTTCAGTTAAAACAGATTACAAATTCAGCTATTTCAGTTGACTTATTTAATTGGATAAATTCAGGAAAACTTTCAATTTCATTTGGATTTTTAATTGATCCACTTTCAGTAACAATGATGATGATAATAACAGGAGTAGGATTCTTAATTCACCTATTCTCTATGGGTTATATGCATCATGATGAAAGAGTAAATACATATTTTTCGCAGCTCAATCTTTTTGTCTTCTCGATGTTGCTGCTTGTTATGAGTTCTAATTATTTATTAATGTTTGTTGGATGGGAGGGGGTAGGTTTATGTTCTTACTTGCTAATTGGATTCTGGTACAAAAAGAACGCTTTTAATAATGCTGCCCGCAAAGCTTTTATTATGAATCGCATTGGTGATTTAGGTTTCATTATTGGTTTAATTGCAATATTTACAACATTTCATTCATTAGATTTTAATACTGTATTTTCACAGAGTTCACATTTTATTAGTGGAGAGGCCATAATCACTTTTATAACTTTAATGTTATTTGTTGGTGCAATTGGTAAAAGTGCTAAAATACCTTTGTTTACATGGCTCCCAGATGCAATGGCAGGACCAACTCCCGTTTCTGCTTTAATTCATGCTGCTACTATGGTAACTGCAGGTATTTATCTTGTTGTTCGTAGTAGTTCGTTATTTGTTCTGGCACCAATTACTATGGATGTAATACTAGTTGTTGGTGTTACAACCGCTTTAGTTGCTGCAATAATTGCAGTATTGCAAAATGATATTAAAAAAGTATTAGCATATTCAACAGTAAGTCAACTTGGAATAATGTTTATAGCATTGGGACTTGGAGCATTTTCTTCATCATTGTTTCATGTAACAACGCATGCATTTTTTAAAGCATTACTTTTTCTTGGTGCAGGAAGTATAATTCATTCATTGCAAGGACAGCAGGATATCCGTTTAATGGGAGGCATCAGAAAAAGTATGCCAATAACATTTATCACATTTTTTATTGCAGTACTTGCAATTTCGGGAATACCGCCATTTTCAGGATTCTTTTCAAAAGATGAGATTTTAGCAGCAGCATTTCATTCAAGTCCAATAGTTTGGGGATTGACTGTTATTACCTCAATGCTGACAAGTTTTTATATGTTCCGATTATTATTTTTGGTTTTCTATGGATCATATAGAGGCGATTCAAAAACTTTTGGAAAGATTCATGAGTCACCTAAAATAATGACCATTCCGCTTATTATTCTTGCTATTTTGGCGTTTGCTGGTGGGTTTTTAAATATTCCTGTTATGTTTGGAGGAACTGAAAATTTTGCAACTTTCTTAAAGCCTTCTATAACTTTTTTTAATGATTATAATTTTGAAATACCGAATCATTTAAATGAAATTTTACTTGCTTTAGGAGTTCTTCTTTTGATAATTGTTACAATTTTTGTTTCCTGGTATATTTTTGTAAAAAAATCTGTGTTGCCAGTTTCAGATTCTACAAATAGAGGAATTATTTCAAAATTTATTTATCGTAAATTTTATTTCGACGAGATTTATAATTTCTTTATTATTAAGCCATATCAATGGTTTGCAGAAAAATTTACTTCATTTATTGAAACTAATATAATTGATTCCATAATAAATGGAATAGGATCAATAGTTGTTTTTGTTGGAAATAAGGCACGTTTAATACAAAACGGAAATATTGGCTTTTATATGTTTGTAATGATAATAGCAATGATATCAATGATTGCTGGTATAATATGGTTAAAATAAAATGTATACATTAATACTCATATTAATTCCTTTGATTGGAAGTCTTGCAGTTCTTTTCTTTAAGAACCAAAAGATTGTTCGACCAATTGCTCTTTTGATTTCCGTAGGGCAATTATTATTAACATTATACACATATTATATTTATGGACGAGTTTGTCCTTGTAACTTCAAAGAAAATATTTCTTGGATTCCTTCTCTTGGTATTAATTTTCATGTTGCATTGGATGGTATAGGCTTATTTATGGTTTTACTTACCAATATTTTATTGCCATTAATAATACTTTCTGGATTTGGTAGAAATCAAGAACGTGCAAACATTTTTTATTCTTTAATTTTGCTTATGCAGGCTTCGTTAATCGGAGTTTTTGTTTCACAGAATGCTATATTGTTTTATGTTTTTTGGGAGTTGGCTCTTATTCCTATTTATTTTATTGTGCTTTTGTGGGGAGGGGAAAGAAGACAAGCTATTACCTTAAAATTCTTTATTTATACCCTTGTTGGTAGTCTGTTTATGTTGGTTGCTTTTATTTATTTGTTTTATCTAACATCGAGTAATTCATTTGAATTAAAAGAATTTCATAAGCTTACAATTTCAAGTTACGATCAGAATTGGATATTTCTATTTTTATTTCTTGCTTTTGCCATTAAAATGCCATTGTTTCCTTTTCACACATGGCAACCAGATACATATACAACTGCTCCAACTCAAGGCACAATGTTGCTTTCAGGTATAATGTTAAAAATGGGTGTGTTTGGTGCAATAAAATGGTTGTTACCAATCGCTCCATTAGCACTGGCAAAATGGCAAAATCCAATTATTATTCTTTCTTTAATTGGAGTAGTTTATGCTTCATTCCTAGCTTTCAAGCAAAAAGACTTAAAGCGAATGATTGCTTATTCATCAATTGCTCATGTTGGATTAATAGGTGCTGGAATTTTTGCAGGAACATTTAATTCGTTACAAGGTGTTATGGTGCAAATGTTTGCTCATGGAATTTATGTAGTTGGATTATTTTATATCTCAGATATAATTGAAGATAGGCTGCAAACGCGACAAATTTCCGAACTTGGT
>CAILUD010000070.1 GCA_903837285.1 uncultured Bacteroidota bacterium | reverse complement strand
ATTAAAAAACATGTATAATGTTAAAGCCTTTCCATCATATTTTTTAATTGACCCATACGGTAAAATAATCTTATCGCCAGCACCAGCACCAGACGCTAACTTTGATGGTGTTTTTATTACTATATTAAGAGGAAGAAATTAATTAGCTCGTCATGGCGTTCGCTGGCGAATTGATCCGTCATCTATTTCTACTTTCCCCCTCCACTTAGTTCAAAATAGTCATCACTAAAATCACAAACATTTGGATCGAGTACGCTTGCTACTTTAATTTTATAATTTGTATTGGTAGGCCAATTTGCACAGTAAACAATAATGGTATCACCAGGATTGTTGTTTAATTGTCCATATGAACTGTTTCCAATATACATATAAATATTCACGTTTTCTGTGAAGTTTTTTTCAAATATAATAGAGTGAGGTAACCCACTACCCCATACTTCACCACCATTTGGGCTTATTAATTCTATTCGTTTTGCGTATGATGTATTATCATTTATAATTGTGAAATTCGCATTGCTTTGTCCTGTTACAGAATTATCACTTAAGCTAACAACCTGAATTTTAAAACAATTATTTCCAATTAAAGCAGGTATTTTTTGAACATACCAGCTAAATATACCATCATTCTTTGTGCTACTTGTTATTACTTGCTGAACTACACCGTTTTTTAATAAATTAATACAAACATCTCCTTCTATTCCGCCTTCCCATCTAATATCATATCTGTGACATTGCATTAGTGTGTCAGAACTACTTTGGGATAATACAGAAAAAACTTTTGTTTCTGCCTTTTTATCTTTTTTGCAGGAACTTATATTTAGTATTAAAACACACAGAATAAGCATATTAATGCTTGATATAAATAAGTTTTTATATAATTTAGTTAATAGATCAAACATAAGTTTTGTCATTTGTTTTAAGGTAGACTAATTGTTTAATATTCTAAATAAGTAGTTAAACTCAAATATAAATTATTTTTTTACAACAACAAAGCATTTAACTCATTAAAATTGAAAAGATATAAATGGTTGTACGTTGCTTGATCTCTATTTTCCTCAGAGTCTCTTTTAACAGAATGCAGAAAAACTCGCGAATACTTAAAAAAGGACTCTGAGAAGCAATAGCGATGAAGGCTGGAAATAACTGATTGCAGGAGATAACTTATGCAATGGCGAAAGAATATAGAAATGCACAGAGTCCCTTTCAGGAGACTCTGTGTGGCTCATTAAAACTGAAAATAAATAAATGGTTGTACGTTGCTTGATTTGGCTTGAAAGATAATGATAACAACAAGTACGGTAATGATTACTTTTAACCATATAGGAGTTTTAATAAACGCACCGCGGTAAAACTCTTTAAAATTTGAAGGTAGCCAGTGTATGGCAAACCCAACAATAATTATTGCAAATACTATCCAGTAAGAAATTAAAATATCGGGAATTAATGCAAAACCAAACGAAGTACCAATCTGGCTTAACATTTCGCCTACAGATTTCATATCAGGTGCACGGAAGAATATCCACGCAAAACTTACAAGGTTAAATGTTACAAAAACTCCTAACAATTTTAAAAAGAAATTGCCCGATTTAATATTCGGGAATAATTCCATCCACAATTTATGTCCGGCTAAAGCTACTCCATGTATTGCTCCCCATATTATAAAACGGAAACTTGCACCATGCCATAAACCGCCAAGAACCATAGTAATTAAAAGGTTTAAATATCTGCGGAATTTACTGCAGCGGTTTCCGCCAAGAGAAATGTATAGGTAATCGCGTAACCATGTTGATAGTGAAATATGCCAGCGTCGCCAGAAATCAGTAATATTTGCTGCTTTGTAAGGCGAGTTAAAATTTATAGGAAGTTTAAATCCTAACAATAAACCAACACCAATTGCAATATCTGTATATCCGCTAAAATCACAATAAATTTGAAGCGCGTATCCATAAATACCCATAAGGTTTTCGAATCCGGTATACGTCATTGGATTATCAAAAACACGATCAACAAAATTCATTGAAATATAATCGCTAATGATCATTTTTTTCATCAATCCGTTTAGGATGAGAAAAAGTGCATAACCAAATTCGTTTTTTGTAAGTTTATAATCCTGATAAAGCTGAGGGATAAATTCTGTTGCTCGTACAATAGGACCGGCAACTAATTGCGGGAAAAATGTTACAAAAAATCCAAAATCGATAATGTTTTTAACTGGTGCTATTTTATTGCGATAAACATCAATGGTATAGCTCATTGATTGGAAAGTATAGAATGATATTCCAACAGGTAGAATAATTGAGCTTACATCAAAATGAGAACCCGATAGGCTATTTGTCCAATCTGCTAATAAATTTACAACTTTAAAATCTGTTCCTAACAGGTTATTTGTTATATCAATAAAAAAGTATGAATATTTAAAATATGCAAGAACTAAAAGATTAGCAAAAACACTTACCAGTATTAGTAGTTTTCTTTTATTCTGTTTTTTTATTGCCCCCAAAGCAAGCCCTACCGAGTAATCGACAACTGTAGTAAATATTAGTAACGAGAAAAAATATCCACCTGATTTGTAATAGAAAAATAAACTTAATACAAATAAATATGCATTTCGTAACCAATGTTTTTTGTAAAATATAGAATAACCAAGAAGAGTAACAGCAAAAAATCCCCAGAAAAACAACGAGGAAAAGATCATTGGTTTATCAGGATTATACAAAAATATTTCTTTAATCCATTCCATTAAAAGACGGTATTTTTATCAATGTAGTTATCGTAAGCTTTAATAAAGGCATTAAATAATAAGTCGCCCTGAAGATAATAGCCAGGTTTATCAAAATGAAGTTTATCGCGAGCTGCTAAACCGGATTTTAACCAGCTTCCCATACTTCCATATCCACCCATAATTTCATATAGGTTCCATGAGGCGCAATTATTTTCTTTAGCTACTTTTATTATAACATCAGACGCAACAGCGCAATCGGGGTTATGGTAACGGCGTTTGCGATAGTTATCAGCAGGTGTTGTAAAAAGAATGGGAACATCAGGTTGTGCTATTCTAATTAATTTAATAAGCTCTAAAAGATTTCTTTCAAGTGCTGGCATATTGCACTTTGTTGAGTAGCAATCATTAGTTCCAAGCGATACAATAACCCAATCGGGTTTGAGTTTTGCAAGTTGGTAAGATAAAATGGAGCAGCGCAAAAACGATTCAACCTCAGCACCGTTTACACCAATTGAATGATAAATGATTCCAGGATCTTCATTTTCAAGATTAATACCGAAAAGTGTAAATGATTTTTGTATGGTATCAGTTTTTGTAATATAAAAAGTTAATGAGTCGTAATAATTTTTCATTACGAAAAGAGTGTAGCCAAGCGAGTCGCTGTCAACAAATTCTTGTTTAAGAATATAGTTTTCTGTCTCTATATCAAAACTTGTAGAATCCATGTTATGAAAAACTTTAACTCTGTTAAAATCATAAGAAGGATAATCTTGTTTTCTTAAACGAATTGAGAATGATGAAATACTATCTGTTGTTGTTGCCGATGCGCCCGCTAAACCAAGTGTGCACGATTTATTTCTTTCAATATTTCGACAACCTGTCCATGCTCCTGTTGAGTTTACTGCAAAATTAAAAGCATTATTTGAACGAATTAATTTAAAGGGGAAAATAAAACCACGAGAGCCCTTACCACCAAGAAAGAATGTTTGTAACCGCTCTCTCATTCTACCAGAGAAATAATCGGCCTGAATATGAGAGTCGCCAATGTGCACTATGTTAATCTGACCTTGTCCTTTTGAAACAAGCGTGCTCATTTTAGCATATAAACCATCGTAACTGCTGCTATCTTGCGAAAATATGATGCGATCTAAGTCGTATTTAATAAAAGGATATTCTGGTAGGTTGAAAATTGATGCTTGAGAAAAACAAGGAAAGTTGAAAGATAAAAGTATTAAGTTGAAAGTAAAAAAACGTAAATAAAAAGCCATGCCTACCGGCAGGAAGTTTGAAAGTCTAAGGTTGAAAAAGCTTGAATATTTATAACTTTTACAGCTTAGCTTCCTCAAATACAGGGAAATAATATTTGATATTTGTGTTTTGATATTTGTTATTTGTTTTTGGCTTTTATAGTTTGTGCTTTGTTATTTGCTGTTTCTGTGTGAGTAGTTTTATAAAGATTATATTCCGAAACAAGAGCATTATAAAGCATTTCGGCTGTAATTTTTGCGCCTCTTGGACTTAAATGTGTATAATCTTTTGCAGCCATTGGCGGGTCGGCATTTACCCAGCTTGGCATTGAGTTTTTTCCTCCCATAGCTTGGTAAAAATCCCAGAAAGCACAATTAGCACGGAATGCAGCTTTTTTCTGAGCATTTCTTATTTTTTCGATATTTGGATATGACTCATAGCCATTTTCAGTTTTTTGCGACATATCAGAAATCCCTATAACAATTATCCCCATATCCGGATGAATTCTTTTTAAAGTAGAAAGCTGACCGTAAATCCAGTTTTCGTAGAAAGTATAATCTTCCTGGACATTTGGAACAACGTTTACGCCAAATTCAAAAATAAGAAGTTTTACATTAAGTTGTTCATACATTTTCTTTAATAGACTTAAGTCTCCGCGAGAGAAGTCGGTGCCTGAACTACCACGTAATGGTATATTGTCAAAGGCGAGTCCTTTGTTGCTGTCAAAAGCAATCCCATAAATATCGGGACTGTCTTTTCCCGAAAACTTTAAAGTAAGTTCTTTAGGAACAGAAGTTAATTTCCATGTTGCAATATTAAAATCCTGCCCTCCCAACAACGTTTCAAAACCTAAAAGTTTATCGCCATCATATAGTTCTGCCATTACTGGCTTTTTGTTATTTCCGTAAAGTAGTTTAATTTCGCTAAAATTATAGCAGTTTCCGTAGGCTGCGCTAGCTTTTTGTATTTTTACAGAAGCTTCGTAAATAATAGTGTCGTTAGATATAGAATCGTTATATACTGGTGCAAATCTGCTAAAGCTTAACATTACACCATATTTTTTATGTTTTATTGTTTTGTCTATTTTTCCAAACAATGTGTAGCGTTTCCATTCTCCGGTATTGTCCAATGATATGGCTCCGCTTAAATTATTCACTTCAACAATTGGAACCATACCAGCACCACTGCCCCCAAATCTTCCCTGAAAACGATTGCGAATAAAGCTCGTAATGCGATCTCCTTCTATCTGACTATCTCCATAATGCAAAACTCTTATTAAACCTTCATTACGTTGTACGTTTTTGAAAAAAGGCAATAATGCAGTTCTCCCGCTATCTGGAAACTCCAATTGTTGAATAACAGTAACTAAACTATCAACATTAAGAGAATCGATAGTTAACAACGAGTCATTTAATTGCAGACTGTCTGATTTTAATTCGGTTTTTTTAATAATAGATGAGATGTCGGCGTATTTTATTGTGCTATCGTTAAAAATGCTTGAAAGGGTTGGGAATTTTATTTTTAAATCGTTAAATAATTTTATTCCACCTTTTGGAGTAGCCCATGCAATTAGCGTTAAAATTCCAAATACTACAATTAGAAACAGAAGCGATTTTAGTGGTTTCATACCTTAAAAAGAGCTTTCGATTAATTTATTCTTTTTTCTTTATTTTTAATTTTTGCCCGATTTTTAAACTTCTGGCATTTGTAATTCCATTGAGTTTCATAATGTCTTCGCCTGTGACTCCCGTGTATTTTTTTGAGATAGTGTAAAAATTATCGCCCGATTTTACGGTATAATAAATATAATCGCCCTTAGCTACATTTGCGTTATTGTTATTTGTTACGGGTTGTGTCTTATTTTCTGTTTTGGTTTTATCATTCAGGTATTTCTTGTATTTATCAGAACTACTCTCTGGCACGTATATGCTTAATTTTTGACCTGCTATTAATTTATTCTTTTTAATGTTATTCCATGATTTTATATCGGCGGTTGTAACCTGAAACTTATTTGCAATTACTCCAAAGCTATCTCCGCTTTTTACAGTATAGCTTAATCTAACGTCGCCAGAGGAATTTACAGTTTTGTTGTTATTGTTTGGGTTTCCATATTGATTTGGTCTGATAGAGCTAAAAAAAACAGAGTCTTTATAATTAAAAATGGAATCTTTTAAAGTAATAAATTGTGTAATATAATCACTTGGCAAAACTAAAGTTAACGTTTCAAAATTTGCAGGTAGTATGTCTTTTTTATATTGAGGATTTAATTGACGAAGTTTTTCAATAGGTATCTGAAGGACTTCTGAAACCTGTAAAAAATGTAGTTCTTTATTAATATGAATTGTATCAGTTACTGTAGGCATTTCAATTTTTCTTGGAGTAAGTCTTAATTCTTTGTAGTTAGTCATTGTAAATGCTGCAGCAATAAAAGCAGGAACATATCCTCGAGTTTCTCTTGGTAGGCGATCATAAATGCCCCAATAAGTAGTTTTTCCGGTTCTTTTTATTGCTTTGTTAACATTTCCTGGACCACAATTGTAGGCTGCAATAACAAGTTGCCAATCATGGTAAATATCATATAAGTCTTTAAGGTATCTGGCTGCTGCTTCCGATGCTTTTACCGGGTCTTGACGGTCGTCGATAAACGAACTTACATTTAATTTATATATTTTACCGGTAGTGTACATAAACTGCCATAACCCAGATGCGCCTGCACGACTAATAGCACGTGGATTTAATGCAGATTCTATAATAGGAAGAAATTTTAATTCTAAAGGAAGTCCATGTTTGTCCAAAGCCTGTTCAAAAATGGGAAAATAGTATTCAGAAAGGCCTAACATTACCTCAACCTGTCGCCTTCTTTTTATAGAATAAAATTCAATATATTTTCTAACGATGTCGTTATATGTCATCTCAAAGTATGTGTTCATTCTGGCAAGCCTGTCTACATACATTTCATCAGAATAGAATGGAAATGTTGTTGTGTCATTTGTTAAACTAAAATTATTTCCGTTTCCAGTTGGGTTAATCGACCCCTGAACATACCATAAAGTAAGCATGCTATCTAGGTTTCGTGAAAAATCCTGAAAATCTATTTCAGGGCTAATAAATGTAGTATCTTCATTATTAGTTTGAGCTACAGATGAAAATGAAAACAAAAAAAATAAGGAAATTAAACCGAGAACATATTTCATTTGTTATAAATTTTATTATTTAATTACAATCTTAAACTTATTTTAAACCCAGCAACAGGACCTGCCATGCCTCCATCAATTGCTGAAGGTGCTATTCTCATACTTATATCATCGCTAATGTCAAAATCAAATAAATGAGCATCAACATTTGCGTCAATAATATTCATTAAATACAGACCAGCAGTAAATATTACAAAAAGGTCGCGGTATCGCTGATAATAATTTTTTCCTGATTCTAAACCGCTTAAAGTATAACCAACGCCATAAAGGTATACAGTGCTATCTTGATTACTTGAATAATATAAATCGAGATAAGTTTTTTTAAAATCTTTGTATAATTTGTTATCTCTTCTTGTCATGTAAACACAGTAACCCATACCTGCATAAATAATTGGAATTTTCCAGTATTTTTTGTTATAAGCTTGTCCTAACCCCGGAACAGCAGTTGATAACAATGTGGCTAATTTAGGGCTATGTTTTTTTACAGAATCAGTATTGTTTGTTACGTTTTGAGAAATAGAGAGTTGTGGCAGAAAAAATAAAGCTAATATTAAAACAAAAAACATCCCCCTTAAAGGAATGTTCTTTAAATAAATAAAAGAAGATTTTTTTAATAACTTCATTCTTTAGTAAGGTGATTTATTAATTTATTGAATTCTTTATCATTTTGAAATGATAAAACAATTTTTCCGATACCATCAGCAGATTTTTTAACATCAACTTTACATTTAAGTTGTTTGCTTATTTTTTCGCGTAGCTGTTTAAGTTCTGCTGTTAATTTTGTTCTTGGGGTTGCTGGTTTATCGCTTACTGCAGATAACTCGCGAACAACATCTTCTACTTTGCGAACAGAGAAATCGTATCTTAAAATCTGATGAAATATCATTATTTGGGTATCGTTATCTTCAACGTTTATGAGAGCTCGTGCATGCCCCATACTAATTTTACGTTGACGTAAACCTAATTGTATTTCGGGAGGAAGTTTTAATAATCTTAGGTAATTTGTTATGGTTGAACGTTGTTTGCCAACACGCTCGCTTAGTTTTTCCTGTGTAAGTTTACACTCATCAATTAAACGATTATAACTAACTGCAACTTCAATTGCATCGAGGTCTTCGCGTTGAATATTTTCAACCAAAGCCATTTCTAACATTCCATTATCATCGGCTTCACGAACAAAAGCGGGAATTTCTTCTAAACCAGCAATTTTAGAAGCTCTAAGTCTTCGTTCACCAGAAATTAGTTGATATTTATTATCGGCAATTTTTCGAACAGTAACTGGTTGAATAATGCCTAATTCTTTAATCGATTCGGCAAGTTCATTTAGCAATTCTTCGTCAAAATGAGTTCGTGGCTGAAAAGGGTTATTTTCAATGTTAACGATTTTAATTTTATTAATGCCGTCGAATTCTTTACGTTGTGTGTTGGCATCTTCAATAAGGGCTTCTAAACCACGCCCCAAAACACTTTTTTTAACGTTCATGTTTATTCTAGAATTTTTTCTGAGTTTTTAATTTTAGTCATTTCGTTTTTTTGAAGTAGTTCACGGGCTAAATTTAAATAGCTTACTGCTCCTGATGAACTTGCATCGTATAATAAAACTGGTTTTCCATAACTCGGCGATTCGGCAAGTTTTACGTTTCTTGGAATAATTGAATCGAAAACCATAGATTGGAAATGTTTTTTAACTTCTTCGTAAACCTGGTTAGAGAGATTTAATCGTGAGTCGTACATTGTTGGTAAAAATCCTTCTATTTCCAGTTCCGGATTTAAACGACTTCTAATTATGTTTATTGTATTTAGCAGTTTACCAAGACCTTCGAGAGCATAATACTCGCATTGAACAGGAATTATTACAGAGTCGGCTGCGGTTAAGGCATTTACTGTAATTAAACCTAAAGATGGTGAGCAGTCAATAAAAATAAAATCGTAATCGTTTCTTATTTTTTCAAGAACCATTTTTAGCATTTTTTCTCGATTAGGCAGATTTAACATTTCAATTTCTGCTCCAACTAAATCAATATGAGAAGGTAATAAATGCAACCCTTTAATTTCTGTTTCTAGTATAATATTTTTTGGATGAACATCATCGATAATGCATTCGTAAATACTTGTTTTAATGTTTTTTACATCGAAACCAGTGCCCGAAGTAGCGTTTGCTTGTGGATCGGCATCAACAATTAGAATTCTGCTTTCTAAAATTGCCAGACTTGCAGCGAGATTAATGGCCGTAGTTGTTTTTCCAACTCCGCCTTTTTGATTTGCTAATGCAATTACTTTTGCCATTTATGCTTTTGATTTTTATATGGATTTTTAAGGCTACAAAAATAATCGGAAATTGCCAACTGTACTTGTTTTACTATTGTTTGTTTATCAACAAAATTAAGGGCTTTGTTAATAAGTTTTTGTGTAGTATGTTGACAAACAGAAAGATATCTGTTTTTTACAGTTTTGAACAGGGATGGTTTGGAGTAAAAAATTAACTAAAATCATAATTGTCATTTCGAGCAAAGCGAGAAATCTAGTTTAGACTGCAGACCTTCATATTCTAGAATAGATTTTGCTGCGCAAGAAAATAGTTACCTTCGGTGAAAAAGTACTTCACGGAGTTTATCCTGACGAAGGAAGGGTTCAGAATGACGAGCGTATAATAAAAAACCCAAACAAATTTGTTTGGGTTTTTTATTTAATGAGTTTTCGATTATTAATCTACAAATTGTTTTGCATAATATTTTGCAGTAAGTTTTTCGCCAGTTGCTTTTTCTATCATATCATTCCAATAGTATTTACGGCCAGGTTTAAAAACTTTCTCGATAAAATAATTTCCAATTTCTTTATTGTTAACATATGAAGGATTCTTAAAATCAGTTCCTTTTATAATGTTAGTAACAATATAGTTGTTAAGTTGAGAAGCTAACAATTCACCTAATAAATAGTTGTGATAATAACATGGAGAAGTTGCAATATGTGTTTTTGTTGCCCAGTCTGGTTCATTTCTTCCTTCGGGACGTTTCATCATTTGATATTTTTCAACCAAATCCCACCATAGTTTATTTAAATCCTGATCTGGATTTGCATACATTCCTTTTTCAAAATTGTACATTACCTGAGCCCAACGGCTAAAAACAAGCTGTTCTAGACGAAGCATTTTAAAACTTTCTTCGGATATTTTTTGTTTTTCTTTATCGTCAATTTTAAGCATTGATTGCATCCAGTTTGAATTTGAAGCAAGGCGTCCCATTATCATTGCAACAGCTTCTGTCGTAAAAGTATGAGCAGGTTCGCGTAAAAAGAATGGTAAACTAGGGTCAATATATTTATCGTATGAAGCATGACCATATTCATGAAGCATTGTACCCATCCATTTTTGATTTGATGTTACGTTGCAAAGCACACGAACGTCACCTTCGTTGTCGATATCGGTACAGTATGCATGTTGCATTTTTCCTTCTTTTTCAAAAAGATCAGATTTTTCAATTATACCGCTTATGTCCATGTTAATTCCACCAAAATAGTCTTTTGTAAAAGCAACAATATCTTTATCTTTATAATAACTATCTAAGTCAACATTGTAAATTTTTGGTGCTTCCTGAAAAAAACGATTTTGATAATGCCAAGGTCTTAATTCTTCTTTTTTAATTTTTAATCTGTTTGCAAGATAAGTGTCAATTTCATCTTTAAGAGTTGCAAATGACTTGCTTGTAAGATTATCTAATTCGAGAAATAGTTGTTCAACTTCTTTCGGATTTTGATCATCAAGAGTAAGTTTCATTTCATGATAATTGTTAAATCCTAATGATTTAGCAACTTCATTGCGAAGTTTTACCAGTTTAATAATATCGTCGGCAACTACAGGCCCTAATTTTTTTACAGAAACCCATGCATTTTCAAGCTTTTTATTGTCGGTGCTGGCCGAAAGAATCTCTTCAATTTCATTATCTGTAACTTTTTTACCATTAATCTCTGCACGGAAAGTTGAGAATTTCTTTTCAATCTGGTTTGAAAGTTCAACCATTTGTTTCATTAAGGTGCCATCAATTTGCTTTGTTAGCATGCCATTATAAATCATGTCGAGCTCACGTTTTTTAATAGAATCGGTAATTAATCCAGATTCTTTTACTTTTTTGAATGATGCAAAAAGTGAAGTGTCGGACATTATATTATTTGCAGCAATTTCGGCATCCATTGATTTTTTATAATCTTCGTCTTTGCCTGTAATAGAAGCATCCCAATATGCTAATGCCATTTCTTTGTACAGAGGAATTATTTTCCCTTCAAATACTTTTACTAGTGAGTCGTATTCTTTATTCATAGATTCGGAGTTGTTTGATTTTTGCTGATTATCGCAACTGATTGCAACAAGGCAAATTATTGCAAATAAAAAAAGGCCGGAATGTTTTTTCATGTTTTAATTTCATTAAGGTTTACACTTTTTACAAAGTTGAGAAAAGGTTTTGAAAAGGAAAGCGAAATGGAATTTTTTCTTTATAATTTTACAACATAATGACAAAGGATATTGGCAGGTTAAAGCGCGAAAAAGAAACCATTGAGGTGATGATAAAAATGTATTGTAAACATCATCATGGTTTTAATAATGCATTATGCGAAAATTGTAAGCCTGTTTTGACCTATGCTTTACATAAAATTGATAAGTGTGTTTATGGTTATAAAAAACCTGTATGTAATATGTGTACAATTCATTGCTATGCTCAAGAGATTCGAAATAAGGTTAAAGAGATTATGAGATATTCTGGTCCCAGAATGATGCTTCATCATCCTTATTTAGGAATAATGCATTTTATTGATAAAAGGAAATACACAAAATTAAATTCGAGCAAAACAAATTAGACGCAGATTTACACGTATAAAAGCAGATAAGATTTTCAATTATTAGAAACTGTTTTTAAAATTTTACACAAATACTTGAATCATTATTTACCTTTGTAATGCAATATGGCAAAAATAAAGGCAAATATTTTATATCGCGAAAACTTTCGAATTGCTATTGATAGTATAAAGTCAAATAGATTACGAACTGTTCTTACAATTTTAATTATTGCTTTTGGAATTATGGCTCTGGTAGGAATTTTAACAGCCATCGATTCAATAAAAAGTTCGTTAAATTCAAATTTTACCAGTCTGGGGGCAAATACATTCCGAATTACAAGTTGGAAAATGATGGGTCATCAGCCTGGTGAAGACAGAACAGAGTTTAAGGATATTGATTACCGTGAAGCAATTAGTTTCAAACACCGATATGAATTCCCTGCAACAGTTTCTATTTCTACTAGAGCTTCAAGTATTGCAACTGCAAAATATTTATCAAAAAAGACAAATCCAAATATTGCGGTCTTTGGAATAGATGAAAATTACTTTGTTGTTTCTGGTTATGAAGTTGAAAAAGGAAGAAATTTCTCTCCGCTTGAGGTGCAGCAAGGAACATACTCTATTGTTATTGGCCAAGAATTAGTTAATAATCTTTTTGGAAAAAAGGTAGATCCAATAGGCAGGTTTATGATGCTTGGTGGCAGCAGGTATAAAGTTGTTGGTACAATAAAATCAAAAGGTTCAAGCATGGGAGGCTCTGGCGATAAAATTTGTTTTATTCCACTTATGAATGCTCGCCAGAATTATGCCGAAGGAGCACAAAGTTTTACTATAAATGTAATACCATTAAAACCTGCACTACTAGATATTTCAATTAGCGAGGCCGAAGGAATTTTTAGAATGGTGCGAAGATTAAAGCTAAATGAGTCTAATAATTTTGAAATATCTAAAAGCGATAGTCTGGCAAATATGCTAATGGAAAATATTAGTTATGTTACAATTGCAGCTACTTTAATAGGTATAATTACTTTATTAGGGGCATCAATTGGATTAATGAATATAATGCTAGTTTCTGTAACCGAGAGAACTAAAGAGATAGGAACAAGAAAAGCCTTAGGAGCAAATTCGTCGGTAATTAAGCAGCAATTTCTTTTCGAAGCTATTTTTATTGGACAATTAGGGGGAGTATTTGGAATTATATTCGGAATTATTGCAGGAAATTTAATCTCACTTTTAACAGATGGTCCATTTGTAATTCCATGGATTTGGATACTTTTTGGAGTAGTGCTTTGCTTTATTGTTGGGCTTGTATCTGGTTTAATTCCAGCAATAAAAGCATCGCGTTTAGATCCAATAAACGCATTACGACACGAATAAAAAACTGTTTTGAATTTTAATCCAAGCTAACATGATGAGAAATACATTTACCATAAAATCAATTTACAAGCCCCTACTGAGCGAAACGATTTCACTAAAGGTAACCCTAAGTTGTAGTTTAAAATTGTATTAATGTTATTTTCTTATTCTTTTTGATACCGCCAAAAAGAACCAAAAAGGCCACCACGAACGCCAACTTCAATTTCTTTTATTACAAAAACAAACAGAACTTCCTTAAACAATAATAACTTGTTTCAAATGTTTATTGTATAGAAATTGCAGTTCACACCGTTCGCGGACAGCCCTCGCACCGCTCTTTCAAAACGTATTTCAAGATTTTATTGTTTTTCTTTGCAACAACCTAAGAATCTAAAATAAAAGAAATTAGAGGCAACGAGAGGTGACCAATTCAAAATGCGAGCGTGACTTGATAAAAATTACAAAATTATTTCTGAGGCTTATTATTGTCCTGTTCAATTAATATTTCGGCACCAGGCACAGGCTCGCTTTTATCGGGCGAAACTTCAGATTTTACAGATGGTGATGGAGCCGGTGATGGCATTGCTTTTTTAGACGACTCTGGCATTGATCCAGATTTTCTTACAGAACAAGAACTTAGGCTTATTAATATGACCGAAATAAAGATTGTAAAGACTATAATTTTTTTCATAATTCAAAATTAGGAGTTTAGGCCGACATAGGCAAAAGTTTTTTTTATTTTTTTTTATAAAAATTTTAAGGGTTAAATATATAGAAATTAAATGATAACGAATTAAGTAATTAAATTACAGTTGCACAATTGTCATAAGTTTTTTGCAGAATTGTATTAAAGTAGTATTTTTATTGGTTCAAAATTAACTATGCACACTGGAAACGCTGATTTTCTGAATTTTGTTTTGACTTTGTTTAAAGCCATGCAGAAGGATAATCTGGGATATGTATATCGCGGAAGATTCACGCAGGAGATTACCGATAATATTCTTTCCCTTACAGAAAACAAGCTCGAAAAAGAAGAACACTCCTCTAAAATTAAAAAACGTGTTTATAGTATTTTAGTAGAATGCCTTCAAAATATTACACGCCATCAAGATGATGCAAAAAATGATTTGCCAGATAGTAATGGGTTGTTTGTAATTCAGAAACAGGAGGATAAGTATTTTATTACCACTGGAAACATGGTAATGAATGACAATATTGATTATATTAAAAATCTTATTGAAACCATTAATAGTCTAGAAAAAGAAGAATTGAAAAGCTATTATAAAATGGTTTTGGAAGATGGTTCATTATCTGCAAAAGGTGGAGCCGGTTTGGGTTTAATTGATATGGCCCGCAAATCAGGAAACAAATTACTATACCAGTTTAGGCCGGTAAAAGATGATTCTTCATTTTTTTACTTGCACACAATTCCATCATTGGAAGGTTTAGAAGGAAATTTTGAAAACAAAGAAGAAAGTCTTAACAATATTATAAGCATTCATAATACCCTTAACGCTGAAAATATTTTACTGGTTTCTAACGGACCATTTAATCAGGAAAGTTTAATGGTATTGCTGGGTTCTTTGGAAGGTCAGATGACTGGAACCATAAGCCATAAAAAGAAAGTTTTTTATATAGTAGTAGAAATGCTTCAGAATATTGTAAAACATGGCTATGCTCCAGAATCGAAAATGTTAGGAATCCCTGGTATTTTTATTTTAGGTTCGCACAAAGGATTTTACACAATAACTACTGGTAATTACGTGGATAAAAGTAAGTCGGATGAGTTAAAAGAAAAATTAGAGAAAGTAAATTCCTTAACTCAGGACGAACTTGATAATTATTTTAACAAATGTCTTTTTGATTTTGAGATTGATAGTTCTAAAAAAGCTGGTTTAGGCATTATTGATTTACGTATTAAGAGTGGAAACCCTATTTCGTATACTTTTTCTGACGTTTCTGATGAGTGCACATTCTTTTCGTTACAAACCGTAATAACTACGGAATAATATGTTAGATGCATTAATTATAGAATCTAAAGAGGACACACCAAAAGTAGTTCTCGATTCAGTAAATAAAGTATTTCAAATTTCAGAACGTTCACTTCCCGAAAATGCAATTGGTTTTTACGAACCCGTTTTAATCTGGCTTAACCAATATGCTTTAGATCCATTAGACATTACGGTTTTTAATTTTTCTTTGGAATATTTTAATACTGCATCGGCCAAACAAATTGCAAAAATATTATTGATACTCGAAAATATTGCAAAAAAACAAAATGTAGCAATAAACTGGTATTATAAAAAAGAAGATTCTGATATGCTTTCTTCGGGTACTCGTTTTTCTAAATTAATTGATTTGAATTTTAGTTTTATTGAATCTTAAGCGGTCAATTCTACTACTCTTTTTTAATTATTAGGATAACGGTTAAATATAACCAACACCGTGCAATTTATTGTCCACCATGGAGACAATGTCCTTAAGAGTCTCTATTTAACAAAAACTAAATTGTAATAAAAGAATTCAAATTTACTTCTATTGTTTCTTCTTAACAACCCCAATTGGGCTTAAAACAATAGGTTTATTTATTTCTTTAAAAGCTGTTTTATCGGGAATACTTATTCTTTCTGGCGAGAATATATATTCTGGAGTTTCGCAGGTAAAAATATAATCTTTACCCTGTTTTAAAATAATAACATAATTGCCGGTTTCTTTATTTGGCTTATAACTGCCTACAATTTTACCTGTTTTTGCTTCTTTTACATTAATGGCAATATTTTTTGGAACTTCCGCATTTCCTTCCATTTTAACGGTTCCTGTTATTACCGTTGAAGATCTTTCTGGAAGTGAAAGTAAATTCATTACATAAATATCGCGTCCACCTAAACCATCTTCACGAACGGAAGAAAAATATGCACGTTTACCATCAGCAGATAACACATAATAAACTTCTTCAGCTGTTGTATTAATCGGATACCCCATATTTTTTGGCGCTCCCCAAGAGCCATCGGGTTGAAGTTCGCTGTAAAATAAATCGTAACCGCCCATACTGTTATGTCCTTTAGAAGAGAAATAAAGAGTGCTTCCATCGGGATGTAAAAACGGACCTTCTTCGTCGTATTGAGTATTTAAAATATCGCCCATATTTTGAGCCAAACCCCATTCACCTGTTGGGTTACGATGCACAATATATAAATCTTTTCCGCCTTTGCCGTTTCCTCTATCACTTGTAAAAATTAAAGTTGTACCATTAGAAGAAAGAGTGGCATGCGTTTCATTGGCCTTTGTACTAATATTTGAACCAAGCTTTTCGGGAACAGTCCAGTCGTTTTCTTTAAATTGACTGATGTAAATATTACCAATTCCGTAATCGTCTTTGTAAATAAATAATTCTTGTCCGTCTGCCGAAATTCCAATAGTAGCCTCGTGTCCGTTAGTATTTATATTTTTACTTATTTTTTCGGGATAACACCATGCACCATTAATTTTTTTTGAGATATAAATATCTTCAAAGTATTTTCCGTCATCAGTTAAAGTACCGCCGGTATTGCCTCTTCTGCGCGAAGTGAAGACCATGGTTTTTTCGTCGGCAGTAATACATGGTGTATGTTCGTCAAATTCCGAATTAATATTTGGGCCTAAGTTTTCTATGGTAATTTCAACAGAATCTTTTGTTAAAAGAGTACCATTTTTACATATGTCTATAAATCTGTCTGCAAGTTGTTTTTCTTTTGTGTTATTAAAAACAAGTTCCTTGTATTTTGTAAAATAATTTTCTGCTTTGTCGAACTGATAAATAAAATGGTACGATTCTCCAATGTGGTACATTGTTTTATATGGAGCCTTATTTTCTTTAAAGTTTAGTTCTTTATATTTTTCGGCAATATTTTTTGAAGCAGATTTAAAGTATGCAATAGCTTTTTCTTTTTCTAATGAGTTGTTTAAATAACAAAGTCCAACTAAGTAATTATAATTTGCATTTGAGGTATCGGCTCGCTGTAATCTGATTAATAGAGGTAAAGCAGCAGTGTAATTAGAAAGTAAAAGAAAATGTTTAGCATCATTAAAAGTTCGCTTTTTCTCGCTTTTTGATTGCTGCTGAGCTATTGCAACGAAAACAAAGCAAATAAATAATGCCGATAAAATTAACTGCTTAAACTGCTTCATGTTTGTTAGTTTTAAACAAAAATACAGTATTGCAAATACAAAACAAAATAATAATAAACAATCAGGTTATTTTACCTGAAAAAGCATGTTATTTAAACTTTTCGGTATTAATAATGAAGGCATTTTCGTAGCCTGATTTCTGTATTTTCTTTATTTCCTTTCGCGCTTCGTCAACTGAAGAGAATTTGCCATATAAATACTTATACTTACCGTCATTTCCAATTAATTCTCTAACACCTTTAAGGGTATAACGACTAAGATTTACTGGTTCTGACAGCGATTCGAGCTGAATGGTAAATTCACCGTTTATTTCAACTTTTTTATTGAAGTTTTCAAGTTTTACAAGGAATGCGCCAGGGTAACCAAGATCAATCATTCTTTGTTTTTCAATTTGAGCTGCCTTTAAACCTTCAATTTCGCCATAAGTATATCTATAGAAACCATCGAGACATAAATTCTCTTTAACTCCTTTTATTGCTTTAAATAATGACAAATCTGCTGGCTTTGTTAAAGCACTTAATTGAATGGTATATTTAGTTAAATCTTCTGAACCAGAAGCGGTATCGATTTGATTTTGGTTATATGTAAGATTAATTTCTTTTTTAATATTTCCAATTTCGTTTTGACTTTCTATTGTAGCTTCGGGGAATTTTTCATCTATAACTATATTTAAAAGTTTCATTGCATCAGATTTATTAGCAAAATCACCAACAGTGTACATTATCATGTCGTCTATTTTTGTCTCGTTTATTGGTGAACCTGTTGTTTTTGCAAAGGCTTCTGTTTTCAATAACACACCAACAAGCGACAGCATTTTATTTATTAAATCCGACGTTACACTATTTCCTTTTTGTTTAAGTAAAAGAATTGTATATCTGTCTGATGAACGTTGTCTGCCTTCTCTTGAAAATCTTAAAGTTTCTGGAACTTTAATGTCTTCAACAATAATGTTTTCGGCTGTAGAATTTAAAAGTTTCATTTCAACACGTCGGTTTAGCTGACGTCCATCTGGGTTATCGCTTCCATCTGCATTTTGATTAATAGCTATAAAATGAGTTTTTCCCATTCCTTTTGAAACAAAACGGCTTTGATCTATTCCCTGTGCTACTAAATAATCAATAGCTGTTTTTGATCTGTTTTCGGATAGTTTTTGATTGAATTTATCGCTACCCATGGCATCGGTATGACCAACAATTTCGATATAAAGAGAAGGATTCTTTTGCATTAAATCTGCCAGGCGTTGTAAATCTTCAAGCGATTCTCTTCTAAGGTCAAATTTCCCATAATCAAAGAAAATACTTTTTATTACGTAGTATTCTCCTTTTGTAACTTCAAGAGGAATCATTTCTACATTAATAACAATTTCTGAACGGGTATAAACTTCAGGAATGTATAGATTTTCGTAATGGGTTTTGTAGCCTCCACATTTGTATTCAATTTTAAAGTTTCCCGATTTTATTTGAGTAAGGTAATTACTTAAAAGATAATCAGGTTTGCATTTTATTAATGTATCTCCTTTTAAGCTATCAATTACATTAATTATAAAATCATGTGGTAGTTCATTTTTCTGATCTTGAAGAGAAATGTCTCCTTTAAGAATTATTTCGGTTTCGATACCATCCGGAATACTTACAGCGATTTTAAATATATCGTTCGATCCTATTCCTCTTTCGTTATTATTAAGAGGGAAAAAAGCATATACGCCATTTGCTTTGGGTAAATAAAACAAATCGTTACCAACTGTATTTATTGGATATCCAATATTTAACGGACTCGACCAGGTGCTGTTATCTAGTAAGGTTGTATGGAAAACATCAAATCCCCCCATGCTATAATGCCCTTGTGAGCTAAAATACATGGTCTTACTATCATTTAAAATGAAAGGAGTTTCTTCGTCGTATTTAGTGTTAATTGTTGGTCCAAGATTTACTGCTGGTCCCCATTCTCCTTGGTCATCTCTGTCGGAGCGATAAATATCAAGACCGCCAAATCCACCCGATCTGTCGCTTGTAAAGAAAAGTGTTTTTCCGTTTACGGTAATTGTGGCGTGCGATTCCCATTGCTTAGTGTTAATATTTTTATTTAGTTGTTTCATCTGCGACCAATGGTCGTTTTTGAAATTACTTACATAAATATTTCCATTGTCGTTATCGTCTTTAACTAAATAAAGTTCAGCCCCATCGGCACTAATAGTAACGGGAACTGTTCTGGTAGTTGCTCCAACTTGTTTTGTAATGTTTACAGGATCTGTCCATTTTCCTTCTGCTTTTTTAGAAAAATAGATGTTATCCATCTGGTAATCATAATTAATTACGTTAATGTCAATTTCTGCTGAAAAAACGTTTTTATCACCTGCGGTAAAAACAAGTATGGATTCGTCATCAGAAATTACTGGACAGTTTTCAATTTTTGATTGTGAGTTTATTACATCACCTAAATTTTCTGTTATAAGCTTTAGAGGTAATCGTACAAGTTCTTTAGCGTTTTGTGTACATTGAATTTCTCTGTCGATATAATCGATATAAAACACATCTTTTGTATTAAGTATATTGCGATATTTTTTATAAACCTCAACAGCGTTATCAAATTCTAATAGGTTTCTGTATGCATTTCCTAAATAAAATAATGCATCTTTTGGAGCTCCTTTTTCTAAGTATGAGCCTTCTTTATATTTCGGATTTATATTAGTTATTGCTTTTTCGAGGTAAGCAAGTGCTTTTCTGTTTTCAGCAGGATCGGGAACGTGTAATAAACAAATACCAATACGATAATTTATGTTGGCATTGTCGGGTTCTTTTGCAATTAACTCAAGATAAATTGGTAATGCTTCGCTAAATTCTTCGTAAAGAAAATAGTATTCCGCATCAACAAATTTCTTTTTAAAATCCTGAGCAGAAGCAGTATTTGAAATTGCAAAAAAGATAATTATGCAAACAAAAGCTTTTAATATTGCTATAAATTTCATCATTTTTTCTTTAACCTTTTTTCTAAAATGGCTTATACGAGGTTTTTTGTTAATGGTTTAATATTAAGAGCCGAAAATAGTGTTTTTTATTTATTTTTCATTAATTAGTTGAAAAAAACAGGCATTTTCCCATTTGTTAGAATGTAAAGTCCAGTCATTAATAACACCTCGTTGGATAAATTTATTCTTGAGAAATAAATCAATACTGGCTTTATTATTTGTTGAAACAAAGCAATATAGTTGATGAAGATTTAAAACAGAAAAACTATAGTTTACCAATATTTTTAATGCAGTATTCGCAATTCCTTTTTGGCGATAATTTTTATTGCCGATTAAAATTCCAATACCAGCTTTTTGGTTAATTGCATCATAATCGAAAAGGTCAATTATACCAATTGTTGTTGAAATAGAGTCTTCGGTAACTTCAATCATTAATCGAAGTTGTTTAGCTGTTTGCAAATCGACATTAGCAACAGAACAATATTCTTTTAAAGTAAATTTAGAAAAAGGTGAAATAGTTTGGCTTACTTTCCAGACTTCTAAATCGTTTTCCCAGACATACAAATTATCAATATCTATAGGCTCTACAGCACGTAAGCGAATGTTTCCTATTTCAAGAGTCATTTTATTCTACTTCTACTATTGGATCTAAAACAATTGGTTTTTGAAGATAATAGAATGATGAATTTTCGGGTATTACTAAAGGATCTGATGGGAATGTTAACCCACATCCATCGCAAGATAATTTATATTGTTTTGATTTTGGAAGTACAATAGTGTATTTGCCTGATTGTTTATTTGGTTTAAAGTCTCCAATTAAAGCACCTGTTTTAAGATCGCTAATTTTTAAAACTACATCTTTTACAACTTCTCCGGTTTTTTTATTTTTAATAAACCCATTTACAACAACCAATGCGCGTTCGGGTAATGAAAGTAAATCCATTAAATATATGTCTTTTAGTCCAACTCCATCTGATTGAACAGTTGAATAGTAAGCTCGTTTGCCATCCGCAGAAAGAACATAAAATATATCGTCGTCAATAGAATTAATAGGATAGCCCATATTTTCAGGTTTTGAAAAAGTACCATCATCTTTTAAAATGGTAAAAAACAAATCATATCCACCCATGCTGTTATGACCTTTTGAGCTAAAATATAGTGTACTTCCATCAGGGTGAATAAATGGTCCGCTTTCGTCTAGTTGAGTGTTAATTACAGCACCTGCATTTTTTGCTAAACTCCAGTCACCGTTTGGTAAACGATACGAAATATACAAATCATATCCACCAAATCCACCAGGTCGGTTACTTGAAAAATATAATGTTGCACCATCAGAAGAAATTGAAGCATGGCTTTCGTCATAGCTAGAATTTACATTTGAACTTAACTTTTCTGGTTTGCTCCATTCGGTTCCATTATAATGACTTAGATATAAATTACCATCACCAACATCGTCTTTATAAATTATTAAGTCGTTGCCATCAGCAGAAAGCGCTACAGACGCTTCGTGTTCCATTGTATTAATGTTTTCGCTTATTTTTTGTGGAGGCGACCATTGCGAATTTTCTTTTCGTGAAATATAAATATCTTCGAAATATTGTTTATCGCTGGTTTTAAAATTTCCGGTGCTACCTTTTCTTTTAGAAGTAAAAATCATAACAGTTTCGTCGATATTAAAAACAGGGCTATGGTCATCAAATTCTGAGTTTATAACTTGCCCCATATTTATTAAACTGATTTTTACCGGTGTTTTAATCAATTCTTTAGCATTTATTGAAAGGGAGATCATTTTTTCAGCATCCTTTTTCTTTACTTCATTAGCTGAAATATATTCTTTATATTTTTCAAGCGATGTTAATGCATTATCGAACAAGCTGTTTTTATATTGCGAAAGTGCTAATATCCACAATGCTTCAGGCGATGCTTTTTTCTCTTTAGCGTTAGATTCCTGATAAGCAGCATTAATTTCGGTTGCCTTTAAAAGATAAGGAATACAGAGTTTTTTTGTTGCATCTGTTTTAAAATAACAAAGCCCAAGTAAATAGTTTACGTTAGAGTTTGTTGAGTCGTTTTTGTAATACAAAAGCAAGTCTTCTTGAGCAGCAACTGTTTCGCCAAGTTGAATGTGTTTTTGTGCGTTTATAAAAGTTTGTTTTGCATTAAATTTTTGAGCGAATGCTGGTAGCTGATTTAATACTATTAACGCTGTAAAGGTTAAAAAAACGACTTTTTTAATCATAAAATATTTTTCTAAAGTTTTATTTTTTACTTGTTTTTATATTGTTCGGGAATTTCAACAGGTTTAAAAGTTATTGGAGTTTTTCCTTCTTTTAATAGTTTAAATTCAACCCTTCTGTTAAGTTTTCTCGATTCAACATCAATGTTTTTTGCTATTGGATTTTTTTCGCCTTCTCCTTTTGTGTTTAATTGTTCTTTTTTTGCTCCTTTGCCAATCAGGTATTTCTTTACAAAGTTCGCTCTTTTTAGACTTAATGTTTTATTATATTTAAAACTTCCTTTATTATCAGTGTTGCCAGTAATTTCAATAACTGCGTCTGGGTTTAAAACTAACCATTGCGATAAATTATTTAAGTTTTCAATAAATGATTTAGTAGAATACTTATCGAATTTAAAGAAGATGCTTTCAATAATTAGTCCATTTTCGCTGTTAATTTTATTTACAATATCGGTATTTGTCTCTGTTTTAATCTGATTTTGTGTTGTGTTATTTTCGTTTTTGTCTGTAACAATATATAAAACAAGTGATTCTTTGGTTCCCGATGGTTTTTTTAGCACTTTAATTCTGCCTTCTGGAATTTTATTATCAGTTAAATTTTCTTTAATAATTTCTGCTCTAATATTATTTAAATCAGCATTTGAATTGTCCGATGGCAGAATAATTTCGGCAGAATATTTATCGGCAAAATTTAAAATTTTAGAAATTGTAACGAAGTTATTTGTTTCTTTATCGTTTAACTGTGTGCCTGATGGCTCAAAGTGAAAATAAAATTCTTTAGTTAATTTGCCTAATAATATTGGCTCAAGTTTTATTGCTTTTTGTATTTGCTGGTAAGTAGTTCCTTCTTTTACCATTAGGTTATCGGTAAATGGTAAAAAGCCTTCAGCGTCTATTGTTACATTATAATTTTTTCCTGCTTTAAGAATAAACAAATATTTACCTGTTTTGGAATTTGGAATATACGTACCAACAACTTCTTTAGTGTCTTTATCTGTAACTGTTATCGAAACACTGTTCAACGGTGTGCCGTCGGCCATGGTAATTAAGCCAGACATAACAGTAAGCGATTTTTCGTCGCTTTCCGGGAGGGTTATTAAATAAATATCATTTCGTCCAATGCCACCAGCTTGTTGAGAAGCATAATAACCTCTTTTTCCATCTGGGGTTGGCGTATAAAAAATATCATCTGAAGTTGTATTTATGGGATATCCGATATTAGTTGGTTCTGGCCAGACTCCTTCTTCGTCTTTGCTGGTAAAAAAGATATCGAATCCTCCCATGTTGGTGTGACTTTTACTACTAAAGAAAAGCGTAACTCCATCGGGATGAATATATGGTCCAATTTCGTCTTCGGCTGAATTTACTATCGTTCCAAGGTTTTGAGCTGGAGCCCAATCTCCGTTTGGTAATCTATTAGATGTATAAATATCCATACCGCCATATCCGCCTGGTTTGTCGCTGGTAAAATATAACATAGTTCCATCTGCAGAAAGTGATGCGTGATTTTCGTTAAATTTTGTGTTAATTGTTGGGCCTAATTTTATTGGTTTCGACCAAATTTCACCATCTAATTTACTGTAATAAATATTGCCGTCTTTTTCGTTTACAACATTTGATTCGTCAATATAAATAAACAACTCTTGCCCGTCAACAGAAAGGCCAATAGATGCCTCGTGTCCAGTTGTGTTAATGTTTGAACTTATTGAAACAGGATCAGACCACGAACCATCTTCTTTTTTTTGAGCCAAATAAATATCTTCAAAGCACTGACCGTCCTCAGTAATTTTTTCTCCGGTACTGCCTTTTCTTTTTGATGTAAATATTAATGTTGATTCATCGGCAGTAAAAACAGGACTATGCTCGTCGAACTCTGAATTTATTTTACCACCAAGGTTGGTAACAAACATCTTTACAGGATATTTCATTAATGCTATTCCGTAATTGCAGTTTTCGGCTAAATCATCAATATTTTCAATAAATTCTGTTTTATAATCTGGCATCAAAGTTTTAATAGTATCAATTACCAGTAATGCCTTTTCAAATTTATAATCCAGATGATAAGCTTTTGCAAGATATAGAAATGCCTCAACTGGAGCAGATTCTTCATAATATAATTCGGGCTGAGCTTTTAGATTAACATTTTTAACCGCTTTTTGAAGATAAGAAATGGCTTGCGCTTTTTCAAGAACAGTGTTTATATAACAAAATCCAGCCTTAAAATTTAAATTTGCATTTTCTGGAGCCAATTGCAACAATTCTTTGTAAATTAGAAGAGCAGCAGTAAAATCTCCTTTTTCTAATAAACTTTCAGCATTGTTAAAGTTCTTTTCAAAAAGATCTTTATCATATTTTTGAGCGAATGTATTTAATGCAAAAATTATAATACAAACAAATACTACAAATACCTGTTTCATAGAATTAATAAATTAATAATAGCATGAACAGCAATGCGATAACCGCAAAACTAATCAAAATTAAATCATGCAATTTAATATAATATTTTAAGACTATGACCTTTGGTAATTAAAATTTCCTTAAAATGTCGAAATTTTCAAGGTATTCTGCAATTCTTTTTAGAAATGCTCCGGCAAGTGCACCATCAACAATTCTATGATCAAAAGTAATAGAAAGCATTGTTATCTGTCTAATTGCTATTGCATCTCCAGCCGGAGTTTCAATAACCGCCGGTTTTTTATTTATTGTTCCAATAGCAAGAATAGCTGCTTCTGGTTGATTAATAATTGGTGTTCCGGTATATGTTCCAAATGATCCAAGGTTAGTAATGGTAAAAGTGCCGCCTTTAATTTCATCGGGTAAAAGTTTGTTTTGTCGTGCTCTGTTTGCAAGGTCATTTACTGATTTAGAAAGCCCGATTAAATTTTTTTGATCTGCATTATGTATTACCGGAACAATAAGATTCCACGAAGGAAGTGCAGTGGCAATACCAATATTAATGTTTTTCTTAATTAGAATTTTAGTCCCTTCAACAGATACGTTAATTAAAGGATAATCTTTAATTGCCATTGCAGCAGCTTCAATAAACACAGGCATAAAAGTCAGCTTTTCGCCATGTTTATTTAAAAAATCATCTTTTAATTTAGTTCGCCATTCTACAATTCTTGTGACATCTACCTCTATAAATGAAGTAACATGAGGAGAGGTTTGAACAGAACGAACCATGTGTTCGGCTATAATTTTTCTCATTCTATCCATTTCAACAACCTCAACATCACCTGTTGTAAAAGAAATTTCAGGTTTTTTAACTTGTTCTTTTATTTGAGGTTTTATTTCTAATGCTTCTGTTGATTTTTGAATAGTAGATTTTATATTTATAAAATTCTCGATATCGTTCTTTGTAATTCTTCCTTCTATTCCAGAGCCGGTTATATTTCTTATTTCATTCTCTGAAATTAAATGTTCTTTCATTATCTGGCGAACTAACGGACTTAAAAAAGTTTTAGAGCCAGTTATTAATCTTTCGGCCTCTATGTTAGGCAAATAGTTTTCAGAAATAATATCCGGAGTAGCTACGGTAGAAATTTCTTTTGCAGCCGAAGAATTAATAGATGAAAAATCAGTTGATTTATTTGATTTAAAAATTAAAATAGGAGCACCAATTTGAACTACATCTCCCTCGTTATATAGTAACTTTTCAATTACACCTGATTTTGGAGACGGAATTTCAGAGTCAACTTTATCGGTTGCAACTTCAACAATTGGAGCATCCTCAATAACAGTATCACCTTCTTTAACAAGCCATTTGGTAATCGTAGCATCAGTAAAACCTTCGCCCATAGAGGGTAAAAGCATTTCAAAATCGGCCATTCTTAATATTTATTTAGTCTAAATAATGTGCTAAATTAATTCAATTGTATAAAGATTCAAAATTATTTTGATGAAATATCTATTTACAATACATTTGAAAAAAATAAAATGAAAAAGATTTTCTTCTTTTTGCTAATTCTATATTTTGCTTATTCTTGTGCACCTGTTTATACGCCAAATATTGTAAACACACCTTTATTATCATCAAAAGGAGAATTACAGGCATTAATTGGAACGGGAACATCTGGTGTTGACCCTCAATTAGCTTATGCCATTACAAATCATTTTGGAGTTATGGTAAATGCAAGTTTTGCAAATCGCAACGATAGCTTACATTATCATAAACATAATTATTGTGAAACAGGATTAGGTTATACCTTACAAATTCAGAATGCTGCTTGCTTTGAGGTATTTGCTGGTGGTGGTTATGGTACAGTTGATGCTTTATATAATAGAGATGGGTATTATGGAAAGTCAAAAGGAGATTTGGTCAAAATCTTTTTACAACCAACAATTGGAGCTAAAAGTAAGATTTTTGAAGGCTCGTTTACCCAAAGACTAGTTTTTATTAAAATTAATAATAGCGAAAAAAGTCTTAACACAAACAGATTATATTCTTTTATTGAGCCTACAATTACAGTTAAATTAGGCTGGAAATATGTAAAAATGTTTTTTCAAGTTGGTTTTTCTGTTCCATTAAATACTTACAGCATAACAAATCAACCATTTATTTTTAATGTTGGGTGGATAGGAAAAATACCAATTATAAGGCAATAGACTGCTTATATAATTTATAATAGCTTTTCAATTTCTTTTGGAAAATGCTCGAATTCAAGTTTGTGAATTTTTTGAGCTAAACTTTCAGGGGTTTCATTTATCACAACTTCACATTTTGCTTGAAAAATTATATTGCCATCGTCATATTTATCATTTACATAATGAATTGTTATTCCCGATTCTTTTTCCTCCATCTTAATAACCTTAGAATGCACAAAATTTCCATACATTCCTTTTCCTCCATATTTTGGTAATAAAGCAGGGTGTATATTAATTATCTTGTTTTTAAAATTTGCAATAATATTTTCTGGAATAAGCCAAAGAAAGCCGGCCAATACGATTAAATCAATTTTTTCTGATAATAAATCATCTAATATTATTGTAGAATACTTAAAATCTTCTTTGTTAAAAATAAAAACAGATACATTTAGGTTAATTGCTCTATTAATTACTCCAGCTTCTGCGTTATTTGTATAAATTTTGCAAACTTTAACCTTAGAATTTAGATTAAAATATCTAATTATGTTTTCGGCATTAGTTCCTGATCCAGAAGCAAATATGGCAATATTTTTACTTTTTTTCATTAATTCTTCTTTGCTTATGTTCATAAATAATTGTATTATATATCTCTGTATATCAGAATCAATTCTTAATTATTTGGCAAATTTTGCTATTTTTTTTTGATTTATCGTTGTCAAATAGCTTACTTTGCATTCTCAAAATTATAAAGTTTTAGTATTAACCAAAAAATTTTTTGAATATGTCTGACATTGCTTCTAGAGTTAAGGCAATAATCGTTGACAAACTAGGTGTTGACGAAAACGAAGTTACCAACGAAGCTAGCTTCACTAATGATTTAGGTGCCGATTCACTCGACACAGTTGAATTGATTATGGAATTCGAAAAAGAATTCAATATTGCAATTCCAGATGACCAAGCTGAAAAAATTGGAACAGTAGGAGACGCAGTTTCTTACATTGAGAAAAATGCAAAATAATTTTTAAAAAAGTTTTATGGAACTCAAACGGGTAGTAGTAACCGGACTTGGTACAATTAATCCTTTAGGAAATACCATTCCAGAGTATTGGAATGGCTTAGTTAATGGTATTAGCGGTTGCGATTTAATTACCTACTTTGATACTTCCAAGTTTAAAACTAAGTTTGCTTGCCAAGTAAAAAATTACGACGCAGGTAACTTCTTCGACCGCAAAGAAGCCAGGAAATTGGACAAATATGCCCAGTATGCCCTGGTGGCTGCGGACGAAGCGATTAAAGATTCAAATTTAGCATTAGACCAAATTGACCTTGATCGCGCTGGGGTAATTTGGGCATCTGGAATTGGTGGTATCGAAACATTTCTTGAAGAAGTTAGAGGTTATGTACTTGGCGATGGAACTCCACGTTTTAGTCCGTTTTTTATTCCTAAAATGATTGCAGATATTGCTGCTGGTCATATTTCGATTAAATATGGATTCCGTGGACCAAATTTCTGTACAGTATCTGCTTGTGCATCTTCAACTCATGCAATAATTGATGCTACAACTTATATCAGACTTGGAAGAGCTGATATAATTATTACAGGTGGTTCAGAAGCTGCAATTAATGAAGCCGGAATGGGCGGATTTAATGCTATGCAGGCACTTTCAACAAGAAACGACGATTTTAAAACTGCTTCCAGACCATTTTGCTTAACCCGTGATGGTTTTGTAATGGGCGAAGGTGCAGGTTCGTTAATTCTTGAAGAATATGAACATGCAATTAAACGCGGTGCAAAAATTTATGCCGAGGTTGTTGGATCTGGCTTAACTGCTGATGCTTATCACCTTACAGCTCCTCATCCTGAAGGAATTGGAGCAAGAAACGTAATGTTAATGGCATTAAAAGAAGCTGGTTTAGCTCCAGAAGCAATTGATTATATTAATGTTCATGGAACTGCTACTCCACTTGGAGATATTGCAGAAACAAAAGCTATAAAAGAAGTTTTTGGTGAACATGCATATAGTTTAAATATCAGTTCTACAAAATCAATGACAGGACATCTACTTGGTGCTGCTGGGGTTGTTGAAGGTATTGCATCTATACTTGCAATAAATAATCAAACAATTCCACCAACAATTAACCATCACGAAGCCGATCCTAATATTGATCCAAAACTCAATCTTACTTTTCACAAGGCTCAACAAAGAAATGTGACTTATGCTTTAAGCAATACCTTTGGCTTTGGAGGACATAATGCCTCTATTCTTCTTAAGAAGCATCAAGGTTAATTAGTTTGCCCTTAAATATTTTTCATAGAATAAAAGGACTGTTTATTTATAAAAACAGATTCTATTATTTTGTTCGTGAAATTACTGGGTTCGCTCCCAACAATATAGAATATTTCGAGCTTGCCTTTGTCCATAAATCGGCATCTGTTTATCATGGAAAAGGATTTTCGGTAAATAACGAAAGACTGGAATTTTTAGGCGATTCAATATTAGATGCAATTATTGCAGACTATCTATTTGAAATATTTCCAAATGAAAATGAAGGTTTTTTAACCAACTTAAGATCACGGCTTGTAAACAGACAGTCGCTTAACGAACTTGCAGCAAAAATTGGTCTCGATAAACATATTAAAGCTCAAACAGATAAATGTGGATTAGCACCATCTGTTCTTGGAAATGCTTTAGAAGCTTTTATTGGTGCTGTTTTTTTAGATATGGGTTATGTTAAAACCCGAAAGTTTATAATTTACAAACTTATTGAACCTAATATTGACCTAAAAAAATTAGGCGAAACCGATACCAATTTTAAAGGTAGGGTAATTGATTGGGCTCAAAAGCAAAAAAAGGAAATAGAATTTGTTTGTACCGAAGAAATTTCAACAACAAAATCGGGAAAAGTGTTTGTTGTAAAATTAATTATTGATGGTAACGAAATTGGTAAAGGGCAAGGAGATTCGAAGAAAGAAGCAGAACAACATGCTGCTGAATTTGCACTGCAAAGGGTAAAAAAAAAGTAGAATAAAGTTTTTACTAAATTCTACTTTCTAAAAAAGTTTATTAAAAATTACTAGCAGCCTTCACCGTATGTAACTTCTTTTACTTTAATATCTTCGCCGTACTCAACGATTTTTAATTTAAATTTTTCACCATATTCTACAGCTTTCCAGCAACCTGCTTTATCTTCGCCGTAATCTACATATTTAATTTTAAGATCTTCGCCGTAGTCAACAAATTTAACTTTGTAATCTTCGCCGTATTCTACAAATTTAACTTTTCCAAAAACGTGGCATCCTTTGCTTTGAGTATCTTTTACTGTATCAAAAGACATTAAACTTAATAGAATTACAGATGCTACTCCAAATAAAATGAATGTTGATTTAAATTTCATATGCTTTTTTAATTTAGTGAATACATAATTTTAAGTAAAAATATAACTATTTACGAAATAACAGATAAAAGGTTTAGAAATATTTTAGCTAATGAGTTGCTCGATTTTTTAGTTTACTATGATTCATGCTATAAAAGAAGTAGATTAAAAGTCCAATAACTAACCAAATTAAAAATCTCATCCAATTAATAATTCCTAATTCCGACATTAAATATAGATTTGTTAAAAGTCCGAGAACTGGAATTAGCGACCATTCTCTTATTACTGCAAATATTGTAACAACGATAGCAACAAGAGCGAAAATTATTGAAGGCGATGATGCCCAATTTAAATTAGTGACTTCAAATATTGAATTAAAACCTTGCCGGTTTAAAAAGAATAAACTTATTGCAACTGCAATCCAAATTGGAATTAAAAAATATCTGGAATTGATAAAATAGATTTTAAATTTTCCATTTAGTGGAGTTTTACTTTTTTTATCGTCAAGTACAAGCACGCCTCCAGAAACCAACACAAAAGCAAATAATGTTCCAATACTGGTTAAATCGGTAACTTCTGTTAGATTCATAAATAAAGCAGGAATGGCAACCAAAAAGCCATTTACAACCGTTGCAAAACCAGGAGTTTTATGTTTTGGATGCAACTTTGAAAAACGAGGAGGAAGTAATCCGTCTCGACTCATACTCATCCAAATTCTTGGTTGTCCAACCTGGAAAACAAGTAAAACGCCTGCCATTGCAATTATTGCTCCTAATGCAATAAATCCAGAGAATTGGGTTAATCCAATTTTTTGAAAAGCATACGCAAGTGGATCGCCAACATTTAATTCCGAATAATTTACAATACCAGTAAGTACAAGACTAATTACAACGTACAAAACTGTTGTTATAACAAGAGCATAAATCATACTACGAGGCAAATCGCGTTTGGGGTTTTTGCATTCTTCGGCCGTAGTAGAAATTGCATCAAAACCTATGTATGCAAAAAACACACCTGCCACACCTTTCAACACTCCCGGAAAACCATTTGGCGCAAAAGGATTCCAATTATCTGGATTTACATAATATGCACCTACAGTAATAATAACAATAAGTATCACTAATTTTAAAAGTACCATTATGTTTCCGGCAACTTTAGTTTCGTATATTCCAATATAAACAAGAGTTGCAATAAAAGCTACAATACAAAAAGCGGGAATGTCGGCAATTAGTTTTAAGTCAAAAAAAGTAGGTGCATTGCTCCATGCGTGATAAGCTTCCTGAATATAATTTGGAAGCGATGAAAGAACATGACCAGATTGCATCTGACTAACCGCTTCGGTAAAACCTCTTGATGCTGTAACATAATCTACAGTTAAAAAAGCTGGAATATGTAAGCCTAAGCCATTTAATAAACTTGTAAAATAATCGCTCCACGAAATAGCTACTGCAATATTACCAACAGTATATTCCATAATTAAATCCCATCCAATTATCCATGCTATTAGTTCTCCAAAACTTGCATAAGCATAAGTGTAAGCACTGCCACTAATAGGAATCGAGGAAGCAAAGCGAGCGTAACACATTGCTGAAAAGCCACATGCAATAGCCGTAAAAATAAATAATAATGAAACCGCCGGACCACCGCTAGATGCTGCGGTACCAATTGTACTAAAAATGCCTGCTCCAATAATTGCTGCAATTCCAAGTGCCGTAAGATCAACAACACCTAAACTTCTTTTCATTTGAGTGCCGCTATGATGCTCGGCATCGTGAAGAATAGAAGACAGCTTTTTTTTTCTGAAAAGTTGTGACACGTTATTCGAAGAATGTTTTGCGTAAAGATAAATTCATTTTCATGTAAAAATAAAAAAACCGCAATTTTTTGATTGCGGTTTTTTTTAAAAAAGTACTTTTTTTATTCTACTGAAGAATCTTTATCGTTAGAATAACCTCGCATAATTCCTCGGGTTGAGTTTCTTACAAAAAGTAATATTTCATCCCGTTCTTTTGATGCAGGAAGTTCTTTCTCGATAAAATCTAACGCCTGACTAATATTATGTCCACGTAAGAATAAGTATCTATATATTTCTTGAATTTGCTGAATTTGTTCGTTAGAGTAATTTCTTCTACGTAAACCAATTGAATTAATTCCAACATAACTTAATGGTTCGCGAGCTGCTTTTACAAATGGTGGTACATCTTTGCGCACAAGACTTCCTCCTGTAATATATGTATGTGGACCAATATGAACAAACTGATGAACAGCTGCTAAGCCACCAATATTTGCATAATCTTCAATTACAACATGTCCGGCAAGTGTTGCATTGTTGGCAAGAATACAGTTATTTCCAACAAAACAATCATGTGCAATGTGAACGTAAGCCATTAAAAGCGTGTTATTTCCGATAACAGTCTTATAACTGGCTTTTGTACCGCGGTTAATAGTTACAAATTCGCGAATTAAACAATTATCACCTATTTCGGCAGTAGTTTGTTCGCCAGTAAATTTTAAATCCTGTGGAACAGCAGAAATAACAGCACCAGGGAAAATTTTACAGTTTTTACCAATTCTTGCGCCTTCCATTATAACTACGTTTGGACCAATCCATGTTCCTTCACCAATTTCAACATTTTTATCAATTGTAACAAAAGGCTCAATTACAACATTGTTGGCAATTTTAGCTTCGGGGTGAACGTATGCTAAGGGTTGTTTCATTTACTAGATATTAATAAGTTCTATTATTTTTTAGGTTTATCGTCGGTAACTTTAATAATCTGGGCCAGCATTTCTGCTTCCATAACTATTTTATTTCCAACAGTTGCTACTCCTCTCATATGGCATAAGCCACGACGAATAGGCGATAAAAGGTCTAATCTAAAAATAAGAGTATCGCCAGGAATTACTTTATTTCTAAATCTTACATTGTCTATTTTCATGAAAAGAGTTGCATAATTCTGTGGATCTGGCACTGAACTTAATGCCATGATACCTCCGGTTTGAGCCATAGCTTCAATTTGTAATACCCCGGGCATTACTGGTTCGTCGGGAAAATGTCCAACAAAAAAACCTTCATTTACCGTTACGTTCTTTAATCCAACCACATAAGTGTCTTTCATCTCAAGAATTTTATCTACAAGAAGAAATGGGTATCGGTGAGGAAGTCTTTTTCTTATCTCGTTTATATCAAGTAATGGTTTGGCATAAATATCATAAGTAGGAACTTGATTTTTTGCTTTCTCTTTTTTAATCTGTTGTTGAATTAATCTTGCAAGTTCAATATTGGTTTTGTGACCAGGTCTGGTTGCAATAATTTTACCTTTTATAGGCAATCCAATAAGAGAAAGATCGCCAATTAAGTCGAGTAATTTGTGACGGGCAGGTTCGTTAGAATGTCTTAATTCGGTATTATTAAGTATCCCTTTTTTAGGTTCAAAATCGAGATGTGGTTTTTGAAATAAATCTGCTAAATAATCCAGTTCTTCTTTTGGTAAATGTCTGTCTACAATAACTAAAGCATTATCTAAATCGCCACCTTTTATTAAACCGTTTTTTGCTAAAAGTTCAAGTTCGTGAAGAAAAACAAATGTTCGTGAAGTAGATATCTCAGTTCTATAGTTTTCGATATTTTCTAATGACGCAAATTGATTAACTAAAATAGTTGAATTATAATCAATTAGCACTGTTACGTTATAGCTATTATCAGGAATCACTAAATATTCAATTCCTTTTTCGGGTACAGAAAAAGTAATGGGCTGTTTTATTTCAAAAAAAACGCGTGCCTCATTTTGTTCCATTATTCCAGCTTTATCAATAGCTTCAACTATTTGACCAGCGCTACCATCAAGAATAGGAACTTCGGGTCCGTCAATTTCAATTAAGGCATTATCAATTCCTAGACCGTAAAGCGCACTCAATAAATGCTCTACAGTGTTTACGGTAACGCCATTTTCACCAAGTGTAGTTCCACGAGCTGTTTCAGAAACGTTATCGATTATAGACCTGATAGTAGGAGTACCTTCAACATCTACACGTTTAAAAATATAGCCGTGATTGGCTGGTGCTGTTTTAATTACAACAGTTGCCGGCATACCAGTATGTAGGCCGATTCCGGAAATTGATACCGGTGATTTTAGTGTTTTTTGTTTCTCGCCTGCCATTGGCAGAATATTTTTTAATTAAAAGACAAAGATATAGCTTGTGATTAATTTACAAAAACAAAACAATAGTTTAATCGCATGTTTTATAAAATAAATAAGTAAATTTTGGATAAAAAGTGAAAAAATAGATTATTGAGCTTGATGTAATTCTTTCAATAATTCTAATTCGTGATGAAGTTGGTTAATTCTTTGTTGTAAATCGGGTAGATTTTTAAATACAACATAAGATTTTTGATAATTCTTTATTGAGAATGCAGGCGATCCTTGTACAATTTCGCCTTTTTTAGTAATACTGTTACTAATTCCAGATTGTGCTGCAATTTTAACTTCATCGGCAATTGAAATGTGCCCAACAATTCCACATTGTCCGCCAATCATACAATTTTTGCCAACTTTTGATGATCCGGCAATGCCAGATTGAGCAGCGATAACAGTGTTTTCGCCAATTTCTACATTATGGCCAATTTGAATTAGGTTATCTAACTTTACTCCTTTTCTGATTATTGTGGACCCCATTGTTGCTCTATCGATACAAGTATTTGAGCCAATTTCAACAAAATCTTCAATTATTACATTGCCAATTTGAGGAACTTTCTTATAATTAGAGTCTTGCTGTGGTGCAAACCCGAATCCATCTGATCCTATTACCGTATTTGAATGGATTATACAATTATTGCCAATAACGCAGTTGTGATAAATTCTAGCGCCTGAAAAAATTAAAGTGTTTTCACCAATTTTTACATTCTCGCCAATAAAGGTATTCGGGTAGATTTTAGAATCTTTTCCTATTGTTGCATTTTTTGCAATATATGAAAAGGCTCCGATATAAACATTTTCGTTTACTAAAGCAGTGTTATCAATAAAACTTGGAGACTCTATACCTATTGGTGATGAAATTGTTTTTTGATAAAGTTCAAGCAAATCGGCAAATGCCTGATAAGCATTTTCGACTCTAATTAAAGTTGCATTTACTTTCTGACTAGGCTTAAAATCGTTATTTATTAAAATAATGCTTGATTTGGAACAGTAAAGATATTTTTCATAAAGCAGGTTACTCAAAAAAGATAAATCTCCGGGTTTGCCATCTTCAATTTTTGCAATAGATGTTACAATAACATCAGGGTTTCCCTCGATAGTTCCATTCAAAAAAGCTGCAATATTTTTTGCCGAAAACTCCATTCAAATAATAAATGTAAAAGTAAGTCCAAATTTAACAATATCAAAATTCCTAAACAGTTTAGCTACTGTGTTAATTGGCTGTTGATTATATTATACAATTTGTCAGCAGCACTGGATTATAAAATAGCCCGATTCTTTTATTCATCTCCATACCATCTTCAAAAAGAGGGACAATTGGTTGGGCTTTTTTTATAATCATAATTGGTATTATTGTTTTCGACATTCTTCGGGATAACAAAAAAAGTATTTAACAACATTTTTTGAAAGCACCTGAAGATTTAGCATATCTGAGGCTATTGTTATATCTTTAATTTCACCTGATTTATAAAGAATATTAATGCGATCATCGTTAGCGTTGTAGGCATTATTTGTGGCCGAATTTGTGAAAACAAATGAAGTAGCTTCTTTTTTTGAAATGCCAAATATTTTTGATGTTTTAGTAATATATTCGTCAATAAGATCTTCAGAAAAAGGATGATTTTGCAGTTCTATTTTTAATAGCTCTCTATTTATAAATCGATTACAAAGCAGCGAGAATGCTTTGTTTTCACATTCTGCCCATAATTTTATGGAAGAAAGTAAATCGTTATCGTCGAGTTTAGAAAAGTTATTTAATATATTTGGGTTGTTGCGTAAATCTGCTTCGGAATAGTTATTAGATAAAAAATTCAACATTATTGGTGTCATTTGTAATGGAACTTTCTGTTGAATTAATTCTCTTGCTTTTTGTAGAATATTTACCAGCATTTGTTCTGCCGCCAACACTGTTTTATGAAAATAAACTTGCCAGTACATTAATCTTCTAGCGATCAAGAATTTCTCGATGGAATAAATTCCCTTTTCATCAACAACCAGATTGTCGTTAACAACGTTCAGCATTTTTATTATTCTGTCGCTACCAATAACACCCTCAGAAACACCTGTAAAAAAACTGTCGCGTTTTAAATAATCTAATCTATCCATATCCAGCTGGCTTGAGACCAACTGATGTAAAAACTTTTTATTATAATTGTTTTTAAAAATTTCTATGGTTAAGTCAAGGTGCCCGTCAAATTCTTTGTTAAGACCCTCCATAAATAATTCGGAGATAGTTTCGTGTTTAATGTTATTTGTAAAAGTATGTTCCAGAGCGTGCGAAAATGGTCCGTGACCAATATCGTGTAACAAAATTGCAGCACATACTGCAGATGATTCTTCTTTTGTAATTTCAAGACCTGTGCTTTTTAATACATCAATAGCTAAGGTTGTAAGATAATGTGCCCCTAACCCATGCTGAAATCTAGTGTGAATAGCTCCGGGATAAACTAAAAAAGCTAACCCAAGTTGGCGAATATGTCTTAATCTTTGAAACCATGGATGTTTAACCAGCAAATGATTCTTGCCGGTAGGCATTGTAATAAATCCATAAACCGGATCGTTAATTATTTTGTGTTTTTCGGTTATCATATTTTTATGCTGTTGCTAAAGCGGCAATGTTTACTGTAGTTCCTTGGGTTTTTAATAATTCCTGAGCACAGGCCTCTAATGTTGCGCCAGTTGTTACAACATCGTCTACTAAAAGAATGTGTTTATTGTTAAGTTTTTCGGGATGTTTAATTTCAAAAATCGAATCTACATTTTTCCAGCGTTCAATTCTTGATTTTTTTGTTTGGGTTTGTGTCTCAACATTTCTAGACATATTTCTGGCTTGCATTTCAATTCCCATACTTTCGGCAATACCTTTTGCAATGCACTCTGCCTGATTATACCCTCGTTTTTTTTCTCGTTTGGGATGTAACGGAACTGGTATTACGACATTAACGGCATTAAACAATTCTGATTTTTTTAATTCAAATCCTAATTGTCGCCCAAGTTCTTCGCCAACATCTTGTCGGCCTTTATATTTTAGTAAGTGTAGCAAACCTTGAAATCGCGAACCCTTTTGAAATCTGAAAAGTGCAGTAGCATTTTGAATATTAACTCTTCCCCAAAACAATTGACTAACAGGATTATCGTGTTCGTAATGAAAATTAGTTCGTGGTAAATCTACAAGACATTTAGTGCATATAACTTTTTCTTGGGTTAACAATTTTTCGCCGCAAGCTGCGCATAAATTAGGATAAAAAAGGTTAAGAAAATCAACAAACCAATTCCGCATCACAATAATTTTAAAAAAGTAAAATTATACAGAAAAATGGAAATGTATGTAGAAATTAAAATGTAAAGAAGAGATTGTTGTTATATTATTTGTATGCTGCGGATTATAAAATAGCCCAATTCTTTTATTCATCTCCCAACCCTCTTCAAAAAAGAGGGACAATAGGTTGGCCTATTTTAAGAATATACGTTTTAGCTATTATATCCCCATTTTAAATAAATAGCGCCCCAGGTAAACCCAGCGCCAAAAGCAGATAGAATAATATTATCGCCTTTTTTAAGTAAAGGTTCCCAATCGCTTAAACAAAGTGGCAAAGTTGCAGAAGTTGTATTGCCATATTTTTGAATGTTGATCATAACTTGTTTTTTATCAAGATTCATTCGGTTAGCTGTTGCGTCAATAATTCGCATATTGGCTTGATGGGGAACTAGCCAGGCAAGATCTTCGGGTTTAATGTTATTACGTTCCATAATTTCAACCGAAACGTCGGCCATTTTAGAAACTGCCCATTTAAAAACAGGTTGTCCTTCCTGATAAATAAAATGTTCTTTTGCTGCAACGGTTTCAAAAGACGATGGTTTTACCGAACCACCAGCTTTCTGATGTAAGTGCACTCTTCCGGCGCCATCTGAAAGTAAAATTTCGTCAATAATTCCAATATTTTCTGTTGTTGGTTCGAGCATTACTGCACCAGCACCATCGCCAAAAATTGGACAAACAGCACGGTCGGTATAGTCAACAATGGATGACATTTTTTCGGTTCCAACAACAATTACTTTTTTGTATTTCCCAGTCTCAATAAATTTACAGCCAGTAGCTAATGCGTATAAAAAGCCACTACAGCCTGCATTTAAATCATAACTAAAAGCATTTTTTATTCCAACTTTATCGCAAATAATATTAGCAGTAGCAGGAAATTGCATGTCGGGTGTAACGGTAGCACAAATTAACAAATCAATTTCTTCGGGTTTAATATTTGTTTTTTGCAAAAGCTGTTTTACAGCTTCAAAGCCTAAATCGCTCGATCCTTTTCCCGGTTCGCGTAAAATATGTCTTTCTTTAATACCAATACGTGTCATTATCCATTCGTCGGTGGTATCAACCATTTTACTAAGCTCCTCGTTAGTTAAAATATAATCAGGAACATAACTGCCAACCCCAGTAATTACAGCTTTTAAATTTTGCATGATTTAAAAAATTTCTTTCAGTTTGTAAATTAACTTTGAATTTTCAACATTGTAGGTGAGAAGTATCATGTTCATTACTGCTTTAGAAGTAGAAGCTCCATGGCCAATAATAACAGTTTTATTTACACCTAGAATGGGTAATCCACCATAGTTTTCAAAATTAAATCTTTCAATATAATCGGTTGCTAAATTGCTTTCTTTCAACATTTGATAAAAACCTTCGGCTTGTTTTAGTAGAATATTTCCAACGAAACCATCGCAAATAGCTACATCGGCTTTATCGCTGTTTAATAAATCGTTTCCTTCAATATTACCAATAAAGTTAAAATGTGAAGTTTCTTTCATTAAATCGAAAGTTGCTTTAGCAAGAAGATTGCCTTTTTCGGGTTCTGAACCTACATTTAACAAGCCAACTCTCGGATTTTTAACGCCATATAAATGTTCAGCATATTTAGATGCTAAAATTGCATATTGATATAACACGTCAGGCTTGCAATCTGGATTTATTCCAACATCGGCAAGAATTAAATTACTTCCGTCTTTACGCGGTACAGTTGCGGCAATGCATGGACGAATTACACCAAGTATTGATTTTATAGTATACATTGTTCCAACCAAAACTGCACCGGTATTTCCGGCACTGGCAAAACCATCAATTAGGCCTTTGTTTAAAAGGTCAAATCCAACCGCAATGCTTGATTTTGGTTTTTGTGCAAACGCTTTTGAAGGATGATCTCCCATTTCGATTACATCAGGAGCATCTACAACCTCGTAATTTGTTATATTTTCGCCATTTTCAAGAAGAAAAGAATTAATTTTTTCGCACGGTCCTACTAAAACTAACTTTATTCCTTCCGGAAGTTGTTTTCGTGCCATTACAGCACCTTGTAGTGTAAACTCGGGGGCAAAATCGCCACCCATAATATCAACACCAATTTTCATCAACGAAAATTAAACTGCAACCTCTTTCTCAATGGCTTTTTTGCCTCTGTAGAAACCGCATTCTGGACAAACATGATGGAATTGTACCGTTGCGCTGCAATTTGAACAAGTTGCTAATGTAGGAGCAATAGCCTTATCGTGGGTTCTCCTTTTGTCTCTTCTTTGTTTCGAGTGTTTTCTCTTTGGATGTGGCATTTTCTTATTATTTAATTATTCAACAAATTTTTTAAATCATTCCATCTAGGGTCTTGGGTTTCTTCAACATTATCAACTAAATGTAATTTTAGTTTTTTAATCATTTCGGGATTGCATTTGTTTTTTCCTCTTTTATCAGGATGGACTCTTTTTAAAGGTAAAGAAAAAACTATGCTTTCATAAATAAATTGCGATATATCTATCTCGCTTTCATCTGGTTTAAGATAAATAATATCGTCTTCATCATCTTCAACATTTTCGAGTTTAGCTATTAAGTAAGAATGATAATCAACGGGTAAACTTACGTTATCGAGGCAAATGTCGCACTCAACCTGTACGTTTCCGTTTAATTGGAAATTGAATTCCAATAAATTAATATTCTTTACCATTTTTACTTCAACAGTTAGCTCAATGCCTTTAATTTCTGAATTATCAAATTTCTTCAAAAATGAAGTATCTATATCATAGTTGAATACATGCTCACCTGCCTTCAAACCTATGAAAGGAATGATAAACTCTGTCATCTTTTTCACTCTCAAAAAAATTTTCGCAAAGGTATAAATATTATCAGAATAAAAAACCCAAATACATTATTTTTAAAGGTAAATAGGTGTACTTTAACCCAATAAATATATTTTTAATCAAAAACTGTAAAATCAGAAATTATTTTTTTAAAGCAATACGAAATGTAGTGCCAACATTAATTTCCGAAGATTTTACAAATATTTTTCCATTATGATAAACTTCTATTATTCGCTTTGAAAGGCTTAAACCCAAGCCCCAGCCACGTTTTTTAGTTGTATATCCTGGTTGAAAAACAGTTTTATATTTTGATTTTGAAATACCTCTTCCCGAGTCTTTAATATCAATAAATAACATTTGCATTTGATCATACAATGAAATTTCTATAGTGCCCGAACTTTCCATAGAATCGATGGCATTTTTACAAATATTTTCAATTACCCACTCGAACAGTGCCGGGTTTAGCGGAACCAGTAACTCGCTAGTTGTTGAATAGTTTAAAACAAATTGAACTTTTGAAGAAGTTCTGGTTCTCATGTAGCTTATAACATTGTTTAGCACTTCTATAACATTTATTGGAACCAAAGATGTGCCTGAGCCTATTTTTGAAAAACGTTCGGTAACTATTTCTAAACGTTTAATGTCTTTGCCAATTTCTAATAAAATTTCCTGATCTACATTTTTTAAAGAGAGTAGCTCAATCCATGCCATTAATGACGAAATTGGCGTGCCAAGCTGATGTGCCGTTTCTTTTGCCATTCCAACCCAAACCTGGTTTTGCTCTGCTTTACGCGATGAACTGAATGCAAAATATGCTACCAAAATGAAAAGAAAAATTACAGCCAGTTGAATGTAAGGATAATATAATAACCTGATTAGGATAGTAGAGTCTTCATAATATACAAACTGGGTAAGTTTATCGGATATCACAAGTTCAATTGGATCGCAATGAGCTTTCATGTCTGCTAGCCTGCTCTGTAAATATGTTGTGTCATTTATTTTTAAAGAATCAAGATTACGTACAAAAACGATACTGTCTCTATTATCGGTAACAATTACCGGAACAGTTTCGTTATTGCGAATTACCTGAAAAATAAAAGTTATGTCCTGATCTGGATTTTGTGTATTAGCCAAGGCTTTCATTCCTTCGGCCCAAAGCTCGATTTTCTTTCTTTCTTCTTGCTCAAGTTTTTTAACCAAATTGTTAGTTACCCAAAGCGAAGATATACCAATTATTACTGCAATAATTAGAAGTATTAGTTTCCAAGCCTGTTTGCGTGAGTATATATTCACAATTATTTTTCTGAAAAGAATTGCAAAAGTAAGAAATTTTGATGGGTTGAGGAGTATTAATATTTAACATACTTTGTTTTTAATGCCCAACAGACCGTACTCTCCACAATTACAGCAAGTTGCCAGCAGTCCATGTGATTAAAATTTCTTTAGAGTATATTGGAGAGAATAATTCAATTGAAATAAAAGCAATTTCAAAAGATATTATTTAAAAAATTTATAATTATAAGACCAATAGCGTCCTAAACGTTTTATAAAACAAAAAGTAAGAGAAAGAATTTAAGTATCTCAAACCAACATACTGATAGGTAGGTTAACTTTGAGTTGCATAACAAAAAACTTTCTCTCATGACAAATT
>CAILUD010000069.1 GCA_903837285.1 uncultured Bacteroidota bacterium | reverse complement strand
TAAATCTTTATATTTTTAATTAAAAAATATAAGTAAATTTGATTTAATATCTGATAATTACTACAATATAATTATCAGTAAATAAAATTATTAATCAAACCAATTAACTATGAAAAGAAAATTATTTACTTTAATGATGGTAGCTCTTATTGCTACTGGATTATCTGCTCAAAAACTTGATAAATTTACAGCAGATTTTGGAAAAAAATCTGTTATGGGTAAAGAAGTCAGAATTCCCTATACAGATGTAATTAGTTATTACGGATATATTGCACCTGGTGCAAATCCTGACGAAACTCGTGATGGCAAAAAGTTCTATTACCTATACATCTGGGTTTCTGTTGCTGCTCCTGAATTAGGTGTTAGAATGGCTTCACCGGTTCCTGATAAAATGGGACCAGAAGAAGGCGATTTTAAGAGTCCGGATTTTGACAAAAATGTAAGTGATAAAACAAATTATTTTGATACCTGGATTACTTTAGAAAAAGCTTCTGGAATTAACAGCATTGAAGATATTGCTGCAAAAGCTGCTGGTGCAAAATGGAATACATATGAGCAAAATGATGACAGTGGCGAAATGCCAGCACAACCATCAGGAAGTAAGTATAATTCTTTAATGAGAATAACAAGTAGCACAAGCGATCCTTTAAAATCGATTACTTTAGGTCTTTATCGTATTGGTTTTACAACTTATAAAGTAGGAGAGGTGAAAGGCAGTTTTCTTGCTCAAATTGGATCTCCTGTTAAAATTCCTGGAGTAAAAGTTGCAAAAGATATTGAATCTTTAGTAAAATTACTTACCGAGAAAAAGTAATTTAAATTATTTTGAAATTTGTTAAAGGGGCTTTGCCCCTTTTTTATTTTAAAGTCAGTTCTGTATTTTTTTTCATTCTTAAGCTGTATAATAATATGTAAGTATAGTTAAGAAAATTTACTTAATAACAAAACAATCTTTTTCTTGTCCTCGTTTGCAACGAGGACTTTTGTATGCCAAAAATCACATCCTCGTTACAAACGAGGACGAGGTTAAGATTACATCCTCGTTACAAACGAGGACGAGGTTGAGATTAAGTTAATACCAACTATAATTATAAAATAGTCCAACCTATTGTCCCTCTTTTTGAAGAGGGTAGGGAGATGAATAAAAAAAATGGGCTATTTTATAATTGTAAATGGTATAACGTGAGTTTTCTATTATTGAAAATTCTGAATCTATATAACAAAGGCGCTTAAAGTGGATGAGGTTGATTACAAACGAGGACGAGGTTGAGAGTAAATTACGGCGAGCAAGGAATTGAATTTTCGAAATCCCTGTATTGTCATGCTGATCCGCTGCGGCGGAGAAGCATCTATTTTGAGAATATACATTCGGTTATTTATTCATTGTTTCGTGAGGACACGAAACAGGGAGAGTGAACTAAAAAATAAATTTTAACAATTTGCTATGAATTAATTATTTTGTGTTAGAATAAAAATCAAAGTCAAAAAAATGTCTCTTGTTGTATTCAAGTTTCATACCTACCAATCCTTTTTCGCATTTGTCAACTGGAATGGCTTTGCTTCCGTTTAATTCTTTAATTGCACCAAAATAAATTGAATAAGATTTTCTGTCAAATTGTATTGCCATCCAATGCGCAACAGCATGATATATTTTCTCGGTTTTTAAAACCTTTTCATAAACCTTACTGCCAAGATTGTACCTTGTGTTAAGTTTACCATTCTTTTGATATTTATTTCTTGCTTTAACGCTTATAATATATTTTATCCCATTTTTTTCACAATAAATATCGGCGAATGGCTCATTAAATTTTTGGTCATTTAGATTTCTTATTTTGTCGAAGCCATTATCCACAACAGCTTTAATTGCAAATAATTCCCCTAATTCTCCTAAAGATTTTTTACGAGAAGCTTCTTTTCTACTAGATGTATTTTCCACAAATTTATTTTATGATTATTTCAAAGTAAATAATCATCAGGAAATAAATTTAATTCCCATGATAATATGGTCATCAATTTGTTCCATATCTCCACGCCAATCTAATGCTTCTTTTTCTAGAATGTTACGTTGTTCTTCCATAGGTTTCTGATGAATTTCGACTAGGAATTCTTTAAACCTTTTATACATAAATTTCCTGCCTTTATCGCCACCAAACTGATCGGCAAAACCATCAGAGAACAAATAAATTACATCACCAACTTGCATATCAAGATCTGTTTTTGAAAAAGGTATATGCATTTTATCGTGTAATCCAATAGGCATTTTATCGCCTTTGTATTCTATCAGTTCATTGTTTCTAACTAAGTATAATGGGTTATTTGCTCCACTAAACTCCAGTTTATGCGACTCGTAATCGTAAGCAATAAGGTTTATATCCATTCCATCTTTTGTTTCACCTTCGCGGCCAGATTGGTTTAATGATTCAATAATTGAATCGCGTAAATGATTTAAAACAATATCAGAATGAGTAACTTCTGGTTTGGTAATGATTTCGTTTAAAAAACTTATTCCAAGCATACTCATAAATGCACCCGGAACACCATGTCCGGTACAATCTGCTGCAGCTGCAATAAGAATATTTGAACGCTCTATTTTTTTTAGGAAATAAAAATCGCCAGAAACTATATCTTTTGGTTTAAAATAAATAAAGAATTCAAGGCCTGGTGTATCTATTGTGCTCTCTGTTGGCAACAAAGCTTCCTGTATTCTTTTTGCATATCTAATACTTGCTGTAATATCTTTATTTATTAATTCAATTTCTTTGTTTTTATCAAGAATTTCATCTTTTTGTTTTACAATTTCGGCAGTGCGTTCAACTACTATTCCTTCAAGGCGTCTTTTGTCTGCTTCAAGTTTTCTTGTATATATTTTTATAGAGAAAATTAATATAAAAATTCCTGTAACAAAGTACCCAATGTAAGCCCATGTAGTTCTCCACCAAGGAGGCGATATTTCAAATTCAAATTCGGCAATTGTGCTTTCAACAGCATATACATTTTGTGCTTTTACTTTAAAAATATATTTTCCTTCATAAAGATTTGTAAACTCCTTTTTATTTTCACTTGACCAATTTGACCATTTTTCGCTGTATCCTTCTAAAAAATAACTGTATAATATGTTATTTTCATCTTCAAAATATGGAGCGGCAAATGAAAATGTAAGATTGTTAAATTTATAAGCTAAAATAGGCTTTAATTCATTTGGCTGATTTAAGCAAGAAATTCTGGAAGTATCGTTACCGTTAATTTTTAATAAATAATTTGCTCCGTTAAAAATTGTTGAATCAGAATTTATGTTAACAGAACGTATTAGTGTGTGGTAAGAAATATTGTATTTACGTTTAAAGAAATTGTCATAACAAAATAAACCTTCCGAACCACCTATCCAGGTCAATCCGTCTGGTTCTGAATAAACCACCTGAACTGTCATTTGTGGCAACCTTCTGAATGGTATTGTATCAGCCTTAAATTCGTTATAATGTTTATTGAATTTATAAATGCGGTTATCGATATTAAGCCATATCTGATTATTGAAACCAGAAAAAACAGAAATAATATTTCGTTTATTTTTTGATATGTTGTTACCAAAAGGCTCAAAAGAAGTAAAAATATTTTTCTCTTTGTTATATGAGTAGAATCCTTTTGTTGTAGCAAATACTAAACCTGATATTGTATTTGAAACTTTAATATCGTTCATTACAGGCAGGCCCTCTTTAGTAGTAAATTTTGAAATGTTTCCTTCTTTTGATATTCTATAAACTCCTTCAACCAGCGTTCCAATCCATAAATTACCTTCGTTATCTTCCGATAATGAACGAATTTCAGTTTTAACCTTTTCGCTATTTTCAGGAGTTAAATTCCATACCCCATTATTATAATTTGCTACAATTAAGCCTTTTTCTGTTCCAACATAAAATGTATTCTTATTATATTTAGAAGTATATACAACATTTGCATATATATCTGGACGTTTAAAGTCAATTACGTGACCATTAATAATTTCAATTAAATTATTACTTGTGCCAATAATTAAATGCTGTATTCCATCAATATTGACAATGCTCATGGAGTTCACTGCCTGACCTCTAACGTCGTAAACTTCTTTAAAAGATGCCAATCTGCCTTTATTATAGTCAAGATAATAAAGACCTAAACTTGTTCCAACATAAAGCTTACCTAGAAACCTACATACGTCATTTATATTTCCATTAATTTTAGATTCGGGACCAAAAAATCTTATTGGGCTATTAAACTCAAATTTTGAGATTCCATTACTTAATGTTGCCCATAATACACCTTCATCATTACAGTATAAAACATCACTAACCATTTTATCCTGTAGCCCTGAAGAATCGGAGTAATTCTCAATAATTTTACCTTTCTTTTCGGCAATAATAACTCCTGCTGATTTTGTTGCCCATGCGTAAAAATTATCATTAATAAGAGTTCCGTTATAAGCAACGTTTTCAATCAAAAATTTATTTGTTTTGTTAAATTGCGAGTCTTTTTCGGGATTAATAATACTTCCATCTATTGTATTATAAAGAAACAATCCATTATATGTAAAAACTATAAGTAGATTTCTTTTATAAGGTAAAATTTTAAGAATATCCTGATCAATAAAAAAATCGTTACCTGGAGCTTTTTCAAGTTTATTACCATTTAGTTTTAATAACCCAAATTCTTTCCAATTTCCAATATAAAGATTACCATCAACATAAAAGCTGAAAAAACTCCCTTCGGGTAATGTTACAGGTACAATTTTATTGTTTTTATAAATCAATATACATTTCATTGCGCAGAATAAAATTTCATTTTTATTCGTCACATATGTTTTCCAAATAGTATTATACTTATATTTAGAAGTATCTACCATGTTACTTAATGACTTGTACTGCAATTTACCAGTAGCATTAGGTTCAAGAAATCCGAATTCTCTTGTTGCACCTACGAATACTGTACCGTTGGAATCTATTGCCAATGAGCGCACAATGGAGTTGTTAGGAACTGATATTTGCCTCCAGTTTTTTCCATCAAATTCTAAAACGCCATTATTATTATTTCCAACATATATAACTCCTCTTTTATCGCGAACAATAGCCCAGTTTTCATTATGAGCTTTATATTCTTTAGGAGAAAAATTTTTAAAAAAAGGAATACCTGTTTTGTTTATCTGCGCAGATACAATTAAATAGGGCAGTGTAAACAGAATTAAAACAGATAATTTAAAAAAAAATGATTTCATACTTAATCAACCATAAAAGTATAATTTTTAGATTGTAAAAAAAATAGCATTTAAAAAATATAATTTCATATTTTTATACTTTAAATTTTATTGATAAATTAAATTGTTAAATGAAAATTGCTGTAGATTTTGATGGAACTATTGTTGAACATGAATATCCTAAAATAGGAGAGGAGAAACTTTTTGCAATTGAAACTTTAAAACAGATTCAGAAACAGGGACATCAACTAATTTTATGGACATATAGAACAGGCTTAGAGTTAAATGATGCTGTTGAGTTTTGCAAAAAACGTGGACTCGAGTTTTATGCAGTAAATAATAATTATCCGGAAGAGGTTTTTGATCAAAACATTCCACGTAAATTAAATGCAGATTTGTTTATCGACGATAGGAATTTTGGCGGTTTTGTTGACTGGAGTGTTATCTGGCAAGGTTTCAGTAAAGAATCATTGGATAATTTAGAACAAAAATTTCTTAAAGCTAAAAAGCCATTTTTGAAAAGGATATTCGGATAAACAAAGTCAAAAGTTTTAAAGTCTTAAAGTAGAAAGTTTTTTTCTCAGAGTATTTTTTTTAATATTTTACCTTATTCTGTATTCTGTTAAAAGAGACTCTGAGTGAAATAGAAGTTTATTAAAGCACTTTTACCTTTTTAATCTTAACTCTCAACTGTTAAGTAATTTCCTTAATTTTCCATTCCTTTACACCTCTTTGTCCCCGCAGAAAATCTTCAATGTTCATTCTTTTTCGGCCCTCGGGTTGTATTTCAAGCAAACTAATTAATCCACCATCTGTTGTTATATAAAAATGTTTTTTGCCATCAGTTAAGCAATTTATATCTTTTGAATTATGTTTGCCATCAATAATTTCGGTTGAGAATATTTTCAAGGTTAATTGTTCGTTAGTAACATTATTCTCTATTATTGTCCATGCTCCTGGGTAAGGGCTTAATCCACGAATATGATTGTATATTTCTTCAACTTTTAAACTCCAGTTTATTCTACATGTTTGCCGGTTAATTTTTGGTGCATTTCTTAATTCCTGGTCAGGAATAATAAACTGACTTTGGGAATAAGTTTCATATCCACCATTTTCTATTGAATTTACAGTTTTTAATAATAAATATGCCCCTTTTGTCATTAATGTATCATGTAAAATACCTGCATTGTCACTTTCTTTTATTTTAACCTCTTCGAAATGGATTATTTTACCCATATCAATTTCTTTTTCGATAAAAAAAGTAGTTAAACCTGTAACTTTTTCACCATTTATAATTGCCCAGTTAATTGGAGCTGCACCACGATAATTTGGCAACAAAGAAGCATGAAGATTTATTGTTCCCATTTTTGGCATTTGCCATACTACTTCTGGTAACATTCTAAAAGCTACAACAATAAATAAATCGGCATTAAGTTTTTTTAATTCATTAACAAATGTCTCATCTTTTAATTTTACAGGTTGCAATATTGGAATTCCTATTTCTTCGGCATATTGTTTTATATCGCTTTTTTGAGTTTGCAATCCTCTTCCTGCGGGTTTATCGGGAACCGTAACAACAGCACAAACATTTTTGCCAGCAGTTACTAATGCCTTTAACGATTCAACTGCAAATTCGGGAGTACCCATGAAAACAATACGCATAATACTATTTTTTATTTAATTCAAATTTAGTAAACTTAAATTTCATTTTCAATAAAATATTTTTCAGGAAAATTTACAAGGTATAGTTTTTCTGTAGCCCTTGTAAATGCAGTGTAAAGCCAACGAAGGTATTCAATATCCATTTGCGGATTTGGTTGATATCCTGCATCAAGAAAAATATTTTTCCATTGTCCACCCTGTGCCTTATGGCAAGTAATAGCATAAGAAAATTTTACCTGAAGTGCATTATAATAAGGATCGGCTTTCATCTTTTCACTTTTCTTAGCATAAGATTTTTCATCAGCATAATCCTCAAGAACACTATTGTATAAGGCATTCGATTGCTCCTTTGTAATTGATGGACCTTCTGAACTTAATGCATCCAATAAAAGTTTAACCCTAATCTCTAAATTTGAATAATCTGTTAATTCTATTGTTGCATCACAAAATCTAAAGCCATGCATTTCTTCAAACTTATGAATTCGGCATATTTTAAAAATATCGCCATTGGCTATAAAATTTGTTGGTGCATCATCGGGTAGCCAGCTATAACTGTTTTTTACAACCATTAAAAAATCACCCTGAGAAATTTCTTCTTCTCTATATAAAATACGATTTCTAATTCCCTGATTGTATTTATTGGCCTGTTTATTTGATCTGCAAATAACCATAGTTTCAGCCATTCCCTGCTTTTCGTAACAATCATTTATTTTTTCAAGAAAATCAATACCGGTAATTTTTTCAATATCTGTATAAGTAGTGTCAATTATAAAATCCTTATTTCCTTCCGTTTCAATTTTTCTTCGAATATTGGTCGCATTAACCAAGACACCCATATCTGCTTCTTGTCTAACAACTTGTTTAAGAGTGGTTTTTGTGGCGTTAATTCCAAAACTTTTAATTTCGTGCAAGTCAAGTGCAGGGCTTTGAACTATTCCAACAGGTGGCAATTGTGCAGTATCACCAATCAGAATTAATCTGCAATCAGGTTTACTAAATACAAATTGAATTAAATCTTCGAGTAACCGACCCGAGCCAAAAGTAGAATTTTCAAATGATTGATTTGAAATCATTGATGATTCATCTACAATAAAAATGGCATTTTTTTTTGTATTAAAATTCAGAACAAAATTTCCTAATCCGGTTTTATCTTTTTGTCTGTATATTCTTTTGTGTATTGTATAAGATGGCCTGTTACAATATCCCGAAATAACTTTTGCAGCCCTTCCAGTAGGAGCCAAAAGCTCGTAAGCAATTTTCATTTCTTCTAATGTATGTGCAAAAGCCTTAATTAATGTGGTTTTTCCGGTACCGGCATGCCCATCAATAATTAAAAGTTGAAATTCAGAATTAGGCAATACAAATTTACTGAACTCTGTTATAGAATTTGATTGATCGGTAGTGGGCTCGTATCCTAGATTTCTTGTTACAATACTATAGATATAATCAGTAATCATTTTTAAATTTTCATGACTTTATAAATTTCACAAAAATACAATTAAAGGTTAATATAGTTTTATGAATTAATGATAAAGGATAATACAAATTATTATTGGAATTTAGTCTGTTTTGTTAGTCATTGTGGACTTGAATCACTGATGTCTGTTTAAAAATAATGAAACATCTACAATGTTTTAATATCTTTTTTTATTGACTGTTTTACAATAATGTATCATCTACGATGGTATGCCTTTAGGTATGTGCTGAGCTTTCGCCGCCCATGGTGAATTGATCTGCAATCTTTTTTATTTTTTGTGATAAAGCATAATATTTAATCGAAGTTGCAAAATAGATTAGTTAGTGTTTTATTTAATAATTTATAACTTTGTACAAAATATTAAAATGTAAGTAATTTATTTAAAACAATTTAATATCTAAAAATTATTCTTAAATGCTTTTAAATATTAACATAAAAAAAGTGAAATAGTATGCCTCTGATTTCACTTATTGACGAAACTTTTAATAGCTTAAATTCTGAACACTATAAGCTAACCCTTCAGATATTACCTGATGGTTACTCTTATACAATGCTTGATTCTGTTCGTAAAAAACATGTTTTATTAAAGCATTTTAAAATTAATAATTCAGAGAATTCATTAAATGAAATTATATCGCTTATAAATAACGATGAATTATTAAAATTGAAATTTGAAAACTCCAGGGCTTTTATTTTTACAAATAAGGTTACAATTTTTCCTAATTCATTTTCTCAGAAAGATAAAATTTCACATTTTACAAATTTTAATTTTGGTGAATCAAATAATAGCGAGGATTTTGTTTGTAAATCATCTTTTGATTCGAATATGGCTTTTTCAATTCCAAATAGTATAAAGGAAGTTTTATCGTCAATTAATTGCACATTGTTTTTTCCACATGCAATTACAGTTATACTTGAAGCTCAGAAAGAATGCTTGCAAAAAGAAAGCGTATCAGGAATTTATTTGAATTTGTTAAATTATAATGCACAGATTGTTGTGATAAAAGACAACAAACTTCAATTATTTAATATTTTCCCATTTCAGACAGATGAAGATTTGTGTTATTTTATGGTGTATTTATTTGATTTATTCAAATTCGACAAAGAAAATATTCCAGTTACAGTTTCGGGTATAATCCAAAAAAATGATTCACGCATTACAAAACTGGAGCAGTTTATTAAGAAAATTCAATATTCAAAATCAAGTTCTCAGTATATCTATAGTTATAGATTTAATGAAATTCCCCAACATCATTTCTCTAATCTTTTTATAATGCCTTATGAGGATAATAAGTGGTAGTAAGAAAGGAAAGCATATTATTCCTCCAAAAGGTTTAAAAGCTAGGCCAACAACAGATTTCGCTAAAGAAGGTTTGTTTAATATTTTAGAGAATAAAATTGACCTGGAAGATATTTCGGTACTGGATCTCTTTAGTGGTACCGGAAGTATTAGTTTTGAATTTGCTTCACGAGGAGCTAAATCGGTTATTGCAGTTGAAATTAATTCCAATCAGGTAGCATTTATTAGAAACGAGACTGCAAAAATGGGTTTTAACATTAAAGTTGTTTTGGCAAATGCGTTTTATTACATGAAAAAAGCAAAAAATGAATTTAATATTATTTTTTGCGATGCACCTTATGATATTGCTGGTATTGATCAAATACCTGATATTATATACGATAACGAATTATTGTTAAAAGACGGTTGGTTAGTTATAGAGCATTCCAAAAAATACAACTTCTCTGAACATAAGCATTTTATTGAATGCAGAAACTACGGAAGTGTGCATTTTTCTTTTTTTAATGCAAAATAATTCATATTAGATTTTGAAAAAATAATAATTTTATCTACTTTTGCACTCCTAATCAGATTTGGTGTGGTAGTTCAGTTGGTTAGAATATCGGCCTGTCACGCCGAGGGTCGCGGGTTCGAGTCCCGTCCGCACCGCAAGAAAACAAAAAAAACTCCTTGAAATTCAAGGAGTTTTTTTTGTTGGGTGTACGATTGGGTGTCCTTTTAATTTTTTACAAATTTTGAAGTAAATTTTTCTCCAATTGTATTTTCGGCAGTAATAAAATAAATACCACTGGTTAATTCTTCAATATTAATTTGTTGGTGCGATGAATTACTTATATCCTTTGTTATCAATAATCTTCCAGTCATATCACTGATATAAATTAATTTAAATGAATTATTTTCAGAAGTCTTAACAAAAATCTCAGAAAATGCAGGATTTGGGTAAACCGAAATCTGGTTTTCTAAATTTTGATATGGTACATTCAGAATTTGAATAGTATTAATTGTTGTATTTGTTTTTACCGGCTCATTATAATCGAAATAAATATCAGCAGAATTCTTTATTTGTGTTCCGCTACTTAACAAAGGGTTTTGCTTTATAGAATAACAAATCAAACCACAACTTAATAAATTATTCCAACTTACAGGATACAAATTGATATTATTAAAAGTAAATTTTAAAACTCTGTTTTCATTTATTTCTGCAGTATAATTTTTATTCGAAAAACCTGGTCTTAGTGTTGTTAAATCTAAATCAGCGTCTAATGTATCAATAACAACGACGTTTTGAGCATAATAATTTCCTAAATTCTGAAAATGTATGATATAATCAAGTACAGAATCTGAATTACTTATGTAACCTTGACTACCAACACCCTTAGGAAATACCTCTTTGTAATTAGGATCAAATGGGCCAATAACAATAATTTGGGTATCGTTAACATTATTCCATGGACTATAATCATTAAGCCAATTATTCATTGGAGGATTATAAGCAGTAGTATCCCAGAAATTAACGGTTGTATTTAAAGGAATATTAGTAGGAACAAAGTAATTTGAAAGTAGCATAATTGATTCTCCAGGTAATAAAGTTGGAAATCCTGAAGTAACATTATACCAGTTAGGTTCATTTATAGGATCGGGCTGAGCTAAAGCAACTAGTGTTGTTGAAAGATATTGCAACTGACCATCATGGCTGCTGGATAATTGTATATTTGACTCAAGGACTGTTCCATCATTTTCAACAATTAAAGCTTGATAATAATTATTACCCGGTACAGCAGGATTAAAACTGGTAGTTCTTAAATGAATATCATGTAATGGATTTATAACATTAGCAAAATTTATTGTATCAGCACAGCCAGAACTTGCAGTAACTGTTAAAGGAATTAAATTATTTTGGCATGGTGCAAGTGGGTAAATATATTGAACTACTTCCGATATTGTGTAATTTCCTGTTGGTACTTTAAATGAATAATATCCTTGATTATTGGTAAAACTATATCCAAAAGGAGAACAATGTACCATAATATGTTCAACAGAATCTTCGCCAGTATCAAAAATGCAATTTGAATTATTATCAACAAATACCTTTCCTGTAATTGTACAATAACAACTGTCATTATAGTGGTCGTAATTAACATAAGTTTCATCCCATTTACCGCATCCATTTGCATCAATAACATTACACGAATAATGCCCTTGCGTTAATCCTGTAATGGTAGCAGTATGCTGACCATTTGACCATGCATAAGTATATGGTGGGTTGCCACCGGTAGGATTTGCAGTTATACTTCCATCATGATTATAAAGACATGTTGCATTTGTAACATTAAACCCAATATGTACGGGACTTAATAAAGATAAATTTTGACATCTGATGAAAGTACAGCCAATATTATCAGTAATAGTACAAATGTAATTGCCTGATGTTAAATTTGAGATGTTTGAAGTATTTGCTCCGTTACTCCATAAATATGTAAAAGGAGGGTCGGTTCCATTACCAGTTATTGCAATACTTCCATTATTATTTATCGGACATATTGGAAAAATTGCACTTGGATTACTATAAAAATAACTCAGAGGATTAATTGTTGCAATTCCGGTTCTTTCACATCCAACAGCATCTGTTACTTTAAATGAGTAATTTCCTGCTGGCATATTGGAAATTGAATTGCCTGTTTGTTGAGGTGTAGTATACCAAATAATAGAATAAGGTAAAGTTCCACCATTGATATTTAAAGTAATGTTTCCGGTAGGAGTCGTGCATGCACTAGGTGTTGTTCCATAACTTACGCTTATTGGAGTATTTGTTGCAATATAAATATAATTACTATTAGTGCATTGATTTACATCTGTTACGGTTACATATAAGGTTGTGTGCCCTGTTAACCCACCTATTGATTGTGAAGTTATTCCATTGCTATATAAATATGTATATGGTGGAGTTCCACCAGAACCAAAAGTAATTACACTTCCATTATTATTTAAACAAGTTGCATTTGTTATACTAGTATTTACATTAATTATAGTAGATTGATTAACACTAAACCATTCTGATGAAGCGCAGTTTTGAGCATCAGTTATAGTCAAGTTATAATATCCAGAGGTTAAATTCACAATTGAGGAAGTGCTTAAGCCATTAGACCATAATATACTGTAAGGTGATATGCCACCTGATATATTTGTAACAATTGCAGTCCCATTTGTGCAATTTGCATTTGTTGTATTTATATCATAACTAATTGGAGTTATTTGATGAATTGAAATAGATGAATCATTAAAAAAATAGCCACAACCATTTATATCCCTAACAAATGCTGAATATGTGCCTATAGGTAAACTCATTGGATTTCCACTCCCTATTAATGCTCCATGACTCCAAAAATGACCAGAATACCAATCAACTGAAGCAGGCATATTCCCACCATCAATAGTTATTTGTATGGTTCCAGTTGTATTTGGGCAAACAGGATTTGTTATAATAGGAGGATAATCTGTTGAAAAAGGATTAACAATACCTGTATAAAGACCTAATTGATTACCAAAATCATCCTGAATATAAACATAGTTTTCATCACTTGATATATTATACAGAGTATCTGTTAAGGTTAAAACATTTGAATGTGTTATATTATTATAATAAAATGTTAAAGGAGGAGTTAGCCCTGAAGTTATTGTAGTTACTACTACTCCATCACTATCGCATGGCTGATGAAGAACTGTACAATATCCTGTCTGAGCTTTTGCATTATTACTTGCACAAATTGTTACAACAAATAAAAGAATAACTGTTATAGATTTAAATATAGTTTGTAGTGTTTTCATATAAATAAAGTTTCTGTATAATATTCTTAATAATTTAATTTCTTTTATATAAAACAAATAAAAAGGCAAATGGTTGCCTGAGGAAAATATTTATATTTCAAATGCCTGTTATTCAGTAAAATTATTTTTTGTTTTTATTCTTTCAAATCAATTGTTAAACAATCTCTCATTTCAGTTCCTCTAATTTATTAAGTACATTAATTGTTTGGTTTTCCATTTTAGAAAAAGCAAACCATTTTTTGCCAAGGTCTTTTAATGATGCCCCAATGTGGTAAAGTTCTTTTTCGTCAATAATAAGGAAACGGTCATGTGATTGTTTTAGCTCTTTTACAACAATTATATCGTATTGTGCATTGTGTTTATTAATGTCAAGTTCGAGATGTTTGTTTATTGTTTTTGTATATATTGTTAGATGTACGCCTTTTTTTCTTTTTGTAAATAGAGTTAGAACTGTATCGTCAATATAATTATCAATAAGTATAATTGATTTACTGGCTTTGCGAACTAAATCAGCAATAAAAGTATAGGCATCAAAAATTTGCCCATCAAAGAAAATTCCTTTTTCAGAATTAATTTCATCACTTTCCAATGCTTTAAAAATTCTTTCAAATTTTTCGTCAGCATCAAGTTGTTTTCGCTCAATTTTATCTAATCGTTGAAAAACACCAGCATTTTCGGAAATAACTTTTCGCATTTCAACAAAAGCCTGCATTATCCTAATGCTTATGTTTACAGCAGTTTCACTTCTCAGTATAGCCGAAAGCATCGCTACTCCTTGTTCGGTAAAAGCGTAAGGAAAATAACGACGTCCACCATGCTCTGAACTTGAGGTTTCAATTTGGTAAATATTTTTTTTTGCATTTTTGCTTGAGGTCGCATTTTGCGACCTCAAGTTTTCATCTACTTTTGAGGTCGCAATTTGCGACTTCAAGTTTTGCCATTCTATCTCGGTAAGTTGAAACCGAAACGAATCAGGGAAACGTAATAAATTGCGTTTTACCTGTTCGTTCAAACGTTTACTTTCTACACCATACATTTCAGCTAAATCACGGTCTAACATTACTTGTACACCACGAACATTGAAAATGCAATTTTCAATATCTGGTTGTTTAATTAAACTCTGTTCATGTGCCATTTTATTTTTTTATAAACTTTACTAAGATTTTCAGCATACGTTTATTAAATTCAACTTCTTCGACAATTTATTTATAGTAAAGTTTTGTGAATTTTGCTTTTATTCCTTCAAATCAATAGTAAGCTCTTTGCTCATAACATATGATTTTACTGAAGAAAATGGAATTACAGTAATTCCGGAAACTGTTGCTTTTTTATTATCTGTATAATAATATATAAAAATTGAAGTAGCTGTCAGTTCAACTTTTGTTTTATCTCCGGTATATGTATTATAAGTATACTTACTGGTTCCGTCTGTATAGAATGTTTTCTGATTTTGTAAATATACGTTATCAAATTTAGTAACACCTGCTTTAGTCATGGATGTTTCAAAATCTAATTTAGTAACTTGTGCAAAACTATTAATACAAATAGCTGCAGTAACAAATGCTGTTAAGAAGAATGATTTTTTCATTTTTTTTGTTGTTTTTGTGTTTAGAAATTTATATTGTTTCAGAATTTAATTTCTCCTGCATTTCAGCTTCAGTTAAGGTGTGAACAATTACATCGTGTATAGAGTCTCTTCTGCTTACATGACCTAATAAATGTTCAACATCTTCGAATCTTAAAATATCGCGAACTTCGGAATGAGCTTCTGCCACTTTAAATGAGATGCCTTTAGCTGAAAGATTTTCGTAAAACTTTTTAATTAGTCTTGCTCCACTCGAATCAATATATGCAGAAGTACTTAAATCAAAAATTACAACTTTAATAATTTCTTTTTCCTTAGAAATTCTTTCCCATATAACATTATATACATTTGACACATTAAAATATACTAAAGGCGACTCCACTCTGAATAATAAAACTCCAGGTAAAATTTCATTATCCGGATGTCGTTTAATATCGGTATAACGATTTGTTCCTGGAATTCTTCCTAAAATTGCAATATGCGGACTTGAAACGGTTCTTATAATTAACAATAATGAAGCAAGAGCTGCAATTAAAACTCCATTTAAAATTCCAAAACCTATAACAGATAGCAATGCAAGCATTGCAATAACAAAGTCGAATTTATTTACTTTTCGCATACGGTTTAATTCTTTAAGATCAATTAAGCCTGAAACTGCTATCAGAACAATTGATGCAAGAATTACTGTTGGTAGGTTTTTTAATAATCCTGTAAAAAACAATAAGCAGATACCAATACATACTGAAGCAAAAACAAGAGCCATTGGAGTTTTAGCACCTGCTTTTTCATTCACTGCAGATTGTGATAATCCTCCACTTACCGGATAACCATGTCCGAAAGATGTTGCAAGATTTGAGAGTCCTAATGCAAGTAATTCCTGCCTTGCGTCAATATCATAACCATTTTTTTGAGCAATTGCTTTAGCTGCCGAAACACTTTCGATGTATGCTAAAAGAAAACATGCAAAAGCTAAAGGAAGCACACTTTTAATATCAGTCCATAATAAGTTTGGAAGATGTAATTGTGGTAATCCAGAAGGAATATCGCCAACAGTTTTAAATCCTAATCCGGCAATTGATGTAAAAGTTATTACTATTATAGATAATACAACAACTACAAGAGTCACTGGTTTTCCTGGAAGATATTTTTTGCCTATAAGCATTAATCCAATTGCAGCCAAACCAAAAATTAAGACATAAATATTTGTGTCTGGTATTTGATTATAAAGATTAACCACTCTTTTAAAGAAATCGTCGCCACCGCCCGAAACGCCAAGTAATTTGGGTAACTGAGTTAAACCAATAGTTATTGCTGCACCTGCTTTAAATCCTACAAGTACTGTTTCACTAATAAAATTAATAATACTACTAAGATGTAAAATATAAGCGATAAAACTCATAGCTGCAAAAACCAATGCTGTAAGAGATGATAAATCCAACCATCTTTGTGTATCGCCATTTGAAAGAGATGCAAGTGTTACACCTATTAACATTGAAATGGCAGAAGTTGGTCCAATTGCAAGTTGTTTGCCCGATCCTAACAAAGCGTAAAATAATCCGCCAAGTAAATAACCGAAAATGCCATATTGAGGTGGCAAACCAGCTAAGGTTGCATATGCTAACGAAACAGGAATTGCATAAGCAGACAAAGTTATTCCGGCAACTGCATCAAAACCTAAAAGTTTAAGAGTGTAATTTGGTAGCCATTCAAGAGGTGGAAAAAGCTTTTTAATTCTATTCATAATAAATATTTAACAATTTGCTGTAAAAAATTAGCTTAATATACTTTTAATCTTATATTTCAAAACAATAGCGTCCTAAACGTTTTATAAAACAAAAAGTAAGAGAAAGAATTTAAGTATCTCAAACCAACATACTGATAGGTAGGTTAACTTTGAGTTGCATAACAAAAAACTTTCTCTCATGACAAATT
>CAILUD010000068.1 GCA_903837285.1 uncultured Bacteroidota bacterium | reverse complement strand
TCTTCAAACAATTTAACGTGAATTACTTCATGATTCTTCTCTGACATAATAAATGTTTTCTAATTTGTTATAAATAATAAAATGTGTTGGATTTATTCAAATTTACATTTAAGTTCAATTCCCTTTTTTCATGTTGAAAAATATTATTTTCGTTTATTATCAATGGATGTAACCGTATCAGATTTTTGTGAGCTGATTCATAGATTAATAAATTATTAACATGGTTAGACCTTTGTAATTCTATCAATTATAAATCTATTAAGTTGGGGGACTTTAAAATCTGGATTCTTAAAAAACGATTGTTTTCATTTTTTTCGAATCAGTTTGAGATTTAGAAAATGTTTTTACCTTTGTATTAATTAATAATGAAGGTTCTTTCAAGAGTTTCAAGTGATTCAAATCTGACACTGGCATAAACACTGGTTAGGAAAATGAGGTCACTGTAAGTTATTGAAAAATAATAATACGGAGCGTTTGGCAGAAGAGCCCCTCTCTCCGCGGAAAAAGGTCTTAAAAAGAAGCAAAACCCTGATATCGAAAGAAGTCAGGGTTTTTATTTTCTCTCAAACCACCTAAAAAACCACCTTTTTCGGAAGTATAGCGGTGGCATAAGCGGTGGTATAAAAAACTCTTGAAAAAATACCACCGAATTTGATTCGTTATCACTCATTTGCACTACTTTACATTCTATGTATTTGAACCATAAATTATATTTTTAAACCATTAAAATGAATGTAAATTATGGAAAAAAAGACAAGTTTTAGTTTGATGTTTTTTATTAAAAGAACCAAACTACTAAAAAACGGAGAAGCTCCAATCTATTTGAGGTTAACATCTGGTGGTAAAAGAGAAGAATTTGCGCTTAATAGAAGCGTACCTCTCAATTTGTGGAGTATTGAAAAGGGTTCAGCATTTGGCACTTCAAGAGAAGCGAAATTAATAAATACTTTTATTGATAATATTCGCTTTGATTTTAAGAATTACGTCAATGAATTAAGAGATGATAATAAAGAAGTGAATCTCGAAAATTTGAAAAATATGTATCTTGGAATAACTGAAAATAAAAAATGTATAATTGAACTTTTTTCAGAACATAATGCAAATGTAACAAAGTTAGTTGGAAAAGATTTTGCGCCAGAGACATTGGAGCGATATGAAACAAGTTTAAAGCATACGCAAAATTTCATAAGATTTAAATACAAAAAAGAAGATTTAAAAATAACTCTGATTGATCATAAATTTATTGCTGATTATGAAATGTACTTTAAAACTGAAAGGAATTGTGCCCACAATACTACAATGAAGTACATTAAAAACTTTAGAAAAATAATTAGAATTGCTTTAGCTCATGGATATATTAAATCAGATCCCTTTTCAAACTTTAAAATGACATTGAAAAAAGTTGAAAGAGATTATCTGACAGAAGAGGAATTGAACAAACTAATAAATAAGAAATTTGCTATTGAAAGATTAGAACAAGTAAAAGATTGTTTTCTTTTTTCTTGTTTTACCGGACTCGCACATTCTGATTTGAAAAGATTAACCACTGATAATGTTGTAACAGGAACTGATGGCAATTTATGGATAAAGATTCATCGTAAAAAAACAGATAATCTTAGTAGTATTCCAATTTTGCCAATTTCTATGAGTTTAATTGAAAAGTATAAGAACAATAATTTTTGTAAAACTCACAAAGTATTACTTCCAGTATTGACCAACCAAAAGATGAATGCATATTTAAAGGAGATTGCAGATTTATGTGAATTTAAAAAAGATTTAACCAGCCACATTGCCAGGCATACTTTTGCTACTACTGTAACGCTAAACAATGATGTTCCTATTGAAACTGTTTCTAAAATGTTAGGACATTCATCAATAAATATGACAAGAATCTATGCTCATTTACTTGATAAAAAAGTTGGAAACGACATGAAACACCTTCATGATAAGTTTTCTATACCAATTTAATTGTATTAAATATTAAATATTGAAAGGGCTATATGCCCTTTTTTCTTTTTTAATATATAATAGTTTACCTTTATTGCCATACATATACGCTAGTTAGCCTCAACCTTTTAAATAAAGACAACTTTAAATGCTCGCTCCTGACATAACACGTGACGAAGTTGAAAAATTTAAAAAGCTTCTTGACTATTTTAAACAATTAGCAGAAGACGGTGTTACTACATTAATTGAAAAACAACTTCTTTTAATGCTTGACCATGCAGTACCATTTTTTTCTCATTTAGTTATGACAGATATTTTTCCAGAAATACATCGTCAAACTGTTAACAAAAGAGTTCTTGAAGGAGCAAATAAAAGAATCTGGAATATCAAAGAATTAAAGTATCCCCCTAAAGAAAAAGTAAAAAAGTATGGTCGTTGTAATTATCGAAATCAATCCATATTATATTCTTCTTTTTCGAGTTTTACAGCCAATAACGAAAGTCAACCACGAGTTGGAGATATTATTACTGAAACGGTTTGGCATGTTAAAAACAATCAGCATTTAAAATATTGCCCCATTTTTAAAAATCAACCAAAAGGCAAAGACGTAATAAACCCAAGGACTTTTGAAATTAATCAACTTTACCAAAAAAAAATTAAAATATATCCTGAATTTGTTCAAGAGCAAATAGACTCCCTTGTTCAATTTATAGCTGATGCTTTTACTAAGCGAGTAAATCACAACAATGATCTTGACTATATTTTTAGCGCATATTTTTCTAATAAAATATATAATGACTTTGAAAATGGAACAATTGAGGCAATATATTATCCAAGTGTACAAGATGGATTATCCTTTGAGAATCTTGCTATAAAATCTGATGTTTTTGATGAAAAATATGAATTAGTAAAAGTTCACGATAGTGTTTGTGTAGTTGATCCAACAAGTGGCAGTCGCGGATTTTTCTTTGAAGGTCTTTCAGACTGCACAAGTTTTGATTTTACTACTGGAAAAATACTTTGGAATAATACCAGAATTTACCAACCGGTAAGCAGACTTTTAGAAATGAAAAAAGACTTTGGCATTCTCCTTGACGAATAATATGACAACAAAGAAAATAAAGGCAGCGGCTAACAAACCTATATCTATTTTATGAAAACTCTAATACTCAAATATGCTTTTGAATATTTAACAGGAGAACCTGTTTACATTGACAATGCTCCAAATGGTCTTTCTTGTAATTGTATTTGTCCTGAATGTGGTAAACAAATGATCGCTATTCAAGGCAAAAGTGAAAACCATCGAGAATGGCATTTTAGACACAGTGAAGAAACTAATTGTAAAGGTGGACAAGAAACTGCAATTCATAAACTTGCAAAACAAATTATTGTTGACAATTCTCAAATAGAAATTCCTGGTGATACATTAAATTATTCAGAAACAAGACAGGAAGAAAAATTTCAATCAGTAATACCAGATGTGACAGTTATAGCAAATGGGAGGAATGTTTTTTTTGAAATTGAAGTAACAAATCCTGTAGACAACTTTAAAGAAGCTTTTTATAAAAACGGAAAATATAAAAGTGTTAAGATTGATTTGACAAATATTTCGCAAGACACAACACCAGAAAAGTTAAAAGAAATAGTGCTACAACAAACAAATAATAAAAAATTAATATTTTGGGACACGACCTGGTCAAAGTTAACTCTATTTTGCAAGGAAAATCCTAAGACCGCCTTAATTATTGGCATTGGTGTTTATTTGATAATTCGACGAGTTTGGAAAATAATAACAAAATAAAAATAGCTGTAACACTACCTACAATATAATGATGTGTTGAAATATTAATCTAGGGCTTTCTGCCCTTTTTTAATTTTTGTGTAAATGCCAAATAACTTTAACTTTACAAAAACATAAATAATTTATTTTTTACTTTATATAATATGAATAAACCCATTATGTTTAAAAAATTTACTATTAGAAATAAATAGAATATGGACAAAACAAACCCTTTTGAAAATGATTTGAATAATTTGAAAAATTTATTCCAAGATTGTAATATTAACTTTCTAATCGGTTCAGGTACATCAAATCCATTCTTCGGAACATTAGGAAACATTGAAGTTTGGCTAACAAAACTTGATGAAAATATGAAAATTGATATGGCTCTAAAAGACTATATTAAAGCTTCACTCTATGGTAGTTATTTTCAAGTTGCAATGAAAGACAATATTGATGTTTATCATGCAAAAGACCTTAGCGAAATATTAATTGAAAATCCTTCAACAAAAGAAGAAAAACTAATAAATACTTATAAAGGTTATAAGGATTTTTTAAGAATTCTAAATCAAATTTTATATAATAGACGAAGCAATACTGTTAATAAGCAAGTAAATTTATTTACAACAAATATTGATATTTTCATTGAGAAAATAATAGATGATTTAAATTTAAATTATAATGATGGATTTAATGGAATTTTTAAAAAAAGATTTAGTTTGAGTAATTTCAAAAAATCTTTCTACCAAAAAAGTTTACAGTACGACAATATTGCAGAAATTCCGGTATATAACTTACTTAAAATTCATGGTTCAATTACCTGGAGATTAATTGGCTCGGAACTTCAATTTAAAGGTTTGGCATTATTGAAATCTATTAGTGAATTAATAAGTGATTCTCAATTGCTAGATATAGTTAAATTAGATAATGATATTTGGAAAGATAAAAAAAGGAATATGACAATAGATGAAATAATAAATGAAGCAAAAAAAATAAAAACTATTCCAAATGTTTCTGCATTTATTACTGAATATGAAAAGTTGCAAATTGTAAACCCAACAAAAGAAAAATTTAAACACACAACATTTAACAAAACTTACTATGAAATGCTAAGGATGTATGCTAACGAATTAGAAAAAGAAAATTCTATTCTATACATAATAGGCTTTTCAATGGCTGATGAACATATTCGTGACATTACATTTCGAGCTATCAAGTCTAACCCAACATTAAAAGTATTCATTTGTTCATATACCGAACATGCAGAGGATATAATTTCTAATCTAAAATCTGACAGTATTGATCTAAATAATTATCATAATGTTGAATTAGTAAATCCTTTTGATGGATTTACAATTAACAAGTTTAACGAACTTATTCTTAATCCTCTATTATTTAGTATTAAATCAAAATAATTATGAAAGAAGATTTACAGAAAGATTCGATTTTTAAAATTGGTAAAGTAACTTCTGTTGAAGGGAGAACTGTAAAAATTGAAGTTGATAAAGCCAAAAACAGCTCCCATCTTCTTTATTATGGAGAAACGATCCGAAATATATCAGTAAATAGTTATATAAAAATCACAAAAGGATTTATTAAAATAATCGGTAAAGTTGATGGTGAGTTTATTATAGAAGACAAAGTTTTTATAGATAAAAATTATACCAACGAAAAGAAAAAAATTAAACGAGTTCTTATTGTTCGCTTAATGGGTTTTTTCAGTAATAAAGGTTTTGAAAGAGGAATAAAAGAACTGCCATTAATAAATAACGAGTGTTTTTTATTGGACAGACAAGAATTTCAAGAGGTTCATAGATTCGTTAAAAAGGATGATTTACCTTTAGTTATAGGTTCACTTACACACGAACAAGGACAACTTGTTGAAATAGGCATAAGTGAATTGTTCGCAAGTCATATAGGGATTTTTGGAAATACAGGCAGTGGAAAATCCTATACACTTGCAAAACTTTATAATGAATTATTTACTCGATTTCAAAATGAACCGAAATTCATTAAGAATGCAAAATTTCTCTTATTTGATTTTAATGGAGAATACAATGGTAAAAGCAATATTATTCCAAACAAAAAAGTATATAATCTATCTACAAGAAGTAAAAAACCTAAAGACCGTTTAGTTTTTAACGAAACAGATCTACTTGATAAAAATTTGTTTTCAATTCTTGCAAATGCAACAGAGAAAACACAAAAGCCATTTATCTCAAGAACACTTGATTTCTATAAAAAAACATTGAATGAAGATAAAGGATTGGAATACTTTAAAAATGTGTTTCGCAAAAGGATAATTGATGTTTACAAGATGGCTGATAAAGAGAAAGCCTTTTTGCTTTTGGACTATTTGAAAAGTATTATACCACCGACTTTTGATGATTTTGAAATTGAAATTGACCCAACTTATGATATTGATTTTCATAACAAACATCAAGAATTTACTCTAAACGGCACATTTTTAAGAAGTAATCCAGATGAAATTAAAGAAACATTTCTTTACAAGAAAATAGATGATTATGTATTTCCTAAAAATTTTATTTCAAAAATAATTCATTTCCTATACTTCCAACTTGTATATGATGTACTTAGCAATAGAGCACAAAATGAACATATTGCACCTGTAATTAATAAACTTAGTAGTTTTCATAAGGACATTGAGAAAGTAATAGAAATTACAGAGGACGGAAAATCTGACTTTTGGGACGACAACTTTTTTTGCATTGTAAACTTAAATGAAACTAATACTCAATTAAAGAAAACAATCCCATTATTAGTGTCATTCAAACTTTATGCAGAACACAAAAAAAATAATTCTAAAGCAAAAGAGAAATCCTTAAATATCATAATTGATGAAGCTCACACCATATTGTCATATGCCTCTGAAAGAGAAAGTGAAACTTGGAAAGATTATAGACTTGAAACTTTTGAAGAAATAATAAAAGAGGGAAGAAAATTTGGAGTATTTTTAACAATTGCAAGTCAAAGACCTTCAGATATTTCTTCAACAATAATTTCCCAATTGCATAACTTCTTTTTACATAGACTTATAAATAATAATGACATAATAGCTGTAGAAAAAACTATTTCTTATTTAGATAAAGTGTCATTTGAATCATTACCTATTTTACCGACAGGAACATGTATAATAGCAGGTCAATGCATTCAAGTACCTATAATGGTTGATATAAAAGAAATAGAAAAAGAGTTTGAGCCTGATAATAAAACAATAAAATTAGTAAATAATTGGATATAAGTAATGTAAATAATTTTCATTACAATAATCTAGGGCTTTATGCCCTTTTTTTATTTTCCTACGTTCAAATCTCCATTTTGCTGAAATTTTATACTATAACTTTCTTTTAAAATTTATTTATCTCAATGAGCTTGCCTTTGTATCTGCAAAGGTTGAAAGCCGAAATGCCCTCCACAACAGAAGATAAATAGATATTCCTAAG
>CAILUD010000067.1 GCA_903837285.1 uncultured Bacteroidota bacterium | reverse complement strand
TGATGATGATTTTTATTATTTGAAGTCATTGAATGATGATGATGCTCACGAAATTTTAACTGATGAAATAAGCGGTTTGGGAAAGGGTTTCCTGAAGAAAATTGGAGCCAAAATAAAACAAGGAGTACAAAAATTCAAGGAAAACCATCCCAAAATCGCGAAGGTTGCAAATGCCTTAAACAAGTTTAATCCTGCAACATTTGCTATTCGTAAATCAATGGAACCGTTTATTCGTGCCAATGCTTTCCAAATGGCAGAGAAAATGGCAATAGGATATTCTACTGAAACTCAAGCAAAGAATCTTGGCTATACAAGAGCTGAGTGGTTACAGTTTGTTGATGCAAAAGACAAAGCTGAACAGAAATGGGTTTCCATCGGTGGTGAAAAAGATTACTTCCAGAAAATGATTATGAACGGTGTTGGTGCAAAGAAAGCCGGATTGAAAGGTTTGGGTATTGCTCCAGCCATTATTGCAGCAGTTACTAAAGTGTTTGGTGTTGTGATTGACATATTCAAAAAGCTCAAATTGAAAAGAAAAGATGGGACTGTGATTGAAGACAACACTGTAATTGAACCAGAAAATAATTCTCAACCTGAAAATACAAAATCAGCAAAAACAATTAACAATAATAAAACTATGGCAGAAACTGAAACAAACCCGAATGTGGCCACTGATGAAAAATCAGGTGTTACCACAGAAACCGTAACTGATGAAAGTGGAAAAACCACTACAGTCTATAAAGACAAAGACGGTAATGAAATTGGCAAATTCAAAGCCTTTTTCCTTAAAAACAAAACCATGATTATCATTATATCCATCATTCTTGTAGTGGGGATAATTGCTTTGATCATCTGGAAAATTAGAAAGCGTTCTTTAAGCGGTTTGGGCGAAGCAGGACTTTCCCGCAAACAGGAAAATTACATTCGTCGTCAGGGATTGAACAACCGTGCTTATGCTTCATTGGTGCGTGAAGAAATTGGCAAAGACAGACAGCCATACAATCAGCAGACTCGTAGGTCGTATTATAAAAAAGTATTCCAGGATGCATTTAGTCGTCCACTCTCTCATAAGCAAACAACTGCAGCTTTAAGCCATAACAACGTGTTGAAAGAAGTACGTCAATTGGCAAAATCTAAAGGTGGTGGTTCAAGAGCATGGAAAGAAGCTTGGTCAGAAGTTAAAAAAAAAGGCCGGAAATAAATCATAAAGAAATAAAAGGCTTGGGAAAATACAGTAAACCAAATAAGCAGAATAAAGATAAAACTGCATCGGAAAGGTTCAGAAAAATCACCGAAAGGGCAAAGGAAATCAGAGAACAGCATCCGAAAACAAAATGGAAAAACTGTGTGAAACAAGCGAGCCAAGAACTCTATAAGTAGAAAGTAAAAAGTTTAAAGTAAAAAGTAAAAAAAACAAATAACAATAATCACTAAAACAATTTCAAAATGAAAGAATTATCATCAGAAGAAATAATCCTTAGCGGATTAGGCGCAGGTCCAGCAGC
>CAILUD010000066.1 GCA_903837285.1 uncultured Bacteroidota bacterium | reverse complement strand
TTTAAATGATTTCTACCATTTTTAAGTTTGCAAAATTACAACATTAATTTAATTTATTCTCATTTTAAAGCCTAAATCTATTTAAATGGATTTAAATAATCTTAAATTTATGGATTTAAGAGATATTTTAAGAATATTTTAAAGAACCTTATACCCGAAGATTTTATTCTATTAACCTGGAATTACACGAATTTTAAAAAAATATATAGTGATAAAATCATGCAAATAACTAATAAGGAGTTCTAAAAATTAGATTTTTTGAGGCGAACAAAATTTTTAAAACCACAGTTTACTTATGTAAATGAGGAATTTAAAAATTGAAGTTCAACGAAGAAAAAGCAATTTTTAGAACTCCCTTAATAATAAAACACTAATAAAAATCTTTGCCGATTTTAGGAATTACTTGTTTTGTTGAATAATTTGTGTGTTGTTTGACAACTCTATTGATCTTGAAATAAAAATCGGGATAGTTTACAATCTTATACAGAACAAAAACGATCCCGATTTCAAATATTCTATTTAGAATACGTGCAATTAATTTATTCTATAACAGTTAATGGGCTATTTACAGCGGGTTTGTTTTTAACCATTCCCTGTTTTTCTTTTACAATATCCAATTCCTGAAACAAAAGTCCGTTAGGTAATATAAAGCTGGCAGGAGTACCTGTTAATTTATATTCCCATCCACGAAGATCTCCGCTTATTGGTGCTACCATTGTATTATAAACCTGCATTTCGGAAGAAGTTGCCAATAATCGTTTGAAAGATTTGGTAGTTAGTCCTTGTATTTCGGCAAAACTAACCAATTCCTCACTTCCATCAACAACTTTTACCCGATAAACTTCGATGGTATTCGTTAAATCTTTTTTTACTTTTGATGAACCAAAGAAACTAATGCTGTTTTCGTTTACAATACCAGCAGCTTCTGATACTACTTTTCTAACGATATATGCATATTCAAGATCTTCTTCTTTTGCAGCTGCCAGAAGCATTTCTTTCAGTTTTTTCTTGTCAATAGAGGTTGCTTTATTATTATTAATCATTTTGATTACTCCGGGTCCAGTTACAGTTTTAATGCCTCCATTACTTAATGCTGCGCGTGCATGTCCGTTACTTTCTTTTATTTTCAATGTTGGTATTCGGCTGCAAAGCAAATTTTTCAGTACTCCGTTTTCGACTAATACTAGTTTTTCAGGAGCTTTTACTCCTTCAGCATCTGTAATAAAACTACCAACCAAATCTGTATTCTGATATGAAGTGAGTGTAGGAATAGCTTCAATTGTTATATCTCTTGAAACTATTTTTTTATTCAACATGGCTTCCAATGTATTTTCTTTTACCATATCTGGTGACATACTGATTATTTGTTCGCTACCAACTACTGGTTTTCTTACTGTAATTAAACCGTTGGTATTGGTAAAAAACTTTTGTATAAATACTTCAGCTGCCGCTTGTCCTTCGAATAAAACAGGGCCACTATAAGGTTCGCTTATTGCTTTTTTCTGAGTTATTTCGCTTAGGTTGTTTGCCATTTTTTCCACTTCGTTTATCATCGTTTTTTCGTCGGTTAGTTGAGCTGTATTTTTTACAAACCATAATACATGATCATTTAATACTTCGCCTGTTGGTGACTGAGTGCTTGCTACAACTTTAACTGAAACAATCTGTAAAGGATATTTTGCAGTACTTCCTTCGCTATTGGCAAAGAATATCTGGGCATCGTAGGCAAATATATTTACATTCGATTTTTGAATTGCAGGATATTTCTTAAAAACAAATGAAAGTGTTTTTGCAAGCTTTTCTAATTGGATGGTATTAATCTGAAAGCTTTGATAAGGAACGGTAATTTCGGATTTTGCAACCGTACTGAAATCAAGCAATAGTTTTTCCTCGTCGGTAAGACTTTGCTGACTTAATGCCGAAACTTTGGCTTCGTAAGTGGTAATGGCAGTTTTGTAATTATTATCGGTTGTTAGCCATAATGCCCTGCGAATATCATTTTTATTATCAGAAAAAGGGATTTCATTTGCAAAACGACTCCCTGACCACATATTATTTTCGTCTAAATAGTTCTCATTTGTTTTTCCGTGTTCGCCAACCAATACTCTGTTTTCAAACAATTTTACTGGTCGTTCTTCCGATTTGATTATTCCGCCAAGAACAGCTTCAATTTGTAAAGTTTTAGCATCAGAAATGCTATAACTAATAAATCTAGGTGAAAGCATCTTTTCTATCTTCAGGCTATCCATTCCCCTTTTTATTTCTATTTTCATGGCATCAATATAAGTATTGTCTTGTGCCATTACTGATATTGATGCAAATAATATAATAATTGCTATCAGTGAAATCTGTTTTATTATCTTGTTCATATTCATATTATTTCTTTAAATGTTTTTATTTTTTTAATTAAATAGTTAATACATTTAAGTATGTTCAAATATTTATTAAGGTCTTGATAAAATTGGACGTTTAGTCTGGTTTTTTGCTTTACGCTGAGTTTCTATTTGTTTTACAAATAAGGTAGGGCAAACCGTTGACACTGGAACCGAACCTGATTCAGCTCCGCAAAATCCGGTAAAAATACCATAATCAGTACCCGCTGCTTCAATATTTGAAAATATTGATAATGGAGTTCCAACTAAATCAACTCCGCGAACCAACTCATCAGCTCTTCCGTCAACATATACCCTGTAAACTTCTGTGGGCGTTACATTAAATGCATTGGGCATATATCTGCCTGTTGTTGTAAAACCGCCTACAGTATTTACAAATAAATAACCGTATTCTTTTCCTTGTTTCTTTGCTTCTGCTTTCAGGGTTTGTTTTAGTTGATCGTTAGTTAAGGGCTTATTTGATTCAACAAACATATTCGATTGACGGGTTACGGCTTGTTGGCCAGCCTGAGCTCTTCCATGTCCATTTGTATTTGCAATCCCTTCTATTGGCGTACGTGACATTAAGAAAGTTTTTAAGATTCCTTTATCTACAATTATAAGTTTTTGACCTAATTGTCCTTGATCATCATATTTATATGCTCCGTTTAAGCATAAATTCTTATATTTCGATATGCTTGGATCGAAAATTATGGATAGATTTTCATTTAAGACCTTTTGTCCTACTTTTTTCTTAAAAGTCTGTGCATCATTTTCGTCTTTCATACGTTGCCCTTCTATACGATGACCAAAAATTTCGTGAAAGAAAACACCAGCTGAAGCCGAAGATAACAACGCAGGTCCAGTGTATGAGTCAACTACAGGAGCTGTTCTTAATTTGGTAAGGGTTTCGCTAAGTTTATGGGTTTCTGCTATAATAAGTACATCCGAGGGCAAATCGCTTGGGTATAAACCAAAGTAACTATTATATAAAGGTAAATTCATTCCATCATCTGCTTGGGTATTAGCATTGGTCATGATCCTGCAGCTAACTCTGTTTTCGGTTATTACACTGCCATCGTTTGATACAAAATATTTGCGTTCGATGGTATATGAAAAATTTGCACTCCCTTCAATAATATCTTTATTTTGAAGGAATATAGCTGAATATTTCTTGATTTTTTCTTCCCATAATTTACTGTCGAAAGCAATATTTACTTCGGTTAATTGGGCTTCGTTATATATTATTGGTGCTTCTTTACTGAAATCATCTGATTTGTCTTCATCTTCAACTTTTATGGCAATATTTGCTACTACTTTAGCATATAAATCGGCCGATTTACGATATTGTTTATCGGTTTCTTTCCATAAAACCTGTTTAATACCTTCAGAAACATTTTCTATAGGAATTTCAACTCCATCATCCCACGAAAACCATCCGTAGTCTTCACCTTTAATAGGATGATTGTTGTCCACTTTATTATTTCCTACTCTCACATTTGCACATAATTTCCGACTATGCGACCATCCAGATCTTATTATCTGGCCAAAAGAGGTTTCGATATTATACGTTTTAATATCGTTTACCCGATACGATAGATAATAAGGTGCCACCTTTTCTTTTTTAAGGGCATCCATGTTTCTGTTTAACTCTTCTTTCAATATATCCGGCAATTTATCCTGTGATATTGCGGATAGCGAAAGGAATAATCCAAAAATTAATAATTTGATTGTTTTTGTCATTAGTGTTTTGTTATTAATGAATAATTTGTAATTAAATAACTCCAATGTTATTATAGATTTTTAGTTTTCTAAGATAATTTTTAATTAGTATTATAAGATTAACGGATATTATAATTTAGTGTTTTTAAGTTTCAATTATGTTAATAGATTTTTTAAGATAGAACATGAAAACGTAATTTCGTTACAAGATATTGTTATATATTATCGATAATTTAACAAAATAATTTACACTCTTCTTTTTTGGAATCTAATTCCGTCAACCAAATATTGTATGTTTTCTTTTGGAATCTGTTTGCATCAGATTTTATTTATAAGTATGTCGATCTCATACCTTCCTCTGTCAGTTGATTTTGTTAGGAATGCAATCTCATGCTTGCTTTCTGCAAAAATTTAGGTAAGATACAAATAAAAAAGGTCGAAGAATAAACTCCGACCTTTTCCTTTTAATGCACTTAATCAATTATTGCTTTTTACGAGCTTTTCTATTTGATTTGGCTCTTTGTAATTTAACTTTCATTGCATAAGTTATCAGATACATAGATGGTATAAATAATAACGTGAGGAAAGTTGCAAAACTCAATCCAAAAATGATAGTCCATGCCAATGCACCAAAAAAG
>CAILUD010000065.1 GCA_903837285.1 uncultured Bacteroidota bacterium | reverse complement strand
TATACACCCGTAAACAAAACTTTATGGGTGATGTGTGGAATTATCCTGCTTGTCCGGGTGATTCTTGTAGAGCGTTATGTGATACATTAGTAATATCTGGTAATACTCAAGACTCTTGTACCGCAGCATGTTTAAATAATAAATGTTGGTATCGCGAACTTTTACCTTATCGTTATACTACTTCACGTTTATATTCTAAAACAAAGTTCAGATACGGTTATTTTGAAATAAGATTTAAGCTACCACCTTTGCCACCTTCACCAAAAACATATAAAGGGTTTTGTCCTGCATTTTGGCTATGGAACAATGATTATTCTGTACATAATTATTGGAGCGAAATAGATATTTTCGAAATAATGAGTTATAATCCTGATAGTGCCAAATATAATCAGTATACAAATTGTGTTCATTATAGAGGAATTTGTCCTGATGATCCTTGCCATTTGTCTGATGCATATCGAGGAGGTTTCTTGTTAAGCGATACAATGCATACGGCTGCTGTTAACTGGTTGCCAGATAGAATAGAGTTTTTTTTAGATGGTGTTAAAATAAGAGAATCGTATTTACATCCCGACAGTTTAATAGCCATGCCAATTTATGCCGATATTGGATCTCCCTCGTATGGCTGGTGCAACACTCTTTTCGATACCATAAATGCGAATGGTACGCACTTTCCTTATAAATTCGAAATTGATTATATAAAAGTATGGCAAATGAAAGAAGCCTGCGATACCACTAAAGTAATCTGCAACCTCGATCAAAGTTTATATAACAGCAAGCTATATAAATCAGTTGAATTGGGCGGTATTGGATGTAACTCTTCAATAACAAATCAATCCGAATTCAGTATTTATGGTACCGATTATGTATTGCTCAATGCCGGTTTTAGTATTGATAATAACAGCAATGTATTTATTTCGGCATCCGAAAAGTGTAAAGGTTATTATTATGGTCCAACAGTTCCTGAGTCAAAAGGTTATAATAGCCCACCACCGCCAACTTTCTATGAAAGGGAATATTATTAATATTTAATATTGAAAATTATGAAAACAATTATTTCGAAAACAATATTAATTTGTACGTTGTTTAATCTGTTATCTTTTTTAGCTTTTTCGCAAAAAACAGACTTCAGAGATAATTTTACAGGAAAATATATTTGTACTAAAAGAATAATTCATCTTGCAGATACATCTTATTATTCCGGCAACAATTATCTAAGTGTAATTAAATCACTTAATTCTATAAATGTAGTACATGTAATCGACAGTAGCCTATTCCCTGGATTTTGGAATAGACCTATGGCATTGAACCTTGATAGTACTTTTCATGATACTGGATATTCATCAATCGATTATTGGGGCAGATTTAAACCAAATGATAGCATCTTTGTTCATAGGCAAGAAGGTTTACCTTTTCTTGTTGAATATTTTGGACATAAAATTATAACCGGAATTGATAACAATAATATTGATAATAATATATTAAAGTTATTCCCAAATCCTGCAAAAGAACAAGCTACACTTTATTTTTCAGAAAATGGCATTACAAATATAACAATATACAATATTTTTGGCAGAGAAGTATATTGTCACAATGTGCAAAATAGTAAAAGTGCAAATTATGAAACCATTAATGTATCGGATTGGGCAAAAGGAATGTATATTGTAAAGGCAAGTACTAACGAGGGAATAAAAACCAGTAAATTGTTGGTTGAGTAAATTTCTTTGTTGTAGAATAACTCCAACAAAGGCTAAATAATATTATGAAAAAGTTGATTGTAATACTGATATTCAGTATATTTGCTTTTATGGGTAATCATTTAAAAATATTCGCTCAAGATCCACATACAGATCCGGCTTGGCAACTCGTTTTTAGTGATGATTTTAATGATACTGTTCTGAATACATCTAAATGGTCACAAATGGAGCAAGGTGGTCCAGATTATAGTAATTACAGAGATGCCTGCAGCCAGCAGGTTTCAGTTGCATATCATAAATGGTACAACTTTGTTGTTGATGACGGAACAGATACAACAAATTGTAAAATATATGG
>CAILUD010000064.1 GCA_903837285.1 uncultured Bacteroidota bacterium | reverse complement strand
GTTCAGTGCTCCGCTGACACATTTACGGTTAATCAAAGTTTGGTTCTCCGCATCAACATTAGTAGTGTAAATCGCCACCTTCGCCAAGCCCGAAACCGTTATGGGCAACCAATAAAATGAAGATTTTGACCAAAATATTTGTTTCTTAATAAGGAAACATTTATCTTTGACTAAAAATTAGAATGTGAAACCAAAATTCAATGTCATTTTTTTAGAAGAGGCTCAAGTATTTATAGATAAACTTGACTCAAAATCTAGAGATAAGGTTATTTATAATATCCATAAAGCTAGACTAGTAAATGATAATGAATTATTTAAAAAGCTCGTTGGAGAAATTTGGGAGTTTAGAACTTTATACAATAGAAAAAAGTATAGACTCCTGGCTTTCTGGGACAAGTTGGAAAAAGTTGAATCTATTGTAATTTCTACTCATGGTTTTATTAAAAAGACAGACAAAACTCCACAATCAGATCTTGACAAAGCAGAAAAAATTAGAAAACAATATTTTGAACAAAAAAATAAGACAAAATGAAAAATACTGAAAAAATGAAAACATATTCGTTAGACGAAATTACCGACAAATACATTGGTAAAAAAGGCACTAAAAAACGTGACTCATTCGAATACGAATTAAGACTTGACTTATTAGGCGAAGCTATTAAACAAGCCAGAAAAGAACGTCATTTGACTCAAGAACAATTAGGAAAACTTGTTGGGGTACAAAAATCCCAAATTTCTAAAATCGAAAACAGTTTGACTGACGCTAGATTTGAAACAATTATTAAAGTTTTTAAAGCATTGAATGCTAAAATTAATTTTAATATAGAATTGCTCAATCAAAGCGTACACCTTGCTTGACAAATAAATTGGCAGCCCATAACACCACCTACGACAACAACGTGCAGTAATGGGTAACTTGACAACTTTAACATTAAATAAAATTCTTAGCGGTTTGACACCGACTGCAAGTAAATGCACGTCGTTTCGTAGCTTCAAACGTTATGCTTCATGCGAAAAATAAGACAACATGACTTTAGAAATAAATTTTATTTTTTAACATTTTCTTTGTATCTTAGCTAAATGAAAATGAAAAAACCCAAAGGACTTGATTTTATAGTCGACAAATTGACTAATTCAATTGAAAATACTTCTACCGGAGAAGTATTTGACACCGAAATAGTTAAATTAACTATTAAGGATATTGCCCAAATTAAAAAATCTGGTTGGGTATTCGATTGGACTAAAGAACTCAATGATAAAAGCAAAAAAGTTTATAAACTAACAACGACAAATAACCCAACCATTATTCAGGGACTGCTAAGTATTGAAGATAAGCAAGATCATATTTTTATGCACTTGATAGAGAGTGCAAAATTTAACAAAGGCAAAAACAAAATATATTTCGGTGTTCCAGGAAATCTTGTTGCTTTTGCATGTAAAATCTCCGTTGACAAAGGTTACGAAGGATTTCTAGCATTTGACGCTAAGTCTGAGTTAATTAAACACTACGAACATTCACTTGGAGCAACTCATTTCCGTGGACTACGCATGTTTATTCAGACAAATGCTGCAATAAAATTAATTTCACAATATTTTAAATCATAAAATTATGGGACTTATTAAAGAACCAAGAGATGTTGACTTTACTGTAAAATCTGAACCATGGACTGAAGAAGAACTTGCTGACTTCAGAAAACTGATGAAAGAAATTAAAAGTAAAAAAAACAAGATTAGACTCCCTTTGACAAAATCTAAACGGAAAAGAGATTTAGTTTGACTTAACTGACAAAATCGCACGAAAGCATAACACCACCTACCACAACACCGTGCAGTTATGGGCAACTTGACACGTGTAACATAGTTCAATTTCTTTAGCGGTTTGACAACCACTGCAAGTAATTGCACGGTGTTGGGTAGCTTCAACCGTCAGACTGTCTTAAAACCTCGCCTTATTAACAATAATTACAATTTATTAACATTCAATCAAATAGCTGTTTAAATATTTGTTATTTATCTGTTTATCAAGTATATTTACTTCATGAAATACATTAAAGGCCAAACCAGAGAACAGACGTTTCTTTTTCCAGTTTCTATGGACGCATCTATTTCAAATGAAAATGAAGTAAGGGTAATTGATCTTTTTGTAGAAAGTTTAAATTTAAAAGATTTTGGTTTCAAGGTTGATTTTGTTGAGAATGGCAGACCTGCTTACCATCCTTCAGATTTATTGAAGCTATATATTTATGGCTACATGAACAAGATTCGTTCATCACGTGATTTAGAAAAGGAATGTAAACGCAATATAGAAGTAATGTGGTTACTTAAAGCGTTGCAACCTGATCATAACACAATATCCGTTTTCAGAAAAGATAATTCTGAAGCAATAAGAAAAGTTTTTCAAGCAACAGTTAAAATTGCAAAACATTTTAATTTGTTAGGCAATAAACTTCTCGCTGGTGACAGTACTAAACTAAGAGCTCAGAACAGTAAAAAGAACAACTACAATCAAGGTAAGATAAATAGGCATATTGAATATATAGACAAGAAAATAGAAGAATATAACGCAGTATTATCAAAAGAAGACTGTGATAAACCTGAAGAGATAAAAAAGGCAATAGAAAAGCATGTAGCAAGAAAAGAAGAATATCTTAAACTTGAAAAACAGTTGAATGAAAGTGGCCAGGAGCAAATCTCAACATCAGACACAGAAAGCCGTCAGATGATAACTCGCAATAATATAACAGAGGTAGCATATAATGTTCAAACAACTGTTGATGCTGAAAACTGTTTAATTATTGATTATAAAGTGACAAATAACAATGACAGTAAAGCAATGGGCGAAATGTTAACCCGTGCAGCTGAAATTGTAGGGAATACTGATTTTACTGCTTTATACGACAAAGGATATCACACAGGCAGTGAATTTAAAAAAGCTCAGGAATTAGAAATTAAAACTCTAGTGGCTATTCCAGACCCTGCTTCAGGAGCACCTGATCCTAATTATAATGTAGCAAACTTTAAATATAATAAAGAGGATAATACATACACTTGCCCACAAGGCCATACATTAAAAACAAATGGCACATGGAATATTAAAAAGCGTGGAAAACATCAAACACAAAACAAAGCACAACAATTTAAAACTAAAGAATGTAAAAACTGTCCAGTAAAAACACAGTGCACTAAAAATAAAGATGGTCGTGTTCTAGAGCGTAGTGAATATGCAGACTATGTTGAACAAAACAGAATTAATATTGAATCAGACCCCAGATTATATAAACGAAGACAATCAATTGTCGAGCATCCTTACGGAACAATTAAACGACAATGGGGATTTTACTACATAATAACAAAGAAAAGTATGAAGCATGCAAGTGCTGATGTTGGTTTTATGCTAATTGCTTATAATCTTAAAAGAATCATGAATATTCTAGGATTAAATGGCTTAAAAGAGCTGTTTAAAGCTCTTATTTTGGATATTTTTGAAACTATATGTTTTGTTATATCAGTTTTTTCAAGAAATAACAATACGAAAATATATTTTGAGCATTTTATCTTAAATTTGAGTTTTAAGACGAACTGCCGTTAGGGGCAACCAATAAAATGAAGATTTCTGCAAAAATATTTGTTTCCTGATAAGGAAACTCGTATATTTGTAAAAAAATAAGAATGTGAAACCAAAATTCAATGTCATATTTCTAGAGGAGGCGAAAGAGTTTATAGATAAACTTGACTCAAAAGCCAGAGAGAAAGTCATTTATAATATTCATAAAGCTCGTTTGGTGAATGACAATGAATTATTTAAAAAGCTTACAGGAGAAATTTGGGAGTTTAGAACTATATATAACAGAAAAAAGTATAGACTCCTTGCCTTCTGGGACAAATTTGAAAAAGTTGAATCTATTGTAATTTCTACTCATGGTTTTATTAAAAAGACAGACAAAACACCACAATCAGATCTTGACAAAGCAGAAAAAATTAGAAAACAATATTTTGAACAAAAAACTAAGACAAAATGAAAAATACTGAAAAAATGAAAACATATTCGTTAGACGAAATTACTGACAAATACATTGGTAAAAAAGGCACTAAAAAACGTGACTCATTCGAATACGAATTAAGACTTGACTTATTAGGCGAAGCTATTAAACAGGCCAGAAAAGAACGTCATTTGACTCAAGAACAATTAGGAAAACTTGTGGGAGTTCAAAAATCCCAAATTTCTAAAATTGAAAACAGTTTGACAGACGCTAGATTTGAAACAATTATTAAAGTTTTTAAAGCATTAAACGCAAAAATTAATTTTAATATTGAATTGCTCAATCAAAGCGTACACCTTGCTTGACAATAAATTGGCAGCCCCTAACACCACCTACCTACTAGTTGCCAACAATTAGATCAATAGATTTCACTCAATATCAAATCATTGCATTGCGTTGGGTATAGGGTATCAAAAGGACTCTTAACATTAAGAAATGAACAATTAGCAACGTGTAAATAAATCATTGTAGTAGAAATATCACCATGACCTAATAATTCTTTTACTGTAACAATATTCACACCGTCTTCTAATAAGTGGGTTGCATAACTATGTCTTAGACTATGTATACTCACTTTTTTATTTATTTGAGTTTTCCTCAAAGCTTGTCGCATTATCCATGTAATACCATTTCTACTATATGCGTTATTTTTAATATTTCCATAAAACAACCAGGTTTCTGGGTTATCTTGTTTAATATATTTTTTTAGACCATGAGCTATATATACAGAAAGTGGTACAATACGATCTTTTTTATATTTACTTTGTCTTATGTGTATTGTTCTACGTTCAAAATCAATATCTGAAATTTGAAGATTCCTGACTTCTCGAGATCTTAATCCAGCAGAATATACAAGTGCTAAAACTACACGATGTTTTAAATGTTTTGATGCAACGAAAAGTTTTTTTAATTCACTTCTGTTTAATATTACAGGTAAATGAAACTCTTCTTTTATAGAAGGAAGACTAATTGCACGATCCTCTTTGCCAATGTGACGAAAATAATATCTTAAACCATAAACCATGTGCTTAAAATAACTTCGTGATGGACAATTCACTTGTGAAGCTAGCTTGAATAAGTATTTATTAATTTGCTTATTTGTTATATTAATGGGAAGTTTCCCAAAGTGAAGACTGATTTTTGCTATTTGATTTGAATAGTTCCTAAAAGTATCTTCACTTTTGTCTTCGATTATTATTTGTTGCTTTAGAGCTTTGTATACTCTTGTAAATCCAATTATTTTACTTGTTGCTTTTTCAATTAAAGCTGAGTTAAGTTTTTTTTCATATTTTAATATTTAATGTTTTTTGAATATAAATATAATTTTAAAAAAGAGGAGAGGAGCTTTCATTTTTTTAAACTTTTAGTAATAAAATATGAAATGGTGATAAATTTCTGTACGAATTTCTGCACAGTTGAAGTTTATAAAACAACAAATCCCTGTTAAACAGGGATTTGTTGTTTTAATTTTGTGATTCCGAAGCGATTCGAACGCTTGACCCACAGCTTAGAAG
>CAILUD010000063.1 GCA_903837285.1 uncultured Bacteroidota bacterium | reverse complement strand
TTTTAATAAATAAAAAGTATTCTTTTTACTTCGAATAATAATCTATCATTTGTTGAATTGCTCTTTTACAAACCGGGCAAAAATTATTTACTGATACTGATTTCATTGTACAGTCGTATGCCGGGCGGTATAATCCTTTTTCAGAATATCCTGCACCTTCAAATGCGCCAACCTTTTTAAAATATTTTTCTGTAGCAGGTGTAGGTATCGGAATATCTTTTTCAATTAAATCTTTCCACTTTGTTGCGAAGTCTTTTAAATTACTAATATTTGGTTCCCAAGGTTCTTTTTCAAAAGAATAATAATTTTCTACTGCAACATCAGAATCATAGTATTCATCACCTAAACCGGCAAAAGCATGTCCAAACTCATGAACATTTACATATTCCGAAAACATATTATCGCTTGAAACAACTGAAAAGAAATTATAAATTCCACCTCCACCGTAGGTTTTAGAGTTTACCAAAACAATAATATTATCATACGGAACCAATGATGCAATATTGCGCATCGATTTAATATCGCTCGTTGTTAAATATCTGTCGGAATTAAATGTGTAAAAATTTGAATTTACTACTGTGTTTTTCCATATGTTTTCACCAGGGAAATCTGTTCCACTCTCTTCTGATATTGCTTCAATGGCTAAAACATTAAACTTGTTTTTATTCTCTTTAAAAGGAGTTGTGTTAAATAAATATCCAGTAAAACGTTTAGCATCTTCACGAAATTTTTTCATTTCTTCTTTAGTATATCCATCCGGAATAATTACTACATCAACTTTCTGACTGTATTCTCCATTTTTTTGAACATAATACCAATTATATCTCTTTGGATTTTCGGGATTTAAAAATCTTTCTTTTGGATTAATATATTTTGTAAATATTGTTTCAAACTCCATGTTTTTGTTTCTTGTCTGAATTTCAAACTTTATAGTTTTTATAGGAAAGGGCAAAGTTGCAGTTTCGTAAAAAGTGCGAGTTTCTTTTTTTGCTTCGGCAGTTGCTTTCCATTCCTGAAATAATGTGCAATATCCTTTTGAGTATATTAATTTGGAGGAAGTTGAATCATATACCATATAGCGGTATTCTCCATAATTAAAAGTATCGATCAGATTTATTTTTGAGCCAGCCCAATATGGTTCTTGTTTGACAAGTTCAAAAACAATTTTTCTTTCAGTATAATTTCCAATTTCGTAAAAATCAACTCGTAATGTTTTAGGAATAAAATATTGTTCATAATTGATTTGTGTATAACCTTTAATAACTATAAGCAATAATAGAAAAGATAAGAACTTATTCATATATACTTTTTTTATGCTAAGATAACGCTTTTTAGTTGAATGATATTTTAGCTTTCTTTATAATACAATAAAAATGCCTTAACTAAATTATTGCTACTTTTGTGCTTTAACCTGGCCCCGTAGTTCAGCTGAATAGAACGTCAGATTCCGGTTCTGAAGGTCGTGGGTTTGAATCCCGCCGGGGTCACTAAGAAAATAAAGTTCGATGCGAAGCATTGGACTTTATATTTTTATGCTGAGCCAAGCTTGCTAAAGCGAGGTATAAAAATAAAAAAGTTAAATCGTGCAACGATTTTAACTTTGCTCTCGGAATTCGGACAAGAAGTGTAACACCTAAGGTGAATCCCTTCCGGGCCACAATTTTGTAAATATAATATGTACCTAATTAACAAATACTTGATGACGAATTGTTGATATAAATCATTAGTCTTGTAATGCAACCATGCTAGATTTATTTCAATTTTACTTATAATTGCAGAAAATTTTGAATTCTTGAATAAAATATAAATAATGAATTTATTTCTTACTGGCGCAACAGGGTTTTTGGGCGGAGAGTTACTTATTACATTGTCAAAGCGCAATGATATAAAAAAGATATATTGCCTTGTTAGGGCAAAAAGTGAGGAAGAAGCGAACAAAAGACTTAAGCATGTCTTTGATCTTCACAACGATATATATCAACCCGAAAAAATTATTCCCATACTTGCAAATCTTTTAGACGACGATTTAAAAGTAAAACTTTCTGCATATAAAGAATTGGATGACATCAATTTAATAGTTCACTCTGCTGCAAATACATCCTTTTCAAAAAATTGCGACGATCAAGTTAAGAAAGTAAATATTAATGGATTAGAGCATGTTTTAACATGGGCTAAAGAATTAAAAAATTTAGAAACATTCTGCTATATTGGAACTGCAACAATTTGCGGAAAAGATAATAAAGACAAAATTATTAAAGAGGAAGAATCGCCAAATACACTTGCTCATCACTTAGTTACATATACTTATACTAAAATGATGGGTGAAATGATGCTTGATAAATTTTTACCTCAGGAAAAAATATTAGTTGTTCGCCCTTCAATTATTATGGGCGATAGCGTAAATGCAATTCCAAGATCTTCTGTCATTTTATGGACGCTAGCTGCTTTTAATTATTTAAGATTAATACCAGTAAATAAACATTCAAAAATTGATATAATTCCTGTTGATTACGCAGCCAATGCAATTACTGAATTATTATTTGTAAAGAATAGGTCATATAGTGTTTATCATGTTTCTGCTGGTGTTGATTCTGCTACAGACAGCGAATTATGTTGTCAGAAAATTGAATCTTATTTCCCCGATAAACCATCACATGCATTTGTTCAGAGAAAAGTTGCAAATAACATGAGATTCTGGGCTAAAGGCCGTATGGAAGATATTGGTGATTTAGCAAATTATCCAAATCATCTGGATTATTGGGAATCAATTTTAACAGAAAAAGGAAGACTTCGAATTCTTTTTGCAGGACTTGAACCATATTTTGATTTTATTGAATTAGGTCAGGTTTTCGATAATACAAGACTTTTACAAGATATAACTTTACCAAAACCTTTACCAGCTCACGAATATATTCTAAATAATATAAAGTTTTTAGAGTCAATTGACATCTACGAGGGGGCTATTGATCCTTGATTTTGTAGCTATAATGTAACACAGAGGTCTTGTCATGAGCCTCACGAAGGGCTAGAAGTGTGATAATCATCCTTCGAGAACCTCAGAATTACTATGTATATAATATTGTTTTGATTAATTTCAGATTATTTTATTTTTCCTTGCCAAACAAAACAAGAAAAATGTTGAGTGTAGTCTACTTCATTTTCCTCAAATATCCCATATACTGCAGAGCCACTGCCTGTCATAGAAGAATAAACTGCACCAAGATTATACATTTTATCTTTTAACTCTTTTATTTCTGGGTAAACCGAAAATACTACTATTTCGAAATCATTTGTGATAATATTTCTCCAATTTGTTATATGGTTTGAACCTAACAATGATTTAAGTTTTCGTCTATTAGAATTAGGGATGGAATTTTTATATGCCCATGCAGTATTTACATGTATACCCGGATGAGCAATAATTATTTTATATTTTGTTAAATCTACGTCAAATGATTCTAGTATTTCTCCTCTGCCATATGCCAAACTTGGTTTATTTTCAATAAAAAACGGACAATCACTACCTAATGTTGCTGCGTGATCTTTTAAATCTTTATCAGTAATATTAAGTTTAAAATAATTGTTTAAATTTTTTAACAAAAATGCAGCATCAGCAGACCCCCCTCCTAGCCCTGCACCTGTGGGTATTGCTTTATGTAAATGCATTGAGATAGCAGGTAATTGATATATTTTCTTTAAAAGTTCGTATGCTTTGGTGCATAAATTATTGTCAGAATTAACATCTAGCACAATTCCAGAAGAACTAAAAGAAAATTCTTTGGCTTTAATAAATTCTAGAGAATCGCATAACCCAACAGGAATCATTAATGTTTCAATGTCGTGAAAGCCATCATCTCTTCGGGTTAAAATATTTAGACCAATATTTATTTTTACGTTAGGGAAAAAAAGCATTTTATAATTTTCTACAAGCTAATTGTTATTTTACCAAAATGAATACCTGCTACAATAATATCATCAAGTTGAGAATTATCACCTTTCCATTCTTCAATTGTTTTATTCAGTATTTTCCCTTGTTCAACCATAGGTTGATTACTAATTTTTATAAGTAATTCTTTTAGGGATTTATATTTGAATTTTTTATTATGTGGACCACCAAATTGATCTGCATAACCATCAGAGAACATATAAATAGAATCGCCTAACGAAAAAGGAATACGATTAATACTAAAAGGTTCTTTGTTAATATGAACACCTATAGGCATTTTATCGCCTTTGTACTCTGTTAAATAGCTATTTCTGATTAAATATAGTGGATTGTTAGCTCCCGAGTATTCCAATATTTTCTTTTCCCAATCAACAACAATAAGATTAATATCCATACCATCTTTTGATTGACCTGCCTCTCCGGTTTGGCGTAATGATAGAATTACGTTTTGACGCAATTGATTTAACAATTCGTTTGATTCAATTTCTGGGTTCATACCAATAACTTCGTCAAGAAAAGCAATTCCAAGCATACTCATAAATGCACCAGGAACACCATGACCAGTACAATCAGCAATTGCGTAATAAGTTCTATTGTTACGATGAGAAATCCAGTAAAAGTCGCCAGAAACTATATCTCGTGGTTTGTATAAAATAAAAGATTCAGGAAAATGTTTTCCTATTTCAGCTCTTGTTGGTAGCAATGCCTCCTGAATATTTTTTGCATAATTTATACTATCGGTTATATCTTTATTTTTTTGCTCAACAATTTCTTTTTGGTGGACTACTTCTGATGTGCGCTCTGTTACAGTTTTTTCCAATCTAAGTTTATCACGACGAAGAGCAGCTTCTCGGTATTTAATAAATGCAAAAATCAAAATGATTATAACAATTATTAATGGAATAATAAACCACAATGACAAATACCATGGTGGAGAAATTTCAAAGGAATATGAAGTTGGAATCTCATTCCAAATGCCATCATTATTACACGCTTTTACTTTAAAAGTAAATTTACCAGGAGGAAGAGTAGCAAAAATAGCTTCATTTATAGCCATTGGTGGAGTCCACGAAGTATCAATTCCCTCCATCATATATTTATATAGAACTTTTTCTGGTGCACTTAAACTATTAGCAACAAAATGAAAAGTAATGTGATTCTTATCGTAAGGTAAAATAAGGTTTATAGGTAAACCTGTTTCCTTGTCAAAACCATTGCAATATTTTCCCCATTCGAAGTTCTCCTGAAAATTGTTCAATATTCTTGTTATATAGGTATCAGGTTTTCTAGTATTCAAAAAATCTTTTTCTGGATCGTACATTGTAACACCGTCCACAGTTCCGAACCAAATTCTACCTAGACTATCTAGATAACACGCATTACGGTTACACTCAAGTCCCATAAAACCTTCAAGTTTACCATAATGTTTTATTTCGATTTTACGAGTTGAGTTATATGTTTTTAAATTTAATCTATCTAACCCAGTTTCTGTTCCTATAAAAAGATAATCACCTGTTTTGTCAATAATAATTAAATATATATTGTTAGATGTTAATCCTTTTAATTTATCTATTTTATCAAAAACTTTATTACTGTAACAATATATACCTTCTTTTGAAGCAATCCAATAGGCTCCTTGTTTATCTTGTATTACAGAGTTAATTTGACTTTCGATAAAATTGTCTTTTTCTGTGAAATGTTTTAAAGTTACTCCGTTATAAACGAATAAACCATCCTGTGTACTTATCCAATAACTATTATTTTTATCCTGAAAAATATTATATATAGGTGTTTTGTTTAATCTGTTAAGTTCTAAATTGTTTTTAATTATTGTAGTGTCTGAAAAAACAACTATACCTGCCATTGTGCCTCCCCAAATATTACCAGTATTGTCTAAGGTTAAACAATTAAAAAATTTATTACTTAAGTTATTGTTAATTGTTACACCAAAAAAAACTTTATCAGCAATATCATTTGTAATATGAATAAATGAACTATCAGAATAACTGAAAATACTAATACCATTCCATGTTCCAAACCATGTTCTGTTTTTATTATCTCTGATTATTGACAATACATTACTTCCAATTAATCCTTTTTTTACTTCTTTTAAAATTTGACCTTTGCTTCTTTTTTTTATTTCTTCATTCTTAATTAAACTATTATTTCTAAATGGTGCGAAATTGAAAAATGTTTTATCGTTAACTCCGTTATCTCTACAATTTGAAACTCCGCCCCCAGCACAACCAATCCATAGTTCTTCTTTTTGATACCCATCAAAAATTGAGAAGACATTGTTGTTGTGTAATTTGTTAACAGTATTCCAGTTTTTGAATGGTGTTGGTGGAATAATTTGTAAGCCATTTTCTGTACCAACCCAGATATTATTCTCAATATCCTTAATAATTACCCTTATAGAATTAACTCTTAAAAAAAGTGATTTTAAATATTTAGGTATTTCTGTTCCTTCGTTAATATATTCATAACTCCATCCATTGTATATCGAAAATAAAATATTTCCTTCTTTTGTTTTAAAAGAATTAGTAAATACTAATTTGTTTAATAATATAATTATTGTGTCTTTTAATAGAATATTTAATCCTTGCGATGTTCCAACTAAAATATTATTTTGAGAATCTTGATTTATTGTCCAGATGGTATTATGTGATAAACCATTATTTTTTGAAAATTGAACTATATTATTTCCAGTTATTTTAAAAACTCCATTTTCTTTTGTCCCTATCCATAAATTGAATTTATTATCCTCGAAAATCGAGTAAATTGTTGATTGCGAAATTTCGGAAGAATTATTAAATAATGTAAACTTGTTGTTTTTTAATGACGCAATTCCTTTATTTGTTCCGATCCAAATTGTTCCTGAATGATCTTCAAAAACTTTCCAAACAGTATTATCGGGTATACCATCCTTAGTAGTAAAATTTGTTATTGTTTTTCCTGAAATCCTTGAAAGGCCTTTATCTGTTCCTGCCCACATGGTTCCAGTTTTATCTTGTATAATAGAATATACGCTGTTACCAGCTAAACTATCATCTTTAGAAATATTCTTAAAATTTACACCATTATAAATACTGATGCCACCACCTACAGTTCCTATCCAGATATTTCCTTTTTTATCTTGACAAAGCGAAAATACTTGTGATTGTGCAAGCCCATCTTGAACTGTATAAACTCTATTATAAATGTTTTGAGAATAAGAAAAATATGAAATAGAAATTAAAATTATAAAAACAGATAAAAAATATAAGAATCGCCTTTTCATTCCTTTTGATATATGGTTTAAAAGTATAAAATATTTATTAAAAAAAGAATGAAAACAAAAAAAAAGGGGCAAAGCCCCTTTTAATATTTTAATACCAAGTTGATCGGTAATCTTTAATATCTGCTAATTTCTTCAACGCTTCAAAAGCCTGATAATCAACTCGTGATTGAACTTCGTTAACCAATTGCATTTTAGCCATTTTTTCGTCGGCTGGTTGTGGAGCTTTAGCTTTATTTGTAACTGTTAAAATAAACACTCCATTGTTTCCTTTAATAGGTTTAGAAAGTTTACCTTTTTCAATAAAACATGAAGTAGCAACAACGTTAGGCTCTATTCCAACTCCTGGTAATGAGAATGAATTAAAATTTATTGCTGTAGCATCTTGTGGCATTAAATTTAATTTTTGAGCTAAACCATCAATTGACCCAGCAGAAGAAGCATTTTTTAATTCTGTAATAAAAGTTTCGGCTTTTTTATCTTTTCTTACGAGAGAAGTAAGCTGATCTTTTATTTGATCTTTAGGAGCTGTTCCTTTTTCGCGAATTTCTGTAAGAAATGCAACTACAAATTTATCTTGAAATTCAAAAGGTTGAGATACTTCTCCTTTTTTAGTTTCTTCTTTATAAGCCCATCTGATAATTTCTCTAGGCGACTCTAAACCAGCAATGTTACGATCATTGTCACGTAAATTACTAGCCACCTTTTTTTGTAAGTTTTCTTTAATTATAGCAGCTTCAAATTTTTCTTTTGTAGTATTTGTGCCAGCAAATTGATAAACTTTAGTTTTCATACCTTGATATGTTTCAGAACTAGGTTCAATTTGCCAGTCAATATAAGCGATTTCGGCTTTATTACTTTCGGCACTTTTTTCAATAACATTGATAATATGAAAACCAAATTGTGTTTCGGCAATAACAACATCACCTTTTTTACCATCAAATGCAGCTTTTTCGAAAGGTTTTACCATCATGCCTGGTTTAAACCATTTTAGATCGCCACCTTGTTGAGCAGAACCTTTATCATCGGAATATTGCATTGCAAGCATTGCAAAATCGCCACCTTTATCAATTAATGATTTAATACTATCAGATAAAAGTTTTGCCTGATCTTTTGTTCTTTTTTCGTTTGGTCCAATTAAAATATGACGAGCATTAACTGAATCGGCCATATTTTTAAAAGACATTAATCGAGCTAATTTATAAACGTTATTTTCAACATATGGTCCGTAAACAAATCCTGGTTGTGCAGCAAAAATAAGGCTATCTACAGGAGGAGTTAAAGAACTCTTAGCGAATAGTTGCTCAGCGTATGGAACATCAGAGTTTCTGTTTACAAAATCAGCTATTTCAGTAGTAGTTATTAATTCAATTTTAATTTCTTCCATCTTAGATCTTATCTTTTCAATATCAGAAGGTGAAGGTAAAACATCAAAAACCACATAATCAATATCTCTTGAAGCTTCCTGATCAAATAAATACGTATGTTCAATATAATATTTATCAATTTCTTCGTCTTTTACAGCAATTGTTGAATCAGAAACATCGCTATATTTTTTCATTGCAAAACGTATATCTATTAAATTAGATGCTTCTTCTGAATATTGTTTTGCTTCGGCAGAAGTAACATATAATCCTTTTTTTACTAACGAATAGTATTTACTTAATAAGCGTGAATGTTCTAATTGTTTTTCGAAAGCAACCCAACTTAAACGTGCAGCACCGGTTTCGTCTTTATCCATATTTGCTAAAAATTGTTTAACAAGGTTTGGATCAAATTGACCTGTTTGCTCATTTTTAAAAATTGGAATTTGAAGTACTTGAGGATCGATGTTGTTGCCAACTACCATGTCTTGTAATTCGTTTGCATTAACTGTAATGCCTAATTCTCCTAAATTGTTTGCAAGCACATAATCTGTAATAAGACCTTCCCAAGCTTGATCACGTATGCTTTGAGATGTTTCTTCGTCAGGTGTTGCATCTTTTCCTGTATTTCTTTGATAGTTTGCTATAAGTTCATTAACTTTTTCTTCATATAAAGCAATTGGTACTGCTTCGCCAGCAACTTCTGCAACTTCTGTTTTATTTCCAGAATTAAAAAGACTGTTATTCGAAACTAAATCACTTAAAATAAAAGATAAAAGCGCAAGTCCAATAACTATTGAAATAAGTACGCCTGCACGGTTTCTGATTGTTTGTAATGTTGCCATTTTAATTAAATAATTTCCAATTTATTTTAGGGCACGAATATATAAAAAAAATACAACTTAATCTAAGCATTTATTCGTGCGCAATTTTTAATAGAACTAATTCTATGCGAGTATTTGTAACACGCAAAATTTTAAATGAATAAATTCCAACGTTTATAGTCTCATTAAGCTTAGGAATATTTTCGTGATGAAATAGTATAAATCCAGCCACAGTTTCATATTCATCAGTATCAGGAAAATCTAGCTCGAATTTTTCATTTAAATAATCAATTTCAAGTCTGCCTGATAAAAGATATTCGAATTCATTAATTTTTTTCTCTTCAAGATCGTCTGTATCATGCTCATCTCTTATTTCACCAAAAATTTCTTCCATAATATCCTCAATTGTAATCATGCCCGATGTTCCGCCAAACTCGTCAACAACAACTGCAACGCTCCTTTTTTGCTGAATAAATGTTGCAAGTAATTTGTTGGCTGGCATAGTTTCGGGAACTATAATTACCTCGTGAACAATATCTTTAAGATGCTTAGGTTTTAAAAAAAGTTTTGAAGAATGAATATATCCAGTTATAGTGTCTATATTATTTTTATAAACCAGAACTTTTGAATAACCTGTTTCAATAAATTTATTTTTAAGATCTTCAATCGAGTCATTAATTTCAATTGCAGCAATTTCTGTTCTGGGAACAATACATTCGCGTAATTTAATTTTACTAAAATCGAGTGCGTTCTGAAATATTTTCAGTTCATAATCTTCATCATCAATTCCATTTTTATTTTGGGTTCGTTCATTTATATAATTGTCAATATCAACTTTACCAAAAACAATTGAATTGTTTTTCTTAATATTTGCTTTAAAAACTTTTTTTAAAATAAAATTCGAAAAATTTATAGTAACCCAGGTTAGTGGATAGAAAAGCACATAAAATAAATAAACAGGAACTGCGAAAATATTAAGAAACAAATTTGAATTTAACAGAAAAATAGTTTTGGGTAAAAACTCTGCTGTAAATAGAATTATAAATGTAGAAACTAAAGTTTGAGTCATTAAAATACCGAATTCAGAATGTGTTATATGACTGATTGGTTCGGTAAGAATTTTGGCCATAAAAATACCATATACAACTAATGCAATGTTGTTTCCTACAAGCATTGTAGCAATATACTTTTTTGGGTGTTTTATAAATACCGAAATGATATTAGAACTTTTGAATCCTTGTTTTTTTTCAAGTTCAATTTGTAATCTGTTAGAGGAAAGGAATGCAATTTCCATTCCTGAGAAAAAAGCTGAAAAAATGAGGGTAATGAATATTATAATTAATATAGCACTCATTTTTTAGTTTCATTATTGTCGGTAAACTTTCTCATTGCCCGCCTTAACATATACATAAATGCAGCAATAGCAGCAATAACATAAAAAACATAGCTGTCTTTAAATCCAGTAGTTGCAACTTTGTATGATCCTATTACAACCCCGAAAATTGTTAAGGCAAGCCAAACATATTCTAAAATTATAGTACCTTTTTTATTCATCTTTTACATTTATTGTTCCTTTAGCTTTTTTTAATGACCATTTGTTAAATGTTTCATCGGCAACAAAGCGATCTCCTGTAATAACCCCATCTGGTGTCGTAATAATGCAATAACTATTAGAATAAATCTGATGTTTATTCTCGTCCCAATAAAGTTGTTCTGTGTTAAGCTTTTCGCCTCTTATATTTTGTGTTACAACATTGCTTTTTGCTTCCCAAATTCGTTTACTTTCCCAATGTTTGCCATATTCAGCTGTAATACTTGACTCTACAATTGGGTAATCTTTATAAGTTTTTATTTCAAATCCTTTTTTAAATTCAAGAAAAGTATCTTTTGCAGATAAAAAATAGGATGATTCTTTTGCAAATCCTTTCAGTACAATTTTTCCAGAATCTGTTCGCAAAATTTCAACATCTTTTGCGTAAATCATTGGCTTTTCGGACAAATCAACAATCGCATTAACTGTCTCTAAATCATTCGAACAAGAGTTTAAAACGACTATTCCGAGTATCAGAACACAAGTGAACTTTGTTATTTTAGCTAAAAAAATTATCAATTAAAGAATTATTTTAAAGTGAACTTGAATTAATTAAATCTTCGTTTTATAAACCAAATATCATATAAACTTAAATTTAAAGATACTTGAAAATATGTTTCTTTAATTAAACTATTTGCTGTTGTTCCTCTTTGCCCAATCTCTAAAGCTACATTAACAATAGGAGGTAATCTTCTTCTTAATCCAGAAACATCACTTTTATCAGGTTTTGTTATTGGAAGTCCTAAACCCAGACTAAAACCATAATCAGTAATATCGGTATTTCTTAAATTTAAATAAGATTGCGTATAATGACAACCAAATCTGTAGTTTATCATTTTCAAATAATTATTCTGACGGTTTGGGTCAGGAGCAATCTGTGTTCCAAATGAAATAGTATGACTATCATTTAATGAATCGTTTTGATTAAAGAAACGTGCAGCCGACCATTGTTGCCATCTGTAATCTATAGCAAAAGTAAGACGCTCATGAGATATAAAAGCAAGACCAACTCCTATATTCATCGGCAAACGAACATCTCCTTTATTATTTACCTGATTTTCAATAGTGTCAATTTTTACGGTGCCACCAATATTTAAATACTTTGTAACCATCGAAGTATTTTTAGCATTTAAATCATTTTGATTGTCAAAAGTGAAACCTGCAATTATGGTATATTTATTCTTTCTCTCCGAATTTGTAATTTCTTGTCGGTTAAAAGTATATTGAGCACCGATTCTAAATCCAATATCGTTTATAATAGTTTTATTTGTAGTATACATATCAAATAAATTGCCTTCTTCTGGAAATACGGAAGCAGTGTGTCTTTCTAAAGCACCAAAAAAGTAAGAAGTATTAAAACCGACGGATAAACTATTAGTGTTATAAAATGTTAATTTTTTATTTTCGGCTAAAACTTTTGAGACGGTATCAACTTTTGTGAATAATCTAAATGCATTTCCAATAAAAAACTGATTTAATCCACCATTTCCTTTATAAGTATTCGCAAGATTTAAAGTATCAATAACAACTGATTCGGAAATATTATAACCTACATTACTATAAGGAGATAAACCAAAACTACTACCCCACCATTTAGTTATAGGAAACCCTGCAGAAAAATGACTTAAATCCACATTATTAATCTTATTGCTTTGTAAATCAGTTTTATATGTTGTAAATTTTCCTATTACCGTAACATCAAATATAAATGAAAGAGTATCGAATGCGCTATAAGATGCTGGATTAATGCTATTTATTGAATGATTTGTACGTAATGCAATTCCAGTTCCGCCCATAGCCACTCCAGGTTGAAATGCATTTCCTGCAATATCTCCAAGTCCAAATCTTGAATATGGAGAGCTGGTAAAGCTTTGTGCACTTGCTTTAATTCCAAGCAGAGCACATGTTATAATAATTATACTAAAAGTTTTTTTCATTAATTTCAAGAATTCTATGTAATCCAATTGCTACAAGGTTTGGTTGTGCAAAGATGGTTTTTTTTAAGTTTCTTTCAAAAAAATTGATATCACCACCTGTTACTATAACGTGCAAATCTGAATATTCTTTTTCTAAATTATTTATGTATCCTTCCGTTTCATATAAAATACCGTATTGAACTCCGGCATGAATAGAATTATTTGTATTATTACCCGGAAAACTAAATTCTTCATTATAACTAAGTTCTGGAAGTTTTTTTGTAAAATGTGCAAGAGCCTTATATCTTGTTGTTAGCCCTGGTGAAATAGATCCTCCTAAATATTCTCCTTTGAAATTAAGTAAATCAAAAGTTATTGCAGTTCCCGCGTCAATAATTAAGCAATTACAATTCGGAAATAATAAATATGCTCCAACTGCTGAACAAAGCCTGTCTAGTCCTAAAGTTTCTGGCGATGAATAAAGGTTTACAATTGGAATTATATTTTTATGCGAAAAAACTATTAAATTTTGAACAGTTTGAGCTAATGATAAAATAGATTGTGGAATATTATCTTTAACAGAGCAAATAATAATAGACTTAATATAATTATTATTAATTTCATTTTGCGTTAATTGTAATATATCATGCTCATTAACGACAATAAATGAGTCTATAAAAATATTGTTCTCAAATCTAGAAATTTTAGTATTCGAATTTCCTATATCGATGGTTAAATTCATTTTGAAATTTTACTGTTTGCTAAATAATTTATAATTTCAACCTCAAATAATATTTTAATTAAGAATAAACTCGTAAAATACTATTTTCTTGTAAATTTGTGTTTTTTAAATAATGCTTAGTTCATTTTTTTGGGAGTAAAATTAAATAATTTTCAGTTTATTTAAGAATTTGCAGATGAAGGGAAAGAAAATAATTATCGTTGAGGACGATAAGATGCTTTTAACGGTTTTTTCGTTATTCGTAAATGAATTAGGGCACGATGTTCTGGGAGCATATACCAACGCTTCAGATGCAATTGCAAAATGCAGTGAAACCCGTCCCGATGTAGTTTTAATGGATATAAATCTTCCCGGAAGCATTGACGGAATAACTGCAGCCGAGAAAATATATTACGAATTTGATGTGCCTATTATTTATGTTTCAAGTTATACCGATGAAACTACAGTAAGCAAAGCTCTTAAATCATCTACTTATGGATATCTTGTTAAGCCAATTGATAAAGTTACTTTGGGAATTACAATCGACTTAGTTTTTTCTAAACATAAAAACGACCATCATTCAAGAATTAATGAAAATCTTATAGATAATATTAATGATGCTATTTTTACTATTTCATTAAACGGAAAAATAACTTATTCAAATAAAGCTTCTGAGCATATATTTGGCTTAAATAGGGATAAAATTAAAGGTTTAAATTTTGCTGATTTATTCAAAGGTAATAAAGATGAATTTATTCAGGAAAATATTTTAGAAAAAACCCTTGAACTTGAAAAGTTTGAAACCGAAATCTCATTTATTTCTGCTGATGGTGCTGAAAAATTTGCTTTTCTTTCTTTATCTGTCTTAAATGATGAAATAGATGAAGTATTTGGTTTAGTTTGTTATTGTAAAGATATAACATCAAAAATGAAAGCCGAAGAATCGGCAAGAAATTATATTGCAAATTTAAAAGCTATTTTTAACGGAGCAACAGAAGCAATTTATCTTGTTGATAAGGATTTGCTATTAATTGATTTAAATAGACTGGCTCAACGTTATCAATTAAAAACATTTAACAAAGAATCTAAAATAGGCGATTCTATTTTTGATGTTTTATATTTTCTTGGACATGATGATTTAGATAATTTATTTAAGGCTGCTTTAAATGGCGTTTCGCACTTTTTAGAGCGCTTTGCAATGGTTGGAAAAGAACAAAGATATTTTAAGATAACAATATACCCTGTTGTATATCTAGAAAATAATAATATCGACAGGTTTTGTATTTCGTTATTAGATATTACCGAAAACAAGAAAATTGAAAAAGATTTAGAAGAAACCAAAAACGAATTAAAACCATTATTTGATAGTAGTATTCAGCGCTTTTACTTGTCAGATCTTAATTACAAGGTTGTTACATTTAACAAAGCTGCGCGTGATGTTATTATGAAAGAATTTAGCAGAACAATTAAGCGTGGCGATAATGTGCTAGATTTTGTTCCCGGTGATGAAAGACAGCAGAATTTTATTACAAAATTTGAAGAAGCTAAAAAAGGACATAGCATTGTTTATAAGGAAATGATTTTAATTAGGGAAATGGAAGTTTGGAATGAAACTCACATTGACCCGGTAATGAATTACAGAGGAGAAATTTATCGTGTTTTAATCTGGACTCTTGATGTTACAGAAAGAGAAAAAAATTTAAATGATCTTCGCGATACTCAGGAACGTTATGCACTTGTTGCAAAAGGAGGAAATGATGGAATATGGGATTGGGATATAGAAGCAAATACAGTTTATCTATCTCCTCGTTGGAAAAGTTTGCTTGGTTATGAAGATTATGAATTAAAGAATGAATTTGGAGTTCGTGATGGGTTTATTCATCGTGATGATTATGATCAGGCAAAAAAATGCCTTAATGATTATCTTGAAGGTAATACTCAGTTTTATGAAAATGAACTTCGTTTAAGACATAAAAATGGGCAATTTGTTTGGGTTATAGAAAGAGGTGTTTTAATGCACGACGTTAATGGTAAACCTATTCGACTTGCTGGTTCGATAACTGATATATCACGACTTAAAAAAGTTGATGAAGAAATTCATGCAACAAATAAAATATTACTTGATGAGCGAAATATGTTTTTACAAGGAAGTGTTGTTATAGCCCGCGTAAAAGCAAGTGATACATCAAAAGTTGCTTATATTTCAGAGAATGTTAAAAATATTCTAGGTTTTGCACCACAGGAATTTTTAACCGGTACAGTAACTTATGACTCATTAATTCATCCTGATGACAATGTGTTCCATTTAAAAGAAAGAAATGAAGCATTAGCTAGAAACGCATCACATATTGAGTATTCGCCATACCGAATGATGCGTAAAGATGGAAGCTATTTATGGGTAAAAGATTTTGCGAGTAACATTAGAGATAAAGAAAATAATATAACCGATATTTTAGGCTATTTTATTGATATAACAGAGCAGAAAAATACTGAAAATATACTTCTTGAAAGTCAGAAAAAATATTTTTCGATGTTTAAGGAAGGAAGTGATGCAATTGTTATTGTAGATAAAGATAATGTTTTTGAATTTAATGAAAAAGCTCAGCATTTATTTGGCTATACTCGAGATGAATTTGTTGGGTTAAACGTTTTATTGCTTATGCCCGAAACACAGCCAAATGGAATACTATCAGCTGAAAAAAGAAGAATTAAGATTGAAGAGGCATACAAAGGTGAAAAAAGCACTTACTATTGGCAATATAAAAAGAAAGATGGATCTTTATTTGATGCAGAGGTAAGTCTTACTGTTCTTACATTAAGCGATAAACAATATATACATTTTAGTGTAAGAGATATTTCTGAGCGCAAATTTATTGAGAGAAATCTTCGCGAAAGTGAACAAAAATACAGAGCATTGTTAGATGCTATACCTGATTTACTTTTTATTGTTGATAGAAACGGTCAATATTCTTATTTTAAACCTGATATTTACCACGAACTTGAAGTTCCTGTAGACAGTGTTATAGGAAAAAATCTTAAAGATTTTTTTAGTGGCGAGATGTTACAAAAAGTTGAAACTTGTATTTTAAAATCACTTGAAACTTCAAAAATTCAGATGGTAGAATATGAACTTGATTCACCTGCAGGTATTCGTCAGTTCGAAGCCCGTATTTCACCAATCGATAAGGATCATATTCTGATGCTTGTTAGAGATAAAGTACAGAGTGGAGAATACAGTAAATAAAACTTGATTACGAATTTTTAATTTCAAATGCAATAATCGTAATTCTTTATTGATTAATACTAATTAACGTGAGTTCGATATAATTTGTCATTCTGAACGGAGTGAAGTACTATTTCACCGAAGGTAATCTATATTCGTGACAAATAGATACTTCGTCCGCCGCGGCGGATGCTCAGCATAACATTATGGGTTGTGTGTATTATATTGATAATGTATCCATTACTCTTACATCGAACTCACGTTAATTACGTTTTGAATTAAGCCCTCAAGTAGTTGATTTGCCTTCTCAATAGAACTAACTTTATCAAAATTAAGCGAAAGCTTATCATTTATTTCTTTTAATCCAGATGAACTTTTTGAAGTATGTAAATATTGTAGAATGTTACTAAAAACCTGAGAGCTATAATAAGGCGATGATTTATCATTTATAAAATAACAAATAAACCTATTTTGTTTTAGTATCATTTTTTCGAAACCAAGTTGTTTAGCTTTCCATCTTAGCCTTAGTACATCAAATAAACCTAAAACTTCTTTAGGTAATTTCCCAAAACGATCAGCTAATGAATCTGAGAATAATTGAAGTTGTTTTTCATTGTCAATATTATCGAGTTCGCGGTAAAGCTTGATTTTTTCGGACATATTCTCGACATACTTCTCAGGAATAAAAAGTTCCATGTCGGTTTCAACAACACAATCATGAGAGTATTCTTTGTTTATTGATGAAAGATCTGCTTTTTTTGGTGCAGGTGTAATATTCTGAAATTCGCTTTCATGAAGTTCCAGCATAGCTTCCTGAAGAATTTTCTGATATGCATCAAAGCCTATGTCGGCAATAAAACCGCTTTGCTCGCCACCAAGTAAATTTCCTGCTCCACGAATATCCAAATCCTGAAGTGCAATATTAAACCCACTTCCCAGTTCGCTAAATTCTTCAATGGCTCTTAATCTTCTTTTCGAATCGGTTGGTAAAGTATCTATCGATGGGGCCATTATATAACAAAATGCTTTCCGATTTGAACGCCCTACCCTTCCACGAAGCTGATGCAAATCGCTTAATCCAAACATGTGACCGTTGTTAATTATTATCGTATTTGCATTTGGAATGTCGAGACCATTTTCTACAATCGTAGTTGAAATTAACACATCATTTTTTCCATTTATAAAATTCAGCATCAGCTTTTCCAAATCGGCCGGTTTCATTTGCCCGTGCCCTACTGCAGTTCGAGCATGAGGGCATAATTTTTTAATTAAAAGCTCAACTTCCTGAATATTCTGCACATGGTTATGTACAAAAAACACCTGACCGTTTCTGTTTAATTCATAATTTATTGCATCGCGAATGAGTTCTTCGTTAAAAATATGCACTTCTGTAACAACAGGCTGACGATTTGGCGGTGGGGTGTTTATAATTGACAAATCTCTTGCACCCATTAACGAAAATTGAAGTGTTCGTGGAATTGGTGTAGCAGTTAAGGTTAGTGTATCAACATCAACTCTGATTGAACGGAGCTTTTCTTTTGCAGCAACACCAAATTTCTGTTCTTCATCAATAATAAAAAGACCAAGATCTTTAAAATGTAATTCTTTGTTTAATAATTTATGTGTGCCAATTACAATATCGATTTTTCCAGAGGCTATTTCTTTAAATATTTCTTTTTGTTCGGCAGCAGTTTTAAAACGACTTAAAAACTCTATTTTACATGGAAAATCTTTTAATCTATCAGTAAACGTATAGTAATGCTGAAGAGCTAAAATTGTTGTTGGCACTAAAACTGCAACTTGTTTGCTATCTGTTACGGCTTTAAATGCGGCACGAATTGCGACTTCTGTTTTTCCAAATCCTACATCTCCACAAATTAATCTATCCATGGGAATATCAAGTTCCATATCTGCTTTTAGCGCATTTGTAGCTTTTTCCTGATCAGGAGTATCTTCATAAATAAATGAAGCTTCTAATTCTGTTTGCAAATAAGTATCTGGCGAAAAAGCAAAACCTTTTTGCTGTAATCTTTTAGCATAAAGATCTATAAGATCGCGGGCAATGTCTTTTACTTTATTCTTTGTATTTTGTTTTAATCGCGTCCATGCCCCTGTTCCTAATTTGTTAAGTTTTGGAACATCGCCATCTTTGCTTTTGTATTTTGATATTTTATGCAGTGAATGCAGATTAACAAAGAGTATATCTTTATCTTTATAAACTAATCTTATTTGTTCCTGCCATTTTCCATTAAGATTAACTTTTTCTAACCCTCCAAATACTCCAATTCCGTGATCAATGTGAACAACATAATCGCCAGGATGCAAATTATAAAACTCGTTTAAAGTAATAGTTTCACTCTTTAAGAAATCATCTCGCAATTTATATTTATGGTATTTTCCAAAAATCTGATGATCGGTATAACAACATACCTGAAGGTCGTTATCAATAAAACCTTCATGAATATTTAGCGATTTTGTTTCGAAAAGTCCGGGGATTCCCATATCATCAAAAATCGCATTTAAACGCTCTATCTGATGCGGATTATCCGATAAAATATAAACTTTATATTCCTTAGATTTTCTATCTATTAAATCGGAACCCAGTAAATCAAAGTTTTTATTAAATGAAGGCTGCGAACTAGTGCTGAATTGCAGAATCTGATTATGATTTTTAATACAACTTACTCCTGTTTCTAATATATTATATTTTGTTATTAAATCGATTAAATCTGTTGCTGTATTAAATAATTCGGAAGAATCTATATTAAATTGTTCTATTTGTTTTTCGAATAAACCTGAGTCTTTTAAATAAATTATTGGTTCAATTTTGTAAAACGACAACATTGAAGAATTTGTAGCAATTCCGCATTTTTGTGAAAAGTCAGGTACAATTGCAAATTTTTCAAATTCCTTAATACTTAATTGATTTTCGATATTAAAACTACGAATATTATTTACTTCGTCGCCAATAAAATCGATACGAAAAGGGTTTTCACTTGAAAATGAAAAAATATCAATTATACTTCCACGAAAAGCATATTGACCTGGCTTATATACAAAATCGGTACGTTCAAAATCATAGCTAACTAAAACTTCTTCAATAAATGATGAAGATACTTTTTCGCCTTTATGAAGAATTAATGTGTTTTCGGTTAATATTTCGTTACTTATTACTTTTTCAGCAATTGCTTCTGGATATGTTACAATTAGTAATTTATTATTTGCTGAAGATATTTTTTCTAAAACCCCAGTTCTTATTACCGAATTTGCTGTATTTATATCATTAATATTATGCTTTTTTCTGAAAGATGATGGAAAAAAATGTACGTATTGTTCATTTAATAAGCTAAATATATCTGAATAAAAGTTTGCTGCTTCTTCTTTTTCAGGAAGAATACAAACCATACTTTTTTCTGATTTCTGAAAAACAGATGCAATAAAAAATGCCTGAGACGAGCCACTAAGTCCTTTTATAAAAGTATTTTGCGACTCGATTTCCTTAACCGAATCAAGAGCTTTGTTAAAACTGTGGTGATGAGAATATAAATCGAGCATAAATTCGAAAACGAAAAATAATTTTTGCAAAGTTAGTATTTTGAAGTTTATTTTAATTTTATTGTGTATTCAAATGTTTTTTAAAATAAATATTCTAACCTGAAAAATATTTTATATATTTATTTTTTGAAATCAATAGCGTCCTAAATAAATATTAATCAAAATCAAAGGTATTGATTCTATTGATTTTCACCTAAAGTATTTTGTTTTTTCAAAAGAGTACCCCCTGATGATTTTCCGTTAGATAGTATTCATTGTCTTCAAATGGGC
>CAILUD010000062.1 GCA_903837285.1 uncultured Bacteroidota bacterium | reverse complement strand
ATATTACAACATATTCGGCTCGTCATAGTTTTGCTACTCAATTAAAATCTTCAGGTGCATCAACTGAGTTTATTTCTGAGAGTTTAGGGCATAGTAGTCTAGCAGTTACTGAAAATTATCTTGCAAGTTTTCCGCAAGATGAAAAGAAAAAATGGGCATCTAAATTGGCTGATTTTAATTAGAAAAATTTAAATATTGTAAAACAAAATAGCATCTTTCCGTAATGGTTACAAATGGAATTCTTATTCAGCGAAAAGCAGGGTTAATCGCTTTATATAAATTATCTACTCCTAAAGTAGCAAAGGCTTGTCAGATTATGAGGGAGGTGTTAATAGAAAATTTGAAAGAAATCAGAAAATAATAAATCTAAAATAAGTAGCTATGAAAAAGGTAATTTTTTTCTTCCTGTTTTTCGGATTAGCAATAAGTCAAATTATTGCCCAGAGTACCGTAGGTTGTGGTGGGAACATCCAAACCAGTTCATATAAGCCCGAAAAAATAGGACTTGTAATTTCTTCAAATGATCCTGAAACAGTATGGAATGCATTACGTCTGGCTAATTACTCTTTAGGAGAAAAGGATACTGTTTCAATTTTTCTTTTGGGTAAAGGTGTTGAAATTACTACGATGGCAAGTAAAGAATTTGATGTTTTAATTCAGTTAAATGATTTTATCAATAATGGAGGAAAAATATTGGCTTGTGGAACTTGCATGAGAAGTCGAAATCTAGAGGGAAGTAAAACCTGCCCGATTTCATCGTTAAGTGATTTGTACGACATGGTTAAAAAATGTGATAAAACGTTAACATTCTAAACATTATTATGATTCAAGAAAATGTTTTTGACCTTTTTTCTAAGGAATATGATAATTGGTTTGATACCAACCATGTGATATTTGAAACAGAATTTAATGTTTTAAAGGCTTCTATTGGAACCTTCAGCAATGCTTGTGAAGTAGGAGTTGGTTCAGGTCGTTTTGCACAGAAATTGGGAATAGAGACAGGGATTGAGCCATCAAAAAAAATGTCCAAAATAGCCGAATCTAGAGGGATAACTGTTTATAATGGTTATGGTGAATCAATTCCTTTGCTGGATAGTAGTTTTGATCTAGTATTGATGAATACAGTTATTTGTTTTCTATCTGATATTCCAAAAACTTTAAAAGAAGTTTGGAGAATTCTTAGTCCAAAAGGAAGAATTGTTGTAGGAATGATAGTCAAGAATTCACCATTAGGAGTAGAAATTGAAAAGAACAAAGCCAACGATAAGTTTTTTAAAAATGCAAACCTTAGAACTGTTGAAGAAATTATTATTTTGATAAAGGAGAATGGATTCGATCATCTTTCAATCAAACAAACTCTTACCAATATTGCTCCACAAAAGGCAGAAGAATTTTCAGAAGGATATGGAACAGGAAATTTCATAGTAATTACAGCTATTAAAAAAATGTCATGAGAATCAGGGAAAGCGGAATGCCTGTTGAAGAAATGTGGTCAACCTTTTTTAACGTTCAACATATTTTAGATGAGCTGCAAATAAATAACACATTACACAATGTTTTGGAGATTGGTTCAGGCTATGGAACATTCTCAATATCCGCTTCAAAAAGAATTGTTGGAACTTTTTTTGCATTGGATATTGACAAAAAAATGATTGATATTGTCAAAACAAAAGCTATTTTAAATTTGGCTCCAAATATGGAGTTTCTTGAAAAGGATATATTAAAAGAAAACACTGGTATATCAAAGGGAACAATAGATTACATAATGATGTTTAATATTCTGCATCATAACAGACCTGAAGAGTTATTTGCAAAATCTATGGAGCTATTATCTCATGGTGGTCGAATAGGAATAATACATTGGCGAAGTGATATAGAAACTCCAAGAGGACCTGATTTATCAATCAGACCAAAACCAGAACAATGTCTTGAATGGGCAATTCAGCATGGATTCAGAATAACAAAGTCACCATTTATCCTAGAACCTTATCATTATGGATTAATTATTGAAAAACCTTAAAACAAAGTATTATGAATAAAGCTCTAATTATTATTAACGATGCTCCTTATGGCACAGAATTAAATTAAAAAGGGAAGAATTACTCTTCCCTTTTTAAGAATTATTTAATTTCTTCTGAAATCAAGTCTTTTGTCTTTATTTTGGAAGGTGAAAATATTCCTAATACTCCTTTTACACCAACACTCATTAATATATTATAAAAGAATATGATGAATGCAATAAGAAGCATTGAGCCACAAATTGCAGCTAAAACCATATATGTATTAAACTCTCCATTTGAATATACAGATCTACGCAACATTCCATGCATTCCAGCCATACCCATAAATGCTCCCATTCCTATTCCACCTAATATATGTAACCAAAAGTGAGCATTAGCAAGTTTTTGACTATATAGTTTTGCTCCATTTGTTAAAATTGGGAACAAAAAATAAATTGCAGAATACAAAGTCATGGTTAAGCCAACTAAAATTGCAACGTGTACATGTGGTCCAATTATCCATTGTGTGTTATGAAGTATTCTATTTAAACCTAAATCAGCTTGTAAAATACCAGCAGGAACTGCAAGTGCAAAACCTAGTAATCCACCGATTAAGAATTTAAGTGGATTAGTCATTTTTAATGGACGTGCACTCCACAATGTAACTAATGTTATAAAGAATGCTAAACCTTGAGTAATAAGTTCAAATGCAGTAACCATCTCGCCTGACACTACTTTTAAAACTCCTGGCTGAGCCTGGTCTGACATTAAATGATGCGACCAAACTGTCCATGAAACTACCAATTCTAAAAGGAGAGCAGCTCTTGCCCAGTTTTCCATAAATAATTTTTTACCAGTGATTAATGTTGCTAATAAATACCATGTGCCTGCAACAAATATCAATACCATTCCATCTGCAATTAAATCTAAACCCCACCAGAATGTGTTTTTGTATAAAAGTGAATCAATTACAGTAGTTTTTAAATCATTTCCGCTAATTGCTCCAATCATATAAATAAGAATAAGAACACCAGTGGCTGTAATTATTACTGCATTTAATAAAGTATCAACAGATCCACGTGCAATTGCTGCTACAGGTAACGAAACTAAATGCTCTTTTTTCTTTTTTGAAAACAAATTCGTGAGTCCGCTTAATCCTAATGATGAAGCTAGTAATTTACCTGAAGGTTGTTTTTCCCATCCCTCGGGTGTGTACATAATAGTTTTGAAAATATTTACTACATATGCAATTGTACCAATCATTATTAATGCAATACCAAATATAAAAATAGCTCCGCCAATAGCACTAAACTGTGTAAAATCGGCAGGCAAAGGCCAGTACAATGTATATAAAGGTGCATAATGTGAAATAAACCCTGCTGACCACATTATAAAAGTTCCAATTGCGATTAAGAAAAAAGTCCAGTTTGCAAGCTTAATGCTCCATAAAGGTTTTTTCATTAAGAAGGGAACTAAAAATAAAAAGGCTCCAAAAACAATCATATATGTTGAACCAAAAATACCAACCAAAGGATGTACGGTCATCATAGAAAAGAAATGCCCAGTATCAATTCCCGGAATAGGTGAAACTTCATAAAGCCGCATCATCATTCCTTCAATTGCAGAAAAACCGTAATAAATCAAACCAACTACTACAAAGCGTAATGTGATTTTTTGCATAGGTGTTAAAGTCTGTGACTTAAAAGCACCTTGCTCGCCATTCATTAATTTATTAATATAACTCATAATTTTTATATTTTGTTATTTTTTTATTCTATTACTTCCACAACATCTTTTTCTACCATATTAACACCTTTAGGCCCCGAATATTCCGTAGATCTGATAGTATAAACACCCGGTTTTGTAAATTGCCAGAGAAGATCATTATTATGACCAGGAATTACCTGCATTTGAAAAAGCATTGAATTATCTTTTCTGAATAACCCAAAGCCGTATGTTAAATCCTGAGAATTAACATTAAACAAAACTTTATCATTCACCTTTACCAACATCTTTTCAGCAGGCAAAATAAATTTATGATTTTTAACAGAAATTTCAAAAACTTTATCAGCTTTAATTTCTTTTCTGTTTAAATCAATTGGTGACCAAGGAATAGTGTTATAGGTAACAATGTGAATTGTTACACCTGTAAAAATTAGAAAACCAATCCAGGTATAAAAAATTGCGGGTTTAACCAGTTTCCCTTCTCCTTTTGTTGTAAGCCTGTATGCAAACAACGAGACTATTGTTATTATTACCAGCACATAGCTGGTATAAACAATAATTAATCCATTTAAAACATCTAATGAATCT
>CAILUD010000061.1 GCA_903837285.1 uncultured Bacteroidota bacterium | reverse complement strand
CATAGCAATGATCTGGTTCTCGGTAAACTGTGTTTTTTTCATGTTTTCTTCCATTTAAAATTAATAAAACTTTTTTTAGTTTTCTATTTTAAAATGGCCGAAGAATGGGGAAGCTTACATTACAAACTTGCGCCAAGGGAGGTTTATAATTATAAATGGTATTATATTGTCAGAATAGATGCTTCGTACACTCAGCATGACTATATAGGTATTGTGTTATACTTGTGTCACAAGTTACAAACTTGCGCCAAAAAAGGAGGTTTATAATTATAAATGGTATTATATTGTCAGAATAGATGCTTCGTACACTCAGCATGACAATATAGGTATTGTGTTATACTTGTGTCACAAGTTACAAACTTGCGCCAAAAAAGGCCAAAGGAGGGGTACAGATAGGAAATAGGTGTTAAATATTTTCTTTTATTAAATTATTAAAATCATTTATAATGCTAGAATATTTTTTTAGTAAAATTTTTAATTTTTCAATATCAAAATTGTTCACACATTCTTTAAGTTCTTTGCTGTAATTTATTATAACATCAAATTTATATTCTAAACCAGTTTCAAGAATAATTTCTGCAAAAACTTCTGCGGTTGACATTGATGGCCGGGTAATTAATTTTTCCCAGATTGGAGTTGCAGTTTCTTTTAATGTATGTAATATCTTTGGTAACTCTGCAAGTTGTTTTTTGCTATAAATAGGTTTTTCGTCTTTAATAAAATTTTGCTCAGTGTTAATAATATATTTGTGGGGCAAATATTTTATAAATTCTAAATTAATATCTTCGAGTACGAATGGTTTTTTAAGCTGGCTATTAAAAAGTGTGATTCTTTGGTCGTCAGAAAACTTTTGATAAGTTGATGAAGCAGTCATTGAAATAACGGGAATGTCTTTTAACTCATTGTCCTCTTTTATTAATTTAAGTGTTTCGAAACCACTTATACCTGGCATTAAAATGTCTAGAATAATTAAATCAGGCTTTTCTGTTTTTGCAATTGAAATACCTTCTGTACCGCTTTTTGCTTTTAATATATTAATAGCAGTATTCTTATAAAATTCCGAAATCATTAAAAGTATTAATGGATCGTTATCTATAACAAGAACTTTTGAAGCATAGAATTCAATTTGATTTAAATTAGAAATAGACTTAACAATTTTAGAAGATTTTTGTTTAGATATTTTTACGTTTTCGAAAACTATTGTAAAAATACTTCCTTTTCCTTGTTGGCTTTTAACAGAAATATTTCCATTCATCATTTCAACAAGGCGCTTTGTTATTGCAAGCCCTAAGCCTGTGCCGCCGTATTTTCGAGTATCTTGTTCTTCTTGTTGCTGAAAGTTTTCAAAAATAATATCTAAATGATCGGGTGCAATTCCTATTCCCGAGTCCTCAATAGTAATTGTAATGTTAATATTACTCGAGCTAATATATTCATGTTTAAATGAGGTTTTAATAAATCCAGTTTCTGTAAATTTCACCGCATTTCCAATTAAATTCACTAAAATTTGTCTCATACGTAATTCGTCAAATTCGGTTGAATCTGGAAAATCGTCAGAAAATTCTGTAATTAAATTTAGTTGTTTTTCTTCTGTTTTATTAATGTGATGAAATAGCACTTCTTTATATAATATTTCAAAATTAATAGGTTCATTTTGAAATTTTAATTTTCCGGCTTCAATTTTAGATAAATCAAGTATATCGTTAATCAGACTTAACAGTGTTTGGCCCGATGTTCTAATCGATTCAACGTGTTCTTGTAAGTCGGTGCTTTTTAATTTATGTTGTAACAAACTAGAAAATCCAATTATCGCATTTAATGGCGATCTAATTTCGTGACTCATGTTTGCAAGAAAAATACTTTTTGCACTATTTGCAGTTTCTGCACTATGTTTTGCATTTTGTAATTCTTTTTCAAAAAGAACTCTTTCGGTAATATCTTTAAAATTCCATACCCTTCCTATAATTTTATTGTCAATAAATTGAGGTAGAGTATATCTTTCTAATATCCGCCCATCTTTAAGCTCCAAATTAATTACGCTAACTGTTTCGGGTGATTCAAGTAATGGGTTTATTTTTTCTATTCCTTCTTCGGGTTTAGATATTTGCTTTAGTATTTCGTCAACAACAGTATTCCAGTTTTTTTTCTCAATTATTATTTGTGAAATATTCCATATTTCAAGAAATCGATTATTGTAAGTTGTTATTTGGTTATCAAGTCCTACAGCAATTATTCCTTCTGCAGTTGATTCAATGGTTGCATTTAAAAGCGATACAGTTTCCCTTATTTCTGATGTTCTTGATACTACTATGCTTTCAAGTTGTTCATGATATACCCTTATTTCTTCTTCTATTGCTCTTTGTTTAGTAATATCTTCCTTTATTGCAATAAAGTGTGTTATTTTTCCATCAGAATTAATAATTGGAGAAATATTTACTTTTTCCCAGTAAAAAGTACCATCTTTTTTAATGTTTTTAAATTCTCCATTCCAATCATTCTTTGATAAAATTGTTTCCCATAAATTTCTATATTCTTTATTAGAAGTATAACCAGACTTAAGTATGCTTTGATTGCTGCCAATAGCCTCTTGTTTAGAGTATCCTGTTAATTGTGAGAATTTTGGATTTACGTATTCAATAATTCCGTTTTTATCTGTAATTACTATCGAGGCCGGGTTTTGTTCTACTGCTCTCGAAAGTTTAAGTAATTGTTCTTCGTTTTGTTTACGGGCAGTAATATCTACAAACTGATTTATAAAAAACAAAGGAGAGTTATTCGAATTTCTAATTAATGAAGATGAAATATGTCCCCAGATAATTTGTCTGTCTTTTGTTAAATATCGTTTTTCGTAAGAAATGTTATTAAATTTTCCTTCAAGCATTTTTTTGAAACGACTTGTCTCGTTGTTTATATCATCAGGGTAAGTAATTTGATTAAATGTAAAATCAGTTATTTCTTCCTGGGTGTATCCAAAAATATTTTTAAAAACTTTGTTTATTTTTTTAAATTTTCCATCGGTTCCTACTATACACATTCCGGTTGCAGAATATTCAAACGAATGGCGAAATGTTTCTTCACTCTCTTTTAGTGATTCTTCGGTTCTTTGTTTTTCTTCTATTTCAATTTTTAAATCTTCGAGTAAATTTATAGAAGCTAATTTGCCAATTTTTATACTTTTATATAATGCGTTTAATTCAATTTCACTTGCCCTTTGTTTGTCTATTTCTCGTTGTAGCTCTTTTGTTCTTTTACTTACTAGCTCTTCTAAAATTAAATTTTCATCTTTTAAAATTTCTTCATTCTTCTTTGAATTAAGAAATGCAGTAATTTGTGCAGTTAATGCAAATTTATCAATGGGCTTTGTTAAATATGCCTGTGCGCCCAGACTAAAAATTCTTGTTCTATGTTCAAAATGACCTTCAGAGGCGGTAAGAATTATTATTGGAATATGTTTAGTAGTTTTGTTATTTTTTAAAATTTCACATACCTCAAAACCGTCCATTTCGGGCATAAAAAGATCTAGTAGAATTATATCAGGAACTTCTTCCTGTACTTTTAAAATTCCTTCTTTTCCCGAGGTAGAAATTATTATATAAGATTCGGGAAAAGTCTCAGATAATAATGTTTTAATAAGTAAAAGATTAGAAACATTATCATCTATAGCGAGTATTTTTATCATCCTTTAATTTAAATAATTCCCCTAAGCTTTGCTTCGGGGTTTTAAGTTATTTTTTAGCCACAGATAACGTAGATAATCACTAAAAATTTGTGAAAATTGTGTGATTTGTGGCGAGTTTTTTTAATACCTTTTAAATAAGTTTAAATGTAAAAATAAATATTAAAAAGTCCAAATTTATTATTTAGGTAGAATAATTGGTCTGTGTGCCGCAGACCAAGGAAATACCACCACTGTGGTTTGTGAAACACAGACTAAGGAATCCTGACACCGTGGTCTGTGACACACAGACCACTGGAAACTAAATAAAATACTTTACTCAGCAATTTTATATTTTTCATTATTGCCTTGTTTTTTTAACAATTCATTAATTTCCTTTTTTAAAGCTATCATTCTTATTTCTCTGTCAACCATTATATTGTTAAATCGTTCGAGCTCATTAGATTTTTCAATAATTGATTTTTCAAACTCTTTTCTATTTGTTATATCAATAAAAGTAATTACAGCTCCGGTTATTATTCCTTCACCATAAATAGGCGAACTGCTATATGAAACGTAAAAGCCTGTTCTATCTTTTCGCCAAAAATAATCTTCTCCACTATAATCTTTTCCTTCATTTAATGTTTTGTAATTAGGGCAATTGTTTTCTGGATAAGGACTACAGTCATGGTATGAGTGATGAAATGTTGAATGACCTTGTTTGCCTAATAATTCATCACTTTTATATCCAAGTATTTCTGAAGCTTTTGGATTAACAAATGTAATAAGTCCTTTTAAGTCTATCCCTAAAATACCTTCGCCGGCTACATCTAATATTAATTTAATTTGTTTACTCGTTTTATCTAGAAGTATTTCTGTTTGTTTTCTTTCTTTAATTTCATTTTCCATATCTTCCATCATATTTAACATAGAAGATTTATTTTCCAATAAATTTAAATTTGCATTTTCTATCTCTTTTGTACGTTTAATAATTAAATCTTCATTTTGTTTGCGATATGTTATATCACGGTCAACACCACGGTATCCAAGTAAGTTGTTATTTGAATCGAATATGGGTATACCGCTAGATTCTAGAATAACTGTATTTCCATTTTTATTTAGAATGGTATTTGTTAAATTATTAAATGGTTTTTGAGATTTTACTATCTCATTTGAAATTTTTTCGATAATGTTAGCTTCTTCTGGTGGTATTATTTCAAAAGGGGACTTACCCAAAAGATCTAATGGTGAGTATCCAAGTATGTTTTCTACTTGTTGACTTATATAAGTGTAATTTCCATTAATATCTGTTTCCCATATAATATCTGAAGAAGCTTCGATAAGATTTTTGAATTTTTCTTCGCTTTTTAATAATGCATTTACAGCAAGCAGACGCTCATTTATAAGAATTTTAAGTGATTTGTTTTTACGATAAAAATTGAGAATAATAAAAAAGAGAATTAAGACTAAAATTATCATTATTATAGATTCAAATACATGATAAACAATATTATTATTCCATGATGTTACATTGTAATCTAGGCAAAAAACAGCAATTGTTTTATTTGAGTATGTGTCTTTTATTGGAATATAAATGCTTTTCCAGGTTCCCCATCTGTCGGTAAGTGACGTAGTAATATATTCTTTACCGTCAATAAATGGTTTTCTGTCTTCAGGTTTAGCTTCTGTATATTCTTGGCCAGGTGGCGAGTAATCGTTTGAGGTTTCTGATTCTGAGTCTGCAATAAATAAAATTTTTTCATTTTTTGCTAACCATATATATGCAAATTTTATTTTGTTATTTACATGCACAATTTCTTTTAAATAATTTTTTACATTTTTATATTCTGGTAAATATTTATCATCCGGAGCTGCGGTTAGTTTTGCAAGGTCATCTTTTGGTAGTAAAGCTTCGCAAAAACGTGCTGTTTGTAATACAATTTCTTTTTGAAATTTTTCTGCTTTAGTCCAAGTAAAATATAAGTAAAACAGGCAAATTGCAAAAAGTAAACAAAGTGTAAGCCGAATAATTGTTTTTTCTTTTAAAAAATGCATGGTCATTTTAATGTTTTATTCTGTGATATGTTAAATACAGATTACATTATTTAAGTTAATATTTCCGATGGTCTGTGTGCCACAGACCACGGTGTGGCGTGTAATGTGTTTAATTATTCATTATTCTTATATTTTGTTGGTAATCCCAATTTTATTAAAAGTTCATTAACTTCTTTTTTTAAATCAATCATTTTTACTTCGCGTCCCACCATTAATTTATTAAAGCGTTCCAGTTCTATTGATTTTTCTTTAATTTCATTTTCAATTTTCTTCCGTTCTGTAATATCCCTGGTAACTCCGTGAATACCACTTAACATGTTATTTTCGTTAAAATATGGTGTTATTATTAATTCTCCCCATTTAGTGGTGCCATCTTTGCAAAGATATTCTAGTTCAAGTTGTTTTGTGTAATTTGTTAATTCGTTAGGGTTGTCTTTATATTTATTAAGTTCGGTATAAAAAATTCTTCCTCCAATTTCTGCCGATTCTTTAGTAAATCGTGTTGGTATAGTTTGTTCTAAATATTCTTTGGCGGTAAACCCGGTAAATCTTTCAATTGATGGAGAAACGTATGTGCTTTTACCTTGTAAATTCATTAGCCAAACAACATCGGTTATTTTTTCAGAAATAATGTGATAAGTTTCGTTAGATTTTTTAATAATTTCCTGTGTATGTTTTCTTTCAGTTATATCACGTGTAATTCCTAAAAAGCCAATCATTTTTAGTTCCTCGTCTCTTAGTATTGTCGCTTTAGTTTCTGTCCATATTGTTGTACCGTTCTTATGGTACATTTCCAATTCAAAAACTCTGCTTCTGTTTAATTCTGAGGTTCCGGTTTGTTCTATCTCAAACTCTTCTTTTACAGCTGCCATTATATTTTTTAAACTTTCTGGTGTTATAGCCAGGTTAACTGGCTGCCCAATAATATCTTCTGGCATATATCCTCTTAAAGCTGTAATAGATGGACTAATAAAAGTATATTTCATTTCTAAATTAAGAATAAAAATAACATCGGCAGAATTATTTGCAACTAAACGATATTTTTCTTCACTAAGTTTTAATGATTCTTCGGCTTTTCTGCGATCTGTTATATCAGAAGTATAACCCTCGGTATATGAATATTTGCCATTATTGTCATATATACCCCGCCCTTTTTCCCATAGCCATTTTGTTTTACCGTCTTTTGTTGTTATTCGGTATTCGACTTCAAAAGATTCTTTTAATTCAATAGCCTTTTTTGTAATTTCCCAACCTTTTTTTAAATCTTCAGAATTTATGTAGTTAAAATAATTTATTCCTTTTTTGCCAAGAGCTTCATCGATTGAATAACCGGTAATTGTTTCGAAACCACTGCTCAAATATTTTAATTCGTGTTCGGGAAAATCTACAGCACGATAAACGTATCCTGGTAAATTTTTTATAATGTTATTAAATTTCTGTTCGCTTTTTTTAATAGCTTTTTCTGCTAAAACCCGGTCGGTAATGTCAGAAATAATACCGTGCCAAAGTGTACTACCATCTTCGAGTAGCTGAGGTTGGGCATGGCATAAACGCCAGCGCAAGCCTTGTTCGGGCAATACAACTCTGAATTCTGAAGTGTAGGGCTTTTGTGTTTTTGCAGATTCAAAAATAGATTCCGAAATTCTATCTAAATCATTTGGATGTAATCGACCAAATACTGGGGTTGCATCTTCTCTTACTTCATCTGGTGTTACCTCATAAATATTAAACATTCCAGGGCTAGAATATGGGAAACATGAGCTACCATCAGGATATAACCGATACTGGTATATAACTCCCGGAACCTGTGCTGCTAAATTAAATAATAGATTGTGTTTTTCTTCTAATGCTTTTTCGGCTAATCTATGTTTAGTTCTATCTATTGTTACACCCCTTATTTTTGTGATGTTATATTTGGAATCTCTTAAAACATTGAGTTTTATGCTTGCTAAACAATCGGTTTTATCTTTTTTTATAATAGTTACTTCAAATTCTGCATAATTTCTAAGCTTGTCATATTCCTTTTTCTGCAGATGCATCATTCCAATACCAAATTCCATTTCAATCATCTTTGCAGATTCGGGGCTAAGATAATCTCTAAGAGATTGATTTAAATGTTCCTCAACTGTGTATCCCATGAATTTAAAAACAGATGGAGAAACATAATCTAATTGTAAATTACCATCCATTGTCCAAAGAATATCTTCAGTGTTTTCTACAATAAACTGGTATTTTGATTCGTTTTCTTTATCTGTATCTTTACTGTTATTTAATTCTTTATTCGTATTTTGCAATTTTTCATTTATATTGTTATTATCCATGGTTATACCTTCTAAGTATTGTTATTTAAAGTCAAATATTATATAAAAGTTATTTTAAACAAAAAAAGTTTTATTTAAATAATGGTTTCGTATTAATACCCTTAATTATAAACTCAAATAAAAACAGAATAATGTTTAATATTATAATATTAATGAATCATTTAAATCTTAACAAGTTTATTTTTAATTGCATAAGTTACTAGCCCAACAGTATTTTTAGCACCTATTTTATTTATAAGATTAGCTCTATGTCCGTCAACTGTTCGTGGGCTAATACAAAGTTTATCGCCAATTTCGTTATTTGTTAGCCCATCGCAAATAAATTGTAAAATTTCAACTTCACGTTTAGAAAAACGCACGTCTATTTTACTCTCCGAATCGTTTGGTTTATGAATAAACTTTGAGGTAAGAATTGATAGTAGTTCATTAGAAAAATAACTTTTACCGTCCATTACCGACCTAATTGCTTTTGTTATATCTTCAATCTCAATATTTTTCAATAGAAATCCTTTTGCACCAGCATCAAGCATGTTTTGCAAAAACTCTTCTTCTCCGTACGTGCTTATTGCTATAACTTTTATTGCTGGATTTTCTTTAGAAATTATTTTTGTAGCTGTTATACCGTCCATTTCGGGCATATTAATATCCATAAAAACAATGTCGGGCGATTGTGTTAAAAAAAAGTCAATAAACTCTTTTCCAGTACTGGCTTCACCCATTACTTTTACTCCAGGAATTTCGTTAAGTTGAACAATTAACCCCTTTCTAAAAATAGAGTGATCGTCAACAATTACTACCGATATTTGTTTCATAAGACAGTTGTTAGGTATACAAATATATTACAATATATATTATGAGTTAATTTTATTTAAACTATTTTTAAGTTTAATGTATCAAATATAATTGAAAAAGTAAAAATAAAATAGAGTGAATATACTTATAATTTAGTGCAAAACACCTGTTTTTTTTAGGTAAAAACACTTGATTATTTTAAATTTTAGAATTAAAATTTAAGTGTGAGCTGTACTGGATTCGAACCAGTGACCCCTACCCTGTCAAGGTAATGCTCTAAACCAGCTGAGCTAACAGCTCTATTAAAAAAATTAATTTACAGGAAATATTGTAATGGTTTCCTGATAAGTTTTGTCGTTTTTCAGTATAAGTGCACCACCACCAATATACCTTACTGTATCATATGAATGTGATCCGGTTTTTTTGAGTATGGTAGCTTTAACGCTATAAATACTTTCGTATTTAAAACTATGAGATGTTTGTCCGCTGCCATCAGAAACCTGCATATCGTAAAGGGTTTTTTCGTCAGGATTGTAATAACCTACCGAAGGGTAGCCTGCTCCATTATTGTAATATGTTGGGTCTGAGTATACTTTAACCTGAGCACCTGGAACTACTTTACCAAGTTCATCAACTACAGTAACAATAGCTTTAGGGGGTTCTTCTTTATTACATTTAGATGCTGTAAATATAACAAAAGAAAAAAGACATAAAATCAATAAAAATGAGAGTCTCATATTTTGGTTATTTTATCATTATTGTTAAGTAAACTGTTTTATCTTCTTCTAATATTAAAAGTTTTTGGCCATCAAGTTCTTTCCATATCGGCGCTTGTGTTGTGCCAAAATTAAGTTTAATCCAGGCTTTAGCATTTAATATTGCTTTGTTTTTGAATTTAAAGGAAGCATCGCCACCAGCGTCGGTATATTGAATATCATTTAATACTGAGCCTTGAGGGTCGATGTACGAACCGTTAGGATTTGCATAAACAGTAACTTTAACATTTGGAATGCGAACACCGCCAGTGTCAACAATTGTAATAACTGCTTTCGGGGGTTCTGCTTTGTGGCAAGAAAATAAAACTGCTGAAAACCAGACAGCTATGATTATTGTAAAACCGATATTTTTGGTCATAATCAATTCGTTATAATTCACAATAATAATACAAAAACCTGAAAAAATCAAGTTTTTTCAATAAAATTTATTTAAAGTAAGTGTTAAAATAAAAGTAAATGAAATAATCTGCAATGTAAATACGCTGTTGGTTAAATGCTTAAAAGCCAAACTGGATATTCGGCATGTTGATTTCTGAAAATGTTTAAAGCTTTGTTTGCTTCATCGGAAGTTTCAAAAGAGCCAACAGCAACCCTTAGTTTGCCATCGCGACTAATTAATTCTGGACTAAAGTTTTTATTTTTTAGTTCCTGGCTAAAAACATTAACCCTACTCATTTCAACAAATGAGCCGGCAATTATGAAATATTTTTTGTTTTGTTTTGGCTCAAGAATTTGATCTTTATTGATATCGGTTTCTATTTCAGCAGTTTGAATATTCTTATTTTCTGTTAATTCTTTTGAAATACTTACTGTGTCTTTTTCAAGAGGGATATTAGCAACTTTTTTATTTAGTTTAGGTTCCGAATAATAAAGTGCATTTTTAGTGTCTGTTAATTTATCGATAACATCCGACAATGAATTGGGATTATTTAATAAATTTTGAGTAGATGTTGCTTGACTATAAAAACTTGAAGTACTTGTTAATAGTGGCAATTTGCTCATTTTTAAAGGTAATAAAGCTAAAACAAGAACAACAGGAATTGCTACAAGAACTTTTCTTGCAATATTGCCTTTTATTGAAGAAGGTAAAGTGAAAATAGGTTTTGACGATTCGTTAAAATCAATAGGCATTTGAAGTATTGGCAAACCAAATGCTTCAATTAATCTATTTATTGTATTGTCTGGAGTAAAAACTATTTTTTCTGATTGTTTAATAAAAGTTCCAATTCCATCAAAAACAATAGTTTTATTATTGTCTAAATCTGTTTTAACAAAGTTTACAAAATTTGCAATTTCTATACGTGCATCATTATAGCTTAAATTCTCTGTTTTAGAAATATAGTTAACTAATAGCCCGTCATTTGAATTTATCGAGCTATTAAAAACAATGTTTTTAGCTGGGGGTGAAAAAACATGTGAATCAGGTTTGAATCCAGCAGGTTTATAGTTGGCTATAAATCCACCAAAATCAGGTAAGATAACACAATCGTGACTAAACAGTAAACGACCAATATATTCAGCAATATTCATAATATTTCTTTACGGTGCAAAGGTAATTAACCTGCAGAGCAAGCTCCAATAAGGTTTTTAACAACTTATTAACAAAGGTGAAATTTTTGTTGATTACTTGAGTTGTAAATTTTCAACTAGCTGATTCATTGATTTTTTTTTGTTAATATAATTGCAAAATTTTACTTTTAATAATGTAATTTTAGTGCTAATTTTGTAATGGGTAAGTGAAGCTCGCTTTTACCCGGTTTTTTTAGGCTTACTTGTAAGCACTTAGTTTAACGATAAGATGTTTATAACAAATAAAATATGAAATCGTATTTAAAAATAATTTGTCTGTTTATTTTGTTCTTTTCATTAGAATCAAAATTAGTTTTTTCACAAGAGTTTGTTCAGTCGGATGTTGATGCCTCGATAAGCAAAGATGGTGGTTTTAATTCCGATAATTTAATTTTTGGAGGAGGATTAGGATTTCAATTTGGAACATCAACAATTATAAATGTTGCACCACAAGTTGGATATCGATTTACCGAAAAACTAAGTTTTGGCGTAGGCGTAACATATCTTCATTATGCGTCTTCATTACCCCCAGCGTTTTCAACCAGCATTTATGGTGGTAATGTTTTTGGTTCATATCTGGTTTTTGAAAATGTATTTGTTCGTGCAGAATATGAGCTGCTAAGTCTCGAATCAAGATATTTTAATCCGTTTATTTCTTCTGATCAGGAAAGATTTAATGTTTCAAGTATGCTTGTTGGGGGTGGATATCGCTTTCAATTAGGAGAAAGAAGTTATTTAAATTTATTGGTAATGTGGAACTTAAATGAATCGCAGTATTCTCCATATACAAATCCTGTCATTAGAATGAATTTTGAATTTTAACTATACTTATTTATCTCTGTTTTTTGTATAATAAAAATTTATATATTGTAATTAGCAATTATTAAACCAAATAATTATGGAAATATCTAAAAATAAGGTAGTTGAATTAAGCTACAAACTTCATCTTGATAGTTTTAAAGGAGAAATTGTAGAAGAAGTAAACGCAGACAGTCCTTTTGTTTTTATTTTTGAAACAGGCGAGATGCTTGAAGCTTTTGAAGCTAATATCAAAGGATTAAAAAAAGGAGATACTTTTAAATTTAAAGTGGACCATAAAGAAGCATACGGCGAAGTAGAAAATGAAAATATTGTTGATTTACCAAAAAATATTTTTGAAGTAGATGGTAAATTTAATGAAGATTTTATTTTTGTTGGTGCGCAAGTGCCAATGAAAGATGAAGAAGGAAATGAATTTGATGGTTTTATTGTAGAAATAAGTAAAACAAAAGTAAAAGTAGACTTTAATCATCCTTTAGCTGGCGAAGATCTTTATTTCATAGGTTCTGTGATTAATGTTAGAACTGCTACAAAAGAAGAAATAAGTCACGGACATGTTCACGGACATGGTGGTTTCGATCATAATTGATTAATAAATTATTTTTCTGATAAATTTATTTTAACTAATGTTAGCATGTTTACATGAATAGCTTTGGAAGAATTTTTCGTGTCCATATTTTTGGAGAATCGCATGGTGCAGCTATTGGCGTTGTTATAGATGGTTGCCCTGTAGGGATTCCAATTTCTGTATCAGATTTTTTTTCAGATATTGAAAGAAGAAAAAGCGGAAAAAAAGGAACCACTTCCAGGGCAGAAGATGATGCTCCAAATATTATTTCAGGTGTTTATAATAATTTAACAACAGGAAGTCCTATAACTATATTGTTTTATAACAAAGATGCTAAATCAGAAGATTATATAAATTTAGCTAAGCATCCACGTCCCGGACATGCAGATTTAACAGCCAAAACAAAATTCAGTGGATTTAATGATCCACGGGGTGGCGGTCATTTTTCGGGCCGATTAACTTTGCCAATTGTTGCGGCAGGAGTTATTGCTAAAAAGATTCTTAACAATATAAAAATTAATGCAACTCTTATTGAGGCAGGGGGTAATATTGATGTAGAAAATGCAGTAAATAAAGCGTTAGAAAATACTGAAACAATTGGTGGCATTGTTGAGTGTAAAGCAGACGGAATTCCAGTAGGTTGGGGCGAACCATTTTTTGATTCTGTAGAATCTGCAATTTCCCATCTCGCATTTTCTATCCCGGCAATTAATGGTATTGAATTTGGAAATGGGTTTTTAGCTGCAAAAAATATTGGAGCTATTCAAAACGACCTTATTATAGATGGGAATGGCAAGACTAAAACAAACAACTCTGGTGGCATAAATGGCGGTATAACAAATGGCAATCAAATTGTTTTTAGAGTTGCAGTAAAACCAGCCTCAAGTATTTCAAATTCTCAATTAACATATAATTTTGAGTCAAATCAGATTGCATCTCTTGAAGTAAAAGGTCGACATGATACATGTATAGCATTGCGTGTGCCTGTTGTTATTGAAGCTATAACCGCAATAGCTCTTGCCGATTTTAAATTGATTTTTGAGTCTAATCGTTAAAATCTTTTTTGTATTTTTCAATATTAAAATTATTTCTTAACAAATAGTACGTTTCCGTTTCAGAAAATTCTATTTCAACAATTTTTAAAACTACTAACCTCGATATTATTTGTATCGCTTCTAATTCTGAAATATATGATAGTTTGCAAAATCCTGATAAAGTGATTTTAGAGTTTTTAAAAAGGAAATGCAATAACTGTTCTTCATTTTTACTGTATTTTAATGTAATTCCATTCTTATTCTTTGAAAGAGCCCAAACTTCTTGCAAAACTTTATTGGCAATAATATTCTGGTCGTTAACTCTAATCCATGCAATCCAGGTTTTATTCTCGTTTTGTGCTAAATGTGGAATTGTTTTACTTTTTTCAACATTTACCTCAAGAACTATTTTTCCAAAAAGATTCCACGATTGAATTTTAACAGATAGTTTTGGTTTACAGTACATTTCAGCTGCAGCCTGAATCATGTATATTTCTTCTTCGCTTCTTACACCAGCTATTACACCATTATCTTTTACACCTACCAAAAGAGTTCCACCTTCTGTATTTGCAAAGGCTGCAAGAGAACGTGCAATTTTTTTAGCATCAGAAATTTCAAATTTAAAATCAAGATGCTTACCTTCGCCGTTTTCTATTAAACGTTGAATGAAGTGTTTTCCTTTATTTAACTTTGGCGTAATGGGTTCAATATCTTTCACAAAAATAAAATTTGTGTAATAAAAATAGTAAAAAGGTTCGATTTTTGAAACAATATTTTAAAATGATTCGTAAAAACAAAGTTGAACAATTAAAAGAATGGAATATAAGATGAATTATTTAAGCGTATTGGTCTGTATTTTAATGGTATCCGTTAATTCTTTCGGACAAAAAGATTCTATTAATAAAGTTGATGCCAATAACCTTAAACAAGGTTACTGGGTAGTTAATGATGAAAACGGTAAAAAAGCTGAAGAGGGTAAATATGCCAATAATTTAAAAACTGGAATTTGGAAGGGTTATTATGCAGATGGAGCTATAAAACAGGAAATTACATTTGTCGAAAATAAGCCTGACGGCTATGCAAAATTTTATTATCAGACTGGAATTGTAAGTGAAGAGGGCATTTGGAAAGGAAATAAGTGGGTTGGTGAGTACAAATATAATTTCCCGAACGGAAAACCTTCTTATGAATGGAAATATAGCGAACAGGGTAAGCGAACCGGAGTTCAGAAATATTATCACGAAAATGGTAAAATAATGATAGAGGGCGAGTGGAATGAAGGAAAAGAAGCCGGAACTATAAAAGAATTTGATGATACCGGAAAACTCGTGGCTGAAAAAACTTTTAATAATGGTCAACTAGATGAAGCAAGTGTTAAAATATTTACACCTTCAAATAATAACACTAATCAGGTTCAGGATAATAAAAATGTTATTATAAACGAAAACAAAACACCTGTTAATAATAATGTTGGGTTGTTTACAGGAAATGGTTTTAATGTAACTTATACAAAAGATAGAAAAAAGGAACGCGAGGGTGACTGGAAAGATGGCAAATTAATAGATGGTAAACGCTATTATTATGACGAAACAGGAAAGCTTACAAAAACTTCGGTTTACAAGAATGGTAATATTGTAAACATAATTTATAACGATTAATTTTTATGGTATTTTTATAGAAATACCTGGTAATCTTTTACCTTTTTATAAAATATTCACCAAAAAATTTGTTTATTTATTACTTATTGAGTAATTTTACTACTCAATAATTTTACAAATGTTGAACAAACTTACCTGGTTTGCCTTGTACACTAAGCCTCGCTATGAGCAGAAGGTTGCCGATGAACTTTTGCAAACAGGTATTAATTCGTACCTTCCTACTCAAAAAACACTTAAGCAATGGAGCGATAGAAAAAAGTGGATTGTTGAGCCATTGTTTAAATCATATTGTTTTGTTCAGATATTGCCATATAAATATCTCGAACCATTAAAAGCTAACGGAGCAATTCGTTATATATGGCATGATGGAAAACCAGGAATTGTTCGGGATAATGAAATTGAAGTCATAAAGTTACTTTGTGATTCAAATTTACAGCTAGAAGTGGTTCCGTTAACTTTTGAGAAAGGGCAGAAGGTGCAAATTACAAATGGCTCTTTAGCTGGGTTAACAGGTGAATATATTCAAAATGCAGGACAACAAAAGATACTTATTAGAATTATTTCTATTAGTCATGGGGTTTTGGTAACAATTCCACCAGCTTATGTTGTAGCTTGTTGATTATAAAATAGTTTTCGTTTTTCCTTGTGGGCTCAATATGTGACTCACGGGGCTGTGCCGTGATAAAATTATCTTTTTAGCCTTTTTTTAGCACTCTATAACACTTTACACAGAAACAATTAATTTTCATGTTAGATACTCTTATTTCTTCTAAAACAAGACTTAAATTGTTGTTGAAATTTTTCCTAAACAGCAAGTCTAGTGCATATTTGCGTGGACTTGAGTGTGAGTTTGGAGAATCAACAAATGCAATTAGGTTAGAGCTTAATCGCTTTGAATCAGCTGGTTTGCTCGAAACACATATGAAAGGAAACAAAAAGATTTACCAGGCAAATATTAAGCATCCTATTTTTCCAGATATTCAGAATATTTTAAAGAAATTTATTGGAATCGATCAGATTGTAGATAAAATCTTATCGCGTTTAGGTGAAATTGAAAAAGTATACATTACTGGCGATTTTGCAAATGGAAAGGATAGCCAGGTGATAGATTTAATGATTATAGCAAATCATCTTGATCGCTCATATCTCTCAGATTTAATTGAAAAAACAGAAAGGCTAATCCATAGAAAGATTAGGTATATAAATATGTTATCAGAAGAATTTTTAGATTACAAAAAACAAAAAAACGGAAACGAATCTAGATTGTTAATTTATTCAAAGGACAAATAAGAAATCCCAAAAATTAAATTTCCAAGTCTCAAATTCCAAATTTAAAATACTTTAATCTGAGTTCGAAATAAAATAATAGAATACAAAGTTTTGTTATATTGAGTGAATTTTCGAAGAAAATTTGTATCGAAATGAACAAAACGACTAGTTTTCGATACAAAATTCTGAAAGAATTTCACTCTTTGCTGCGGCGAACTAACAACGTTTTCTTATTTCGAACTCACGTTACTAAAATAAATTAAAAGTATTATTTTTAGTAATTCAATATTGTTTTGACTTTTATACTTAGTAAATGGCAATTCTTAAACAAAATGCAGAAATTAATATGAGTCTATTTTCATCTCATCTTTTTTGGGATGTTGATATAGCAAAAATTGATATGAGTAGAAATAAAAAATGGCTTATACAGCGTGTTTTAGAATATGGTTTATTAAACGATTGGCAAATTATTTACAAATATTATGGTATCGAAGAAATAGCTCAAATATCAATTAACTTGAAAGATCTTGACAATAAATCTGTTTCATTTATCTCTGTTTTAGCTAATATCCCTAAAGAGAATTTTTTATGTTGCACTACAAAACAGTCGAACCCAAAACACTGGAACTTTTAAAAAAGTTAATGCAAATTGACGAGTTTAATGAACTCCGACTTGTAGGAGGAACTTCACTTGCATTGCAAATTGGACATCGACAATCAATAGATATTGATTTATTCGGAAAGTTAGATGTTGATGAATATGAATTAGCAAAGATTTTAAACAAATTAGGTTCCAATACCATTATAAAAAAAACAAAGAACATTAATATCTATTTAATTGAAGGAATAAAAGTTGATTTTGTAAATTATCCATATCAGTGGTTAGAAGATATTATTTTTGAAGATAATATAAGATTAGCTGATAAAAAGGATATTGCAGCAATGAAAATTGCTGCTATTACCGGAAGGGGATCAAAAAAAGATTTTATAGATATTAAATGCTTATTTGAATATTATAATTTGACTGAAATATTTAATTTTTATAAACATAAATTTAACGATGCTTCGGTAATGCTTGCATTAAAAAGCCTTTCTTATTTTGATGATGCAAATGAAGAAGAAGACCCGAAAATGCTAATAAAAATGAATTGGGAAAATGTTAAAAAGGAAATTTCTAACAATTTACTTGAATATGTAAATAGTATTTAGTGTGTTTTCCTCAGTTCATAGTTTTCTTGTTTTTCAACTTTACAAACTTTAAGTACTTCAGGCACTTTTTTATTTTCAAATTGTTTTTAATTTAATAATATGAGTAAAATCCTCGTCACCGGCGCCGCAGGCTTCATCGGCTCCCACTTGGTTAAAAAATTAATTGATAGGGGAGATGTTGTTCTTGGGCTCGATTGTATTAATGATTACTATGATGTTAACCTAAAATATTCGCGATTAAATGAAGTGGGTATTGAAAAAAATAACATTATAGAAAATGAAATAATTCAAAGTAATGTTTACTCAAATTATTCGTTTATTAAAACTCAGCTCGAAGATTTAACAACAGTTAAAAACGTATTTAAAACTTTTAAACCAGATGCTGTTTGTAATCTGGCAGCTCAAGCTGGTGTTCGTTATTCGCTCGAAAATCCTCATGCGTATATAAACTCAAATATTGTTGGCTTTATTAATTTACTTGAAGCTGCGAGAGAATTGCCTGTTAGGCACTTTGTTTATGCAAGCAGTTCCAGCGTTTATGGTTTAAATGCAAAAATGCCACTTTCAGTTGCAGATAATGTAGATCATCCAATAAGTTTATACGCTGCCTCTAAAAAATCTAATGAGTTAATGGCTCATACGTATAGTCATTTGTTTAATGTTCCAACAACAGGCCTTAGATTCTTTACAGTATATGGTCCAAAAGGAAGGCCAGATATGGCATTGTTTTTATTTACAAAAGCAATTATTGAAGGTAAGCCAATAGATGTTTTTAATAATGGAAATATGGTTCGCGATTTCACATATATTGATGATATAGTTGAAGGAATAACCAGAGTGATTGATAACCCACCTACAGGTAATAAAGAATGGAAAGGCGAACATCCTGATCCTGCAACATCTCCGGCACCTTACAGACTTTTTAATATTGGTAATTCCTCACCCATAAAACTTATGGAATACATTGGAGCCATTGAAGAAGCCGTTGGGAAAACAGCAATAAAAAACTTTTTACCAATGCAACTGGGTGATGTTCCAATGACGCATGCAGATGTTACTCACCTTGAAAATGCTGTTGGCTATAAACCTGCAACTCCCGTTAAGGAAGGAATAAGAAGATTTGTAGAATGGTACCGGAATTATTATAATAATTAAGAACCAAATACCAAAATTCAAAACCCAAGTTAAAAATTCAAAACCCAAAGTGAAAAAACTTCAGTTTGGACATAGACCTGGAACTAATCCTTTAAATTTTAGCCTTTAATCTTTCAACTTTGTACTTTTTTATATGAATAAAGATTCCAAAATCTACATAGCAGGCCATACAGGAATGGTTGGTTCGGCAATTTATAGAGCACTTAAAAATAAAGGTTTTAGCAACTTTGTTACTGCTACTTTAGATGAGCTAGATTTAACAAATCAACAAAATTGCAACGAGTTTTTTGCAAAGCATAAACCTGAGTTTGTTTTTCTTGCTGCTGCAAAAGTAGGTGGAATTATTGCTAACAATAGTTACAAAGCACAGTTTATTTATGAAAATTTGATGATGGAGGCAAATATTATTAATGCCTCACATATTTATGGTGTTAAAAAGCTTTTGTTTTTAGGTTCATCATGCATTTATCCAAGATATGCTCCACAGCCAATGAAAGAGGAACATCTTTTAACAGGAATTTTAGAACCTACAAACGAACCATACGCAATTGCAAAAATTGCAGGTTTAAAAATGTGTGATGCCTATCGTGAGCAATACGGCAGCAATTTTATTTCTGTTATGCCTACTAATTTGTACGGTGTTAATGATAATTATCATCCTGAAAATTCTCATGTACTTCCGGCACTTATCCGAAGATTTCATGAAGCAAAAATTAATGATTTATCTGAAGTGGTTGTCTGGGGGACTGGTAGTCCGTTACGTGAATTCATGTTTGCAGATGACCTAGCTGATGCCTGTGTTTATTTAATGGAAAACCACAACGAATCAGGCTGGACAAACATTGGTACAGGTGATGAGTTTTCAATAAAAGAACTTGCACATATTGTTAAAGAAGTTGTAGGATTTACCGGAGAATTAAAATTTGACACAACCAAACCAGATGGAACCCCTCGAAAACTGCTCGATGTTACGAAATTGCATTCTTTAGGATGGAAACATAAAACCAGCATGAAGCAAGGGATATCTATCGCATATGAGGACTTCATGAGTAAGCAAGGCTAATGGCTAAAGTTTAAAGGCTAAAGACAAAAGGCTAAAGTGAAAAGTTTAAAGTAAAAAAAGAGTAATTATAATTGATTTTTTATATGAATAATTTATCTGATAGGCTTTTAAAATTTGCAATAGATGTAATTGTTTTTCTACGGAAAATTCCTAATTCAGAAGAGTATCTTATTATAAAACGACAACTTATAAAATCATCGACATCATCTGGGGCTAACTACGAAGAATCGCAGGGAGCATCAAGCAAAGCAGATTTTACTAATAAAGTTCGTATTTCATTAAAGGAAATGAGAGAATCCAATTATTGGGTAAAAGTTATAGATGGCACTTTGCAAAAAGAAGATCTAAGACCAGAATGTAAAATATTGATCAATGAATCAACCGAACTAAAAAATATTTTAGGTGCAATATGCTCCAAAACAGAAAGAAAACAACCTTAATCTTTAGCCTTTAAACTTTGTTTTTTAAAATTTTAGCCTTTGTATTTTAGCCTTTAATCTTTGAACTTTGTGTTTTTAAACTTTAGCCTTTAAACTTTATACTTTTCCATCCCGCACCCCAACCCTAAAGGGCGCCCACGCACAAATTGACTTTAATTTTTTAGCCTTTAAACTTTATACTTTAGCCTTTGAACTTTAAACTTTGTGTTTTTAAACTTTAGCCTTTGAACTTTAAACTTTATACTTTTCCTCCCCACACCCCAACCCTAAAGTGCTTGCCCTGAGCTTGACGAAGGGGTGCCACCGCACGAACTTAGTAACTTAATAACCTATTTACTTTGAACTTTTGTTTCTGGACTTTCAACATTATAACTTTATACTTTAGCCTTTGAACTTTGTGTTTTAAACTTTAGCCTTTAAACTTTAGCCTTTGAACTTTATACTTTAGCCTTTAAACTTTATACTTTAGCCTTTAAACTTTTTCCCTATAGGCATTTGTAACTTTACTATAATTCTTCGTATATTTGAGTAATGAATCAACAAGAGAAAAATATTACAATAATGATTAAAGAAAGGATTAAACAAAAAAATCCTTTTGCTGATGTCATTCTTTTTGGCTCGCATGCACGTGGCCAATCACATAAAGATTCAGATTGGGATATTTTGATACTTCTAAATCAACCAAATGTTGTGAATCGCTTAATTGAAAAGGAATATCGAGAAGAGCTGTATGAAATTGAACTAACTATTGAGCAATCTATTTCTACTTTTGTTTTTTCAAAAATTGATTGGGAACAGAAGTATAATATGACACCACTTTATCAAAATATTAAAAGAGACGGAATATATTTATAATGCCAGGCACCAAGCAAGAATATATAGATTATAGAGTAATAAAATCAAAAGAGATTTTTGAAGATGTTAAATTGCTTGCATCTAACCAAAGATGGAACTCTTGCATAAACCGACTTTATTATTCGAGCTTTTATTTGGTTAGTGCTATTTTGTATAAGTATGATATAAAGTGTGAAACTCATAACGGTGTAAAAACAAAATTTAATCTACACTTTATTAAAACAGGTAAACTACATATTAAATTTGGTAAATTATATTCAAACCTGTTTGACTGGAGACAAGAAAGTGATTATGCCGATTTTATTGATTTTGATAGCGAAACGGTTCTTCCTTTAATCGATCAGGTTTTAGAATTTAATAACGTTATAATTAAAATAATTCAAGAAGAATAACCTTGACCTCGATCTTTCTTTAAACTTTAGCCCTTGAACTTTAAACTTTTCCTACCCACACCCCGACCCTAAAGGGCGCACGCCCACTTATTACTTTTAACTTTAGCCTTTGAACTTTGTGTTTTTAAACTTTAGCCTTTGAACTTTATACTTTAGCCTTTAAACTTTATACTTCCCTATGAAAAAAGCCCTAATCACCGGCATCACCGGACAAGACGGGAGCTACTTAGCCGAAATACTTCTCGAAAAAGGATACGAAGTACACGGAATTATCCGTAGAAGCAGTTCTTTTAATACAGGTAGAATAGATCATTTGTATAACAACAAAGAAATACACGGAAAAACATTATTTCTACATTATGGAGATTTGGTTGACCCTTCTAGTTTGTTACGAACATTAGAAAAAATACAACCCGATGAAATTTATAATTTAGGTGCACAAAGCCATGTTAAAGTTTCTTTTGATGTGCCCGATTATACTGCTCAGGTAGATGCATTAGGAACATTGCGCTTCTTGGATGCAATAAGAGAGTTGGGCATTTCTAAGCAAATAAAATTTTATCAGGCTTCAACCAGTGAGCTTTTTGGAAAAGTGCAGGAGATTCCGCAAAGCGAAAAAACTCCATTTTATCCTCGTTCTCCATATGGTGTAGCAAAACTATTTGCATATTGGACCATAGTTAATTACCGCGAAGCATATAATTTATTTGCAAGCAATGGTATATTATTTAACCACGAAAGCCCACGCCGTGGCGAGACTTTTGTTACAAGAAAAATAACTCGCGCAGCTGCACGCATAGCACAAGGATTACAAACAAAACTTGTACTTGGCAATATGGATGCAAAACGCGATTGGGGTTATGCAAAGGAATATTGCGAAGGAATGTGGCGCATACTTCAGCATAATGTTGCAGAAGATTTTGTTCTTGCAACTGGTGAAACACACGAAGTACGTGAATTTGTTAACCTAACCTTTGCAGAGCTAGGTGTTGAATTAGAATGGCAAGGTAAAAACGAAAAAGAAAAAGCTATTGTAACAAATATCACAGATAAAGGATATGCATTACCTGGTATTAAAAAAGGAAACATTGTTGTTGAAGTTAGCCCTTCGTACTACCGCCCAACTGAGGTTGAACTTTTAATTGGCGACCCTACAAAAGCAAAAGAAGTTTTAGGCTGGACCTACACAACTCCTTTTAACGACTTAGTGAAAATGATGATAGTCTCGGATTATGAGAAAGTGGTTAAAAGAGGCTACTAAATAACTTCCTCGAGTTATCAGTTTCTCATTTTATTTTTTCTGCTTTCCCGAAGGGACTCCTACAGAGAAACTTTCAAACTTTCAACTTTTGACTTTATGAACTGTATAAAAATGATGATAGTATCGGATTATGAAAAGGTTGTAAAACGCGGATATTAGCTTTCAAATCCGCCGCGGCGGATCAAACTATCTTTTTTTAAACTTTATCAATTTTTCAAACTTTCGACTTTAAATTTTCAACTTTGATCTTTTTCTTGACTTTATTATAAATGTTTTGTATATTTGGTTATAGTATTATTTTATGAACAGTCCTGAAATTAAAGAATTTATTCGCGAAAATAGTCATCTTTTCTGGTACATACCCGAAGATAAAAAGGAAGAGATTAGCTCTGATTATTTGGTTGAAACTATATTGAATTATGGGGATATAAATGCAGTTAAAAAATTATTTACGTTGTTAGGAATTAAAAATGTTACTAAAATCTTCTTCGATTCAATAAATATTAGCGAAAGAAGAAAAAACAATTTTCACGAACTGACAATAAACTATTTTACATTATTTTTCAAGCGTCATGCATTTTGAAATTTTAGATAAGAAACAAGTAGAACTTCTACCATACTTAAAAAATTTTCAAAGAACTTTTTATTTAGTAGGTGGTACTGCTATTGCTCTTCATTTAGGGCACAGGCGTTCTATTGATTTTGACTTGTTTACAAATTCAAACCTTATCAAGTTTAGAATAAAATCGAAATTAAATCTTATCCCATTTAAGCAAATTCCAATTTTTGAAGACGTTGATCAACTTCATTTGCATATTAATAATGTAAAACTTACTTTTTTTAACTTTCCGTACGATATAAAACATCAAGTAAAACTTGATTCAATAATTACAATGCCCACTTTGTTAACGCTATCATCTATGAAGGCATTTGCACTTGGGCGTAGATCAAAATGGAAAGATTATGTTGATTTGTATTTTATATTAAAAGATCATTTCTCAATAAAAGAAATTTGCCGTGAAACTGAAGTAAATTTTCCATCACAGTTTTCAGAAAAATTATTTCGTGAGCAATTAACTTTCCATAAAGATATAGATCATTCCGAACAAGTTGAATTTCTTGTTCCAGAAGTTTCTGAAAATGAAATTAAAGAATTTTTAATAGATAAAGCAACCGATTTAGATTTTTAAACTATCACCCAACAGAGGTTGAACTTTTAATTGGCGACCCAACAAAAGCAAAAGAAGTTTTAGGCTGGACCTACACAACTCCTTTTAACGATCTCGTAAAGATGATGATTCAATCAGATTACGAAAAAGTCGTTAAAAGAGGATACTAAAATAGTAACATAATCTACTTGATCTCGACCTTGTCCTTGATCTTGGGTTCTTAGTTTCGGTTTACGAAAAAGTAACAAAAAGAGGATACTAATTTTTATTTCCTCGATTAATCAGTTTTATCTTTTCTCAATTTCTCGTTTTATCATTTTTAAACTTTAGCCTTTCGACTTTAGCCTTTAATCTTTTTTCTTCCTCAAACTATCAAATTAACAAACTATCCTACTCGATCTCGACCTTATCCTTATTTTCTCATTTCCTCGTTTTATCTTTTTAAACTTTCAATAAAAATTATATGGATATTATAAAATTTGAGCAAGTAGAAAATAAAATAATTCAGATACGCGAAATACCTGTAATTATTGATAGTGATGTTGCAAAACTTTACGGTGTATAAACAAAGAGAATAAACGAAGCAGTTAGTAATAATACTGAAAAATTCCCTGAAGGATATATTATTACATTAAACAAAAAGGACTGGGATCAATTGAAGTCGAAATTTTCGTCTTCAATCAAAGGTGGTAAAGTTAAAATTCCTAATGCATTTACCGAAAAAGGTTTGTACATGCTTGCAACAATACTTAAAAGCCCACAGGCAACACAAACAACACTTGCAATTATCGAAACTTTTTCAAAAATTAAAAAACTAACAAATAATATTCGCGAACTTTCACAAGAAGATAATGCACAAAAGAAAAAAACTTTACTTAAAAAAAGTGGTGATATTATTTCTGAAATACTTGATGATAATTTAAGCATTAACGAAAGCGAAACAACAATAGAACTAAACTTTGCCGTACTAAAATTAAAACATACTATAAAAAGAAAGTGATTATTGTTTCCTCAACTTATCTTTCCTCGATTCCTCGTACCATCAAATCCGCCGCGGCGGATCAAATAAACAAACTGTCTTACTTGATCTCGACCTTATATTATTAATTTCTGACTACGAAAAAGTCGTTAAAAGAGGATACTAATTTTTATTTCCTCGATTAATCAGTTTATCAGTTTCTCAATTTCTCGTTTTATCATTTTTAAAATTTAGCCTTTAAACTTAATTTCTTGTTCTCGACCTTTTTTATTAAACTATTTTTTCAAAACATTCCAGATTAAGATTTAATGAAAGAAACTTCAGACAATAACCAAGGTGAAATTATTTTATATAAAATTTCTGATAATCAAACTCAGTTAGAGGTGAGATTTGAAGATGAGACTATATGGCTTTCACAAGTTCAAATTGTTGAACTTTTTTCAACTAGTAAAGCTAATGTAAGTGAGCACATTAGGCAGATATTTCATTCGAATGAATTAGCAGTGGAATCAACTGTTCGGAATTTCCGAATAGTTCAAACAGAAGGAAATAGAAAAGTATCTCGTAATATTGACCATTATAACCTTGATATGATAATCTCTATTGGTTATCGGGTAAATTCTATTCGCGGTACTCAATTCCGTATTTGGGCTAATAAAGTTTTGAAAAGTTATTTGCTTAATGGTTACGCAGTTCGCCAACAATTTGAACAGATTGAAAAGAAAATACAACAACACGATAAAACACTTTTTGAGCATGACCAAAAATTTGACCTTCTTATTAAAACAAATCTACCCCAAAAAGAAGGCATTTTCTTCGATGGCCAAATTTATGATGCATATGAAAAAGTATCTTCCTTTATTAAAGAAGCCAAATTCTCAATAATATTAATTGATAATTATATTGATGATACTGTATTGACTTGGCTAACAAAACGTAAAAAAGGAGTGAAGGCAACTATTTATACTCAAAAAGTATCAAAACATCTGGAATTAGATATTCAAAAACACAATGCACAATATGAGCCAATTGAAGTAAAAATATTTACTAAATCGCACGATAGATTTTTAATTATCGATGAAAAAATAATATACCATATTGGAGCATCCCTAAAAGACCTTGGAAAGAAGTGGTTTGCCTTTTCAAAAATTGAAATTAATCCAGAAATTATAATTAAGGAACTTAATAACAATTAACTCAATTACTTTTTTCCTCATTTTCTCGATGCCTCGTACCATCAAATCCGCCGCGGCGGATCAAATTAACAAACTATCCTACTTGACCTAGACCTTATCCTTGATATTGGGTTCTTTGTTTCTGATTACGAAAAGTAACAAAACGCGGATACTAATTTTTATTTCCTCGATTAATCGTTTATCAGTTTTTCGTTTTCTAAAAAATGATGATAGTTTCTGATTACGAAAAAGTTGTTAAACGTGGTTACTAATTAAAATACAAATATTTAAACGGATTAACATGAAAGTCCTAATTCTTGCAGGTGGCCTAGGGTCACGTTTATCAGAAGAAACAACATTGAAGCCTAAGCCAATGGTTGAACTAGATGGCAAGCCTATTTTGTGGCATGTTATGAAAATCTATTCTTCATATGGGTTTAATGAATTTATTATTTTATGTGGATATAAAGGTTATATGATTAAGGAATATTTTGCACATTATTTTTTACATATGGCAGATATGACTATTGATATGACAACGAATTCTATAACGCATCATAATAATCAGGCAGAACCATGGAAAGTAACTCTGGTTGATACAGGATTAGATACTATGACTGGTGGTCGTATTAAAAGAGTAAAAGAATATGTTGGAAACGAACCATTCATGCTAACTTATGGTGATGGTGTTGGAGATATTGATATTAATAAACTTGTTGAATTTCATAAGCAACATGGTAAATTAATGACAATGACTTCTGTTCTCCCAGAAGGTCGTTTTGGTGCACTTGAAATAGAGGGTTCAAATAAAGTAATAAGTTTTCAAGAAAAACCTAAAGGTGATGGTTCCTGGATAAATGGTGGATTCTTTGTATGCCAACCTGAAGTTATGAATTTTATTGCTGGAGATAAAACTATATTTGAAAGAGAACCACTTGAAAATTTAGCTAAAGAAGGTGAATTATTTACTTATAAGCACAATGGTTTCTGGAAACCAATGGATACATTACGAGATAAAAATCAATTAGAAGAAATGATTGAGAAAAAAACAGCATCATGGATAAAATGGTAAAAGAAAATATTTTTGATAATTTTTATAAAGGCCGTAAAGTATTTATAACTGGACATACTGGATTTAAAGGATCATGGTTGTCAATAATGCTTAATTGGCTTGGTGCTGATGTATATGGTTATGCATTAAAGCCTCATACAAATCCAAGTTTGTATGAACTTGCAAATATTGATCAACTTGTTTCTTCAACAAAAGGAGATATAAGAGATTATAATTTGTTATTAGCAACACTCAAAGAAGTACAGCCAGAAATCATTATTCATTTGGCGGCTCAGGCACTTGTTATGGAATCCTACAAGAATCCGCGTGAAACTTATGAGATTAATGTTATGGGAACTGTAAATCTCTTAGATGCAGCCAGACAAGTGAAAAGTGTTAAAGCAGTTTTAAATGTTACTACTGATAAATGTTATGATAATAAGGAATGGCATTGGGGCTATCGCGAAAATGAACCGATGGGAGGTTATGACCCATATTCAAATAGCAAAGGGTGCTCCGAATTAGTAACATCATCTTTTAGAAACTCATTTTTTAATCCTAAGGATTATGAAAAACATTGTATAGCTTTAGCTTCTGCACGTGCAGGTAATGTAATAGGTGGTGGCGATTGGGCAGATGATCGACTGATACCTGATTTTATACGTGCTATTATGCGTGGTGAAAAATTAAAAATCAGAAGTCCATATGCAATACGTCCTTGGCAACATGTTTTGGAACCATTAACAGGTTACTTAATGTTATGTAAAAAACTATATGTTTCAGGACCTTCTTTTGCAGAAGGATGGAATTTTGGACCAGATGATAAAGATGCTAAAAATGTAGAATGGATTACAAAAAGAATATGTGAGTTGTGGGCTGATGGAGCTTCTTTCGAAATAGACAAAAGCCCTCAACCGCATGAGGCCAATTATTTAAAGTTAGATTGTTCAAAAGCAAAAACATTATTGGATTGGCATCCAAGTTGGGATATTGAAACCACGTTACAAATGATAGTTGATTGGAATAAAGCATACAAGAATAAAAATGATATGCGAGAAGTAAGCATTAAACAAATAGAGAAATATTTATTTCATAACAAATAATAATGTAATTTATAAATGGCCGATCATAAAGAAATACGTAAGGAAATAATTCAGAAAACTATTGAATATTATAATGCAAAGTTTGCAAAAACTGATTTTGTTCCGGGCAAATCAAAAGTAAATTATGCAGGAAGGGTATTTGATCAACAGGAATTGATAAATGCTGTTGAAGCATCACTTGATTTTTGGTTAACAGAAGGTAGATATTCAGAAGAATTTGCCGAAAAGATTGGAGAATTTCTTGAAGTAGAACATGTGTTATTAACTAACTCTGGTTCTTCAGCAAACTTGCTTGCATTTTCTGCCCTGACTTCAGAAAAATTGGGAGATAAAAGATTAAAGTCAGGTGATGAAGTAATTTCTGTTGCTGCGGGTTTCCCTGCTACCGTTACTCCTATAATACAATATGGTTTAACACCAGTTTTTGTTGATGTTGAAATTCCAACATATAATATTAATGTGGAAATGATGCGAAAAGCAATTTCGCCAAAAACACGTTGTATCTTTATAGCACATACTTTGGGAAATCCATTTAACCTAAACGTTGTTATGGAATTTGCAAAAGAATACGATTTATGGGTAATTGAGGATAATTGTGATGCTTTTGGAAGTGAATATAATGGAAAAAAAACAGGAACTTTTGCACATCTTTCAACAATTTCATTTTATCCCGCTCATCATATAACAACAGGCGAGGGTGGTGCAATTTGTACAAATGATCCGTTATTAGCTCAACTTGTACGTGCTTTTCGCGATTGGGGTCGTGATTGTTATTGTGCAGGTGGCGAAAATAATACATGTGGAAAACGTTTTTCGCAGCAATTTGGAAACTTACCATTAGGTTTCGATCATAAGTATGTTTATTCAGAAATAGGTTACAATCTTAAAATGACCGATATTCAGGCAGCAATAGGAGCGGCACAAATTGATAAACTTCCTGAGTTTTGTGAAAGAAGAAAAGAGAATTTTAAAGAATGGATTCGAATCTTTTCGAAATATCCAGAATATTTTATTTTACCTGTTGCAACTGAAAATTCAGATCCTGCATGGTTTGCATTTATTGTTACATTAAAAGAAACAACTCCTTTTACCCGTGATGAACTTACTGGTTATTTTAATAACAACCTTATAGAAACTAGAAATCTTTTTGCAGGGAACATAATTAAACAACCTGGTTTTATGAAGCAAAATTATCGTATTGCAGATAATCTTAACAATACAGATATAATTATGAATAATACTTTTTTTTTAGGAACTTATCCTGGACTCACGAAAGAAATGTTTGATTATACAGAGAAAACATTAGACAATTTCATTGAAAGTATTAAATAGATGGCCATTGTTAAAAAATATCCGGTAAAAGTAACCTCAATCCTAAACCAAATAGAAGGAGTTTACACTCTTGAATTGGAATCCTTAGGTAAACCATTCAAATTCGAACCTGGGCAGTTCCTTCATTTAGCTTTAGATGAATATGATCCATCTGCACAATGGCCCGATTCTCGATGCTTTAGCATACAGTCGGCACCAGCTCAAAATACAATTAAAATTACATATGCAGTTAAGGGTGCCTTTACTTCTAAAATGCAAGAGCAATTAAAAGTTGGCTCAGAAATAACAATTAAATTACCTTATGGTGATTTGTTTTCGCAAGCTCATAACAAAATAAATACAGTATTTATTGCAGGGGGAACAGGCATTACCCCATACCTCTCTTTATTTAATGATTCTTCTTTTGTAAATTATAATAAACCTGTTTTATACGCTGGTTTTAAAAATGCAGAAATGAACATTTATAAAGGGGAATTATTAATTGCAAAACAAATTAATTCAGCGCTTGAAATTAATTTATTATATCAGGATATAGATGGGATTTTAAATATTGAAGAAATTCATAACAAAAGTAAAAACGATACTTCCTTTTTTATTTCAGGACCACCAATAATGATAAGTTCATTTAAAGAATACTTATTAAGACAAGGACTAACGAAAGAACAAATTAAGACTGATGACTGGGAGTAATAAGTATAATAATATAACACCATGTAAATAGTAATTATAAGCAAGCCTTAATTTGCAAATAACAGTGATCCTAACATTATAATTTGATATAATAAAATTTAATTTGTACTTAATGGAAATCGAAAACACATTTATTTCTGGTCTTAAACTTTTACACCTTAATAAATTTGAAGATTCAAGAGGCAGTTTTTTAAAGGTTTTTAATGAAGAAATGTTTAAAGAAAATAGCCTTGCAATAAATTTTAAAGAGAGCTATTATTCAATTTCAAAAAAGAATGTATTACGGGGTATGCATTTTCAGATTCCTCCATTTGAGCATACTAAGCTTGTTTATCTTAACCATGGAGAAATACTTGATGTGGTTTTGGATATACGTAAAACATCACAAACTTATGGTAAACATTTCTCAATTAAATTGGATACAAAGAAACCAATTTTAATATATATACCTATTGGTTGCGCTCATGGATTTATTAGTTTAACCGATGATACTATTGTAACATATATGCAAACAACTGTTTATAACAAAGAATGTGATACTGGAATTTTATGGAGTTCATTTGATATGAAATGGGAAATTAATAAACCTATTATTTCTGATAGAGATAACTTATTTCTTGATTTTAATACCTTTAATTCACCTTTTTAATGAATATTATTGTTACTGGTTCAACAGGATTTGTAGGTAGTCATCTTGTTCCATTGTTAATTAAAAAAGAACACAAAGTTCTTGAGATTACTATTGAACCTGAAATTTCTGAAAAATTATATGGAAATAAAACTGAAAAATATTTTATTGGAGAAAATCAAGAAGAATTTATAAAAAGTATTGAAAAATTTAAACCTGATATAGTTATTCACCTAGCATCTTATTTGACTTCAGCAGATGATTATAGCACTCTTCAAAAGTTATTAAATACTAATATTATATTTTATTGCCGACTTTTAGATGCAATTAAAAATGCAAATCTCAAACTTTTTATAAATACGGGGTCTTTTGCAGAATATTTTAAAGGTGATGGAACATTAAATCCTGCTTATTTATATTCTGCAACCAAAGTTGCATCAAGGGCTTTTCTTGACTATTATAGCAATACATACAATTTTAAACAAACTACTGTGGTACCTTATACAATTTATGGAGGAAAAGACACACAAAAAAAAATAATTGATCTAATCTACGATTCTATAACAAGTTTAGCATCTATAGAATTATCACCAGGCGAGCAGGTGCTTGATTTTATACATATTGATGATGTAGTTAATTTTTATTTAAAAATAATTGACAATTTTGAACTTCTACCTAAAAGTACAAATTTAAAATTAGGAACAGGGGTTGGACATAATTTAAAACAGATTGCAACAATAATTGAAGAAGTTACTCAGAAAAAAACAAATATAAAATGGGGCGCAAAATCATATCGATCTTCAGATGTTATGTATGCGGTAGCAGATATATCTGTACAACAACAACTTTTTAATTGGAACCCTTTAATTGACTTAAAAGAAGGTATAACACGTTTTATTAACTTAAAATGATTTAATGATTGCAATTTTAGGTGCCGGAATTTCTGGTATTTCTGCCAGTTATCATTTGAATTTAAGAGGAATTGAAAACATTATTTTTGAAAAAAAATCTAGTTGGGGTGGGTTATGCGATAATTTTACTATTGGTGATGGTTTTAGATTTGATTATTTTGTTCATCTATCATTTACGAAAGATGACTATGTAAAAAAGCTATTTAATCAAAGCTCAGAATATATTTTACATAATCCTATTTCAACAAATTATTATAAAGGAATATGGTTAAAACATCCTGCACAAAATAATTTGTCACCATTATCAACTGAGGAAAAAACTAAAATAATTATTGACTTTGTAAACAAAACAAATGATAAAGAACCACAAAATTATTATGAATGGCTATTATTTCAATTTGGCGAATACTTTACAAATAATTTTCCAGGAGTTTACACAAAAAAATATTGGACAGCTCCATCAAAAGAATTAACAATTGATTGGTTAAGTGGTCGTTTTAGTATTCCTTCTTTAGAAAATATTCTTAAAGGTGCATTTGAAGAACAAGACGAAAATTTTTATTATGCTCAGGAAATGCGTTATCCTAAAAAAGGTGGGTATAAAAGTTTTTTAAATGGAATGGCTTCAGAATGTATTATTGAAGCCAATAAAGAGATAATTTTAATTGATTTAAAAGCAAAACGTATAGATTTTTCTGATAATAGTTTTTCGCATTACGAAGAGTTGGTTTCTTCAATACCATTACCTGAATTGGTAAAATGCATAAAAGATGTACCTCAAAACATTTTGGATGCAAGTGAAAAATTACTGTGTACTTCAGGGCAATTAGTTTCTTTAGGGTTTAATCGACCCGATATTCCTAAAAATATCTGGTTTTACATTTACGATGAAGATATTATACCAGCCCGTGCTTATTCGCCTTCAATTAAATCGCCAGATAATGTTCCATTCGGGAAAAGCTCATTACAATTTGAAACTTATTATTCAAAAGTATCACCAAAAAAGCAAAGTGGAAATTCATTAATTGAGCATATTGTTAATAAGGGTAATAAAATGAAGTTATGGTCAGTTAATGATATAGAAGTTCAAGATTATCGTGAAGTAAAATATGCAAATGTTGTTTTTAATTCAGAAAGAAATAAAAACGTATCAATTATTCACGATTATTTAAAAAGTAAAGGCATTTATTTTATTGGACGTTTTGGAGAGTGGGACTACTTATGGAGCGACCAGAGTTTATTAAGTGGTAAAAAAATAACACAAGTAATTGTAGATGATAAAGATCACTAAGAAAGATTTGTCTTGGAGTTATTTGGCAGAGATACTTCAGTTTGGAAGTAATCTTTTAATATTACCATTAATTTTAAGAAGTTTAGAATCAAAGGAATTAGCCATCTGGTTTATTTATCTAACTATTTCAAGGTTAGCTAATCTTTTTGATTTCGGATTTCAAGGTAATATAATGAGAAATATTACATACATTTTTAGTGGTGCCAAAGAATTAAAAAAAACAGGTTTAGTTCATGTAGAAACAGATAATCAAATAGATTATAACTTATTAAAAAGTATTATAAGAGGAGTGAAATTTATTTATTTTATATTAGCTGCAATTACTTTTCTTTTTCTGATTTTTGGAGGGTCCTATTATATAAATGAAATAACAGATGGCATTTTTGTTGATAATAAAATATTATTTTCCTGGCCAATAGTAATTATATCAACAACGCTTAACATATACTACTTATATTATACCTCATTTTTAGTAGGTCGTGGATTAGTTAAAGAAAGTAAAAAAGCCATTATTTTTTCTAATATAATTTATTTGTTAAGCTCAATTTTACTTTTAAGTTTTGGTTTTGGTATAGTGGGGATTTCTATTGCTTTTCTCATACAGAGTATTTCATTAAGATTATTCTCTTCTAAATATTTTTACGATAATGAATTAAAAAAATCATTAAAGAAATCTGTTTATATCCTAAATAAAAAAGAAGCATTTTCAATTTTATGGAATAATTCATGGAAAATGGGTGTAGTTTCTTTTGGTGCCTTTTTAATTTTACAAGCAAATACTTTAATTCTTCCTATGTATGAAGGGTTAATAATTGTAGCAAAATATGGCTTAACATTACAAGTAATAAATTTTTTATATCGCATTTCTCTAATACATTTTACCACTTTTTACCCCCAGTTATCTAGCAATAGAATAAAAAATAATCATAAAGAAATTATTAAGGGGATTGGAACAAGTTTCACAATTTTTATTTGCACATTTTTAATTGGGTCTTTAGGTTTATTATTATTTGGTAATAATATATTAACAATGATTGGAAGTAAAACAATGCTTTTTTCTTTTAATATATTAGCTGTAATGTTATTTATGTTTCTGCTTGAGGCAAATCATTCAATTGCAGCTATTATTATAACATCTAAAAATGAAGTTCCATTTTATTTTGCAGCTTTAATAACTGGAGTAGTAATTATTATCTTTTCACTTATATTATTTGAATTTACAACGCTTGGTATCTGGTCAATTATTATTTCACAATTTTTTGTGCAATTATGCTATAATAACTGGCGATGGCCTTATTTTGTATTAAAGGATTTAAATACTAGCTATAGAGAGTTTTTATATGTTGGTTTTAAAAACATTAAGAATCAAATTAAATGGATTTAGAAATTGATTTTGATAAAATATCGGATAATTATCAAAAGTACAAACATGTAAAGTCAAATTTAATGGTTAAGCCAGAGAATATATATTCTAATGGTTACAAGTATTCCATTACAATACCTACTTTTAAAAGGCCTTATTTATTATTAGAAACTATTGAAAGTTGTATTAAACAAAGTTACATTAAAGATAATTGGCAAATTGTTATTGTTGATAACGACCCTGAAGTTAATACAGAAACTGAAACTATAATCAAAAATCTTAAGCCAATACCAAATCTCTTTTATTATAAAAACGAGCAAAATATTGGATTATATGGTAATTGGAACCGTTGTATAGAATTGGCGCAAGGGGAATACATGATCATTTTATCAGACGATGATTTATTGAAAGAAAATTTTTTAATAGAGATGGATAGGCTAATAAATAAAAAACCAGTAATAAATATGATATATTTCTGTTACGATTACTTCGGGTCTAATTATAAAGGTAAAAGTAACAATATATACAGTAATATTAAGGATAAGTTATTGAGAAATAGAATCAGAAAACTTACATTATTAGATTATTTTTTAAGAACCTTTGGATTTAGTGCAAGTGGCTTGTTTTTTAAAAAAGCTTTGGCTATTAAAATAGGTGGCCATGATGATAGTTTATACCCAAGCGCCGATTATTATTTTCAATCAAAATATGCAAATTATTATGGAAATGTATTTCTACTAAATAAAGTATTATCTTCATATAGAGCAGGGGTGAATGAAACTATGAAATATGAAGTTTGTGATCTTGCACCTGATATGCATTTTGAGATTAAAAAGAAAATGATAAATTACATTTCTATTAATTCAAAAACTCTAAATACTATTGCGGTTTTTAATTACAAAAAAGATATGATATTAATGAAACAATTATGGGGCTATGATTTTGCAGAAAAAATTGAAAAACAAAATGTATTATTTAATGTTATAAACAACAAACGCAATATTTTTTATGTTAAAACTGTAGAATACTTTTTAAGAAAATTAAATTT